>CBIGPF010000013.1:0-59445 GCA_966191535.1 uncultured Pseudomonas sp. | reverse complement strand
CACCCGACCCAGGGCATGCTCGACATGCTCACCATCCGCCGCCACAAGGGCAGCTTCGAGAACCTCTCGGTGGCCATCGTCGGCGACATCCTGCACTCGCGGGTAGCGCGCTCCGACATGCTCGCGCTGAAAACCCTCGGTTGCCCGGACATCCGCGTCATCGCCCCGCGCACCCTGCTGCCGGTGGGCCTGGAGGACCAGTACGGGGTGAAGGTGTTCACCGACGCCAACGAAGGCCTCAAAGGCGTCGACGTAGTGATCATGCTGCGCCTGCAGCGCGAGCGCATGGCCGGCGGCCTGCTGCCCAGCGAAGGCGAGTTCTTCAAGCTCTACGGCCTGACCCAGAAGCGCCTGCAGCTGGCCAAGCCCGACGCCATCGTCATGCACCCCGGCCCGATCAACCGCGGCGTGGAGATCGACTCCGCGGTGGCTGACGGCGAACAGTCGGTGATCCTCAACCAGGTCACCTACGGCATCGCCATCCGCATGGCTGTGCTGTCCATGGCCATGAGCGGCCAGAACGCCCAACGCCAGCTGGAACAGGAGGACGCACAATGACCGTCAGTATTCGTGGCGCCCACCTGATCGACCCGGCCAGTGGCCTGGACAAGGTCTGCGACCTGCACATCGAGGCCGGCCGCATCGTCGCCATCGGCGATGCCCCCGAAGGCTTCCATGCCGCCCAGGAAATCGACGCCGCCGGCCTGATCGCCGCACCGGGCCTGGTCGACCTGAGCGTCGCCCTGCGCGAGCCGGGCTACAGCCGCAAGGGCAGCATCGAGAGCGAAACCCGCGCTGCCGCTGCCGGCGGCGTCACCAGCCTGTGCTTCCCGCCGCAGACCAAGCCGGTGCTGGACACCTCCGCCGTCGCCGAGTTGATCCTCGACCGCGCCCGTGAGGCCGGCAACGCGAAAGTCTTCCCCATCGGCGCGCTGACCAGGGGCCTGGCCGGCGAGCAACTGTCCGAACTGGTCGCCCTGCGCGACGCCGGCTGCGTAGCCTTCACCAACGGCCTGGCGCCGATGGCGAGCAACCGCGTGCTGCTGCGCTCACTGGAGTACGCAGCGACCTTTGACCTGACCGTGGTGTTCACCTCCCAGGACGCCGAACTGGCGGCCGACGGCATTGCCCACGAAGGGCCGACCGCGAGCTTCCGTGGCCTCGCCGGCATCCCGGAAACCGCCGAGACCGTGGCCCTGGCGCGCAACCTGCTGCTGGTGGAACAGTCCGGCGTGCGCGCGCACTTCAGCCAGCTGACCAGTGCCCGTGGCGTCGAGCTGATCGCCCAGGCCCAGGCCCGCGGCCTGCCGGTGACTGCCGACGTGGCGCTGTACCAGCTGATCCTCACCGACGAAGCGCTGGCGGACTTCTCCAGCCTGTACCACGTGCAACCGCCGCTGCGCTCGCGCAAGGACCGCGACGCCCTGCGCGACGCGGTGAAGAGCGGCGTGATCCAGGCCATCGCCAGCCATCACCAGCCCCACGAGCCTGACGCGAAGAACGCCCCGTTCGCCGCGACCGACCCGGGCATCAGCAGCGTCGAACTGCTGCTGCCTCTGGCCATGACCCTGGTACAGGACGGCCTGCTCGACCTGCCGACCCTGCTGGCACGCCTCTCCAGCGGCCCCGCCGCGGCGCTGCGCCTGCCGGCCGGCAAGCTGGCCATTGGTGCGGCAGCGGACGTGGTGCTGTTCGAAGCTGACGGCCAGACCCTGGCGGGCGAAACCTGGCACTCCCGTGGCCAGAACTGCCCGTTCCTCGGCCACTGCCTGCCAGGCGTGGTGCGCTGCACCCTGGTGGACGGGCATATCGTCCACGCGGTGTAACGCTCCATCGCGCCATGAAAAAGCCCGCCGATTGGCGGGCTTTCCACGAACGGAAGCACCTCATGGTGACCATCCCCCAACACGGCCCCCGCAACGAACTGCACGATATGCGGACGTTCGCGGAAGACCTGTCGCAGCTACCCACCATCGAAACCTGGCACCTCCGGATTGACTGGTGCACCGGGGATCGAGCCCTGGAAATCGAACGCCTCTCCCAGGAAGGGCTGGAGCTGAGTAATGTCGAGTTCTGGTCGTTGTATCAAGGTATTGATCAAACGATAGGCGGCGAGCTCACCGCCCTCGTAGCAGGGCAAGCTATCTGCACCTTTACCGTGGTGGATTCTTCCTATTGGGCAATACAGGGTCCGGAGCCCTTCGAACTGCACATGCAGCAGCGATATGGGCTTTATTGCCCCTCCTAGGCTCCAATCAGATCATCGCCAACGCCTTGGCCAGGTCGGCGCGCAGGTCCTCTACATCCTCCACACCCACCGACAGGCGAATCAGCGAATCGCCGATGCCGAGCGCCGCGCGGTTTTCCGGCGGGATGCTGGCGTGGGTCATGATCGCCGGGTGCTCGATCAGGCTTTCCACGCCGCCCAGGCTTTCCGCCAGGGCGAACAGCTGGACGTTCTCCAGGAAGCGCCGCGAGCCGGCGAGATCGGTATCCAGGTCCAGCGAGATCATCCCGCCGAAGCCCTTCATCTGCGTGCGGGCCAGCTCGTGCTGCGGGTGCGAGGCCAAGCCGGGATAGTAGACGCGTTTCACCTGTGGCTGCTGTTCCAGCCACTGCGCCAGCTCCAGCGCATTGGCGCAGTGCCGCTCCATGCGCAGGGCCAGGGTCTTTACCCCGCGCAGGGTAAGGAAGGCGTCGAACGGGCCGGCGATGGCCCCCACCGAGTTCTGCAGGAAGCCCAGGCGCTCGGCGAGGTCGGGGTTGTCGCCAACGACGGCGATACCACCGATGACGTCGGAGTGGCCGTTCAGGTACTTGGTGGTGGAGTGCACGACGATGTCGAAGCCCAGGTCCAGCGGCCGCTGCACATAGGGGCTGGCGAAGGTGTTGTCGGCCACGCAGAGGATGCCGCGCGCGCGGCAGGTGCGAGCGATGGCGCCCAGGTCGGTCAGCCGCAGCAGCGGGTTGCTCGGGGTTTCCACCCAGACCATGCGCGTCTTGTCGGTCAGCGCCGCTTCCAGCGCGCCGGGCTGGGCCAGGTCGGCGAAGTGGAAGTCGTGCCCGGCACTGCGCCGGCGTACCCGCTCGAACAGGCGGAAGGTACCGCCGTAGAGGTCGTTGCCGGAGACGATGTGCGAGCCGGCATCGAGCAGCTCCAGCACGGACGAGATGGCCGCCAGGCCGGAGGCAAAGGCGTACGCCTTGCTTCCGCCTTCCAGGTCCGCCACGCAGCGCTCCAGCGCCCAGCGTGTCGGATTGTGCGAGCGGCCGTAGTCCAGCCCCTTGTGCACACCAGGGCTTTCCTGGCGGTAGGTGGAGTTGGCGTAGATCGGCGGCATGATCGCCCCGGTGGACGGGTCCGGCTCCTGCCCGGCGTGGATTACGCGGGTGGCGAAACCGAGGCGGTCGTCGTGCTGGCTCATGCGAGGGTCCTCCGCAGATGGTTGAGCAGGTCGAATCGGGTAATCAGGCCGTGGAAGCCAGACGCGTCGGCGATGATGGCCACCAGGCCGCGCCCGAGCACCGCTTCCAGTTCGGCGAGGCTGGCGCCGGGGGCCAGGGTTTCCGGGGCGTCGCTCATGGCGCTGGAGACCTCGCAACGGTAGTGCGCCGGGTCGTCATGCACGCCCATGAGGATGTCGGACTCGTCTATCACGCCCACCAGGCGCTTGCCGTCGAGTACGGGGAGCTGGGAGATGTCCGCCAGGCGCATGCGCTGGAAGGCGGTGAGCAGGGTGTCGCCGGGGCCGACGCTGACGACCCGCCCTTCTTCGAAGCGGCGCGCGATGATGTCGCGCAGGTCACCGTAGCGCTTGCGCTGCAGCAGGCCCTGGTCGGTCATCCACTGGTCGTTGTAGATCTTCGACAGGTAGCGCGTGCCGGTGTCGCAGACCAGGCTGACCACGCGCTTGGGCTCGGTCTGCTCGCGGCAGAAGCGCAGCGCAGCGGCCAGCAGCGTGCCGGTGGACGAGCCGGCCGCGATGCCCTCATTGCGCAGCAGTTCACGCGCGGTGGCGAAGCTTTCCTCGTCACTGATCGAATAGGCGTGGCGCACGCTGGAGAGGTCGGCGATCGACGGCACGAAGTCTTCGCCGATGCCCTCCACCGCCCAGGAGCCGGGCGTGCCGATGGCGCCGGAGCGCGAGTACTCGGCCATGATCGAGCCCACGGGGTCGGCGAGGACCATTTCCAGCTCGGGCTGGACCTTCTGGAAGAAGCGCGTGAGTCCGGTGAGCGTGCCGGCGGAGCCGACGCCGACCACCACGGCATCAAGGTCATGGCCAGTCTGCGCCCAGATTTCCGGGCCGGTGCCGGTCTCGTGGGCCAGCGGGTTGGCGGGGTTGTTGAACTGGTCGGCGAAGAAGGCGTCGGGCAGGTCTTTCGCCAGCCGCGCGGCGACGTCCTGGTAGTACTCGGGATGGCCCTTGCCGACGTCGGAGCGGGTGATGTGCACTTCGGCGCCCATGGCGCGCAGGTGCAGGACCTTCTCGGTGGACATCTTGTCCGGCACCACCAGCACCACCCGGTAGCCCTTGGCGCGACCAACCAGCGCCAGGCCCAGGCCGGTGTTGCCGGCGGTGGCCTCGACGATCACGCCGCCAGGCTTGAGCCGGCCGTCGCGCTCGGCGGCCTCGATCATGGCGACGCCGATGCGGTCCTTGATGGAGCCGCCGGGATTCTGCGATTCGAGCTTGAGGAACAGGGTGCAGGGTCCGGTATCGAAGCGCGTCACGCGGACCATGGGGGTATTGCCGATCAGGTCGAGTACGGCAGGGCGGGATTCGTTGCTCATGGCAGCCACTCCTTCTGCGGCGCCACGGGGATCGCCCGGCGGCGCCTGCTACTGTCCTCCTGACCTTAGGCGGGAGGCACAGGTCGCGCCAGGCGGCGCGACGAAAGACGGCGGCCAGGAATGGCATTCACCTGCAGGAGCGAGCCATGCCCGCGATCGCGGCCTATGGGGCGCTCCAACAGGGAGCGGCGCGGTGTCAGATACGCTGCGGCCCGTTGCGCTCGGAAATCTGGCTGTTCAGCGTCCAGAAGTCATAGAGCACGCCGATGAAGAACAGCCCGCCGGTGCACAGGTAGAGGATGCCGGTGAGCCACTTGCCCATGTACATGCGGTGCACGCCGAACACACCGAGGAAGGTCAGCAGGATCCAGGCGACGTTGTAGTCCACGCCACCGGCGCGGTAGCGCTGGTCCGCGGCATCATCCATCGAGGGGATGAGGAACAGGTCGATGATCCAGCCGATGAAGAACAGGCCCAGGGTGAAGAACCAGATGGTGCCGGTGATCGGCCGACCGTAGTAGAAGCGGTGCGAGCCGGTGAAGCCGAAGATCCACAGCAGGTAGCCGATGACCTTGCTGTGGGTGTCAGGGTTGGCGGACATGCCTTTCTCCCGTTGCATGACAAGGCCATCAGCATAAACGAAAAGCCCGCACGGGGCGGGCTTCTCAGGCAGTACGGTTCAGCGGAAACGGCGACTGGGGTCGTCGTCGTTGATCTCCAGGGTCAGACCCTGGGTCATGCTGGTCAGGTGATCGGCGTCGGTTTCCGAGCCCAGTTTGATCATCAGTCGCAGGTCGTTCGCCGAGTCGGCGTAGGCCAACGCATCTTCGTAGGTGATCTCGCCCTGGGTGTAGAGCTGGTACAGCGCCTGGTCGAAGGTCTGCATGCCCTGCTCGGTGGAGCGCTTCATCAGCGGCTTGAGCTCATGGACCTCGCCCTTGCGGATCAGGTCGGCGGCCAGCGGGGTGTTCAGCAGCACCTCGATCACCGCGCGACGGCCCTTGCCATCCGGGGTCGGCACCAACTGCTGGGCGACGATGGCCTTGAGGTTGAGCGACAGGTCCATCCACACCTGGCCATGACGGTCGGCCGGGAAGAAGTGGATGATCCGCTCCAGCGCCTGGTTGGCGTTGTTGGCGTGCAGGGTCGCCAGGCACAGGTGGCCGGTTTCGGCGAAGGCCACCGCATGGTCCATGGTCTCGCGCGAGCGCACCTCGCCGATCATGATCACGTCCGGCGCCTGGCGCAGGGTGTTCTTCAGGGCGACCTCGAAGGTATCGGTATCCAGGCCCACCTCACGCTGGGTGACGATGCAGCCCTGGTGCTGGTGGATGTACTCGATGGGGTCTTCGATGGAAATGATGTGCCCGGTGGAGTTCTTGTTGCGGTAGCCGATCATCGCTGCCAGCGAGGTGGACTTACCGGTACCGGTGGCACCGACGAAGATCACCAGGCCGCGCTTGGTCATCGCCAGCTTCTTGAGGATTTCCGGCAGCTTCAGGTCGTCGATGGTCGGGATGTTGGTCTCGATACGGCGCAGTACCATGCCCACCAGGTTGCGCTGGTAGAAGGCGCTGACACGGAAACGGCCGACGCCACGGGCGCTGATGGCGAAGTTGCACTCGTGGTTCTCGGCGAAGTCGCGGCGCTGCTGCTCGTTCATCACCGACAGCACGGTCTCGCGGGTCTGTTCCGGCGACAGTGCGGTCTTGGTGACCGGCAATACCTTGCCGTTGACCTTCATCGACGGAGGTACGCCCGCCGTGATGAACAGGTCGGAGGCTCCCTTTTCCACCATCAGGCGCAACAGCTTCTCGAATTCCATGATCTTTCTCGCGCAGGTTCACGCTGACTACGACGGGGCTGTCGGATCACGAAGCGAGTGCGTGTGGCGCGCTCCGTGCGCCGGGCCGCAAGGGGCCCGGTGGGATTAGAAGTTTTCCGGGATCTTGGCTTTTTCCTTCGCCGCGTCGCGAGTCACCAGGCCCTTGGCGACCAGGCCCTTGAGGCACATGTCGAGGGTCTGCATGCCGAGCGCGCCACCGGTCTGGATGGCCGAGTACATCTGCGCGACCTTGTCCTCGCGGATCAGGTTACGGATGGCCGGGGTGCCGATCATGATCTCGTGGGCCGCGACACGACCGCCGCCGATCTTCTTCAGCAGGGTCTGGGAAATCACCGCCTGCAGGGATTCGGAGAGCATGGAGCGGACCATGGATTTCTCTTCGGCAGGGAACACGTCGACGATACGGTCGATGGTCTTGGCCGCGGAGGTGGTGTGCAGGGTGCCGAAGACCAGGTGACCGGTTTCCGCGGCGGTCAGCGCCAGGCGGATGGTCTCCAGGTCGCGCATCTCGCCCACCAGGATGATGTCCGGGTCTTCACGCAGGGCCGAGCGCAGGGCCTCGTTGAAGCCCAGGGTGTCACGGTGCACCTCGCGCTGGTTGACCAGGCACTTCTTCGATTCGTGGACGAATTCGATCGGGTCTTCGACGGTGAGGATGTGGCTGTACTTGGTGTTGTTCAGGTAGTCGAGCATCGCCGCCAGCGAGGTGGACTTGCCCGAACCGGTCGGGCCGGTGACCAGCACCAGGCCGCGCGGCACGTCGGAGACGCGCTTGAAGACTTCGCCCATCCCCAGGTCTTCCATGGTCAGCACCTTGGAGGGAATGGTCCGGAACACGGCGCCGGCGCCGCGATTCTGGTTGAAGGCGTTGACCCGGAAGCGCGCTACGCCGGGGACTTCGAAGGAGAAGTCGGTTTCCAGGAACTCTTCGAAATCCTTGCGCTGCTTGTCGTTCATGATGTCGTAGATCAGCGCGTGAACCTGCTTGTGCTCGAGCGGCGGCAGGTTGATGCGGCGAACATCGCCGTCGACGCGGATCATCGGCGGCAGGCCGGCCGAGAGGTGCAGGTCCGAAGCGCCCTGCTTGGCGCTGAAGGCGAGCAGCTCGGTAATATCCATGGGACTCCCCAATCAAGAGCAAGCAGGTAGAATGCCGCAGAACACGCAGCAGCCGGGCGGAAAAGCGACGGTAATGTCCACGATAGCAGAGAATATTGCAAAGGTTCGCGTACGAATCCGTGAGGCGGAACAAGCGAAAAATCGCACGCCTGGCTCGGTGCAGTTGCTTGCCGTGAGCAAGACCAAACCCGCCGCCGCCATCCGCGACGCGTATGCCGAAGGCCTGGCCGATTTCGGCGAGAACTACCTGCAGGAAGCGCTGCTCAAGCAGGTCGAGCTCGCGGACCTGCCGCTGACCTGGCATTTCATCGGTCCCATCCAGTCCAACAAGACCCGGCCCATCGCCGAGCACTTCGACTGGGTGCACTCGGTGGACCGCCTGAAGGTCGCCCAGCGTCTTTCCGAACAGCGTCCGGCGAACCTGCCGCCGCTGAACGTGCTGCTGCAGGTGAACGTCAGCGGCGAGGACAGCAAGTCCGGCTGTTCCCCTGCCGAACTGCCCGCCCTCGCCCACGCGGTGTCGCAGCTGCCCCACCTGAAACTGCGTGGCCTGATGGCCATACCCGAGCCAACCGAAGACGTTGCTGCGCAGCACGCCGCTTTCGCCCGCCTGCGCGAATTGATGCAAGCCCTGAATCTCGGCCTGGACACCCTGTCCATGGGCATGAGCCATGACCTCGAAGCCGCCATCGGCGAAGGCGCCACCTGGGTGCGGATCGGTACCGCCCTGTTCGGCGCCCGCGACTACGGCACCTCGCACTGAATAAAGGAAGCGACTCCATGAGCAGCACCCGCATTGCCTTCATCGGCGCCGGCAACATGGCCGCCAGTCTCATCGGTGGTCTGCGCGCCAAAGGCGTCGCCGCGAGCGACATCCGCGCCAGCGATCCGGGCGCCGAGCAGCGCGCGAAGATCGCCGCCGAGCACGGCATCGACGTGGTGGGCGACAACGCCAGCGCCGTGGCCGGTGCCGATGTGGTGGTCCTGGCGGTCAAGCCGCAGGTCATGAAGGACGTCTGCCTCGCGCTGGCACCGGCACTGTCGGAAAACGCGCTGATCGTCTCCATCGCCGCCGGCATCCCCTGCGCCAGCCTCGAACGCTGGCTGGGCGAGGTGAACGGCCAGCCGCGCGCCATCGTCCGCTGCATGCCCAACACCCCGGCGCTGGTCGGCCTGGGCGCCAGCGGCCTGTACCCCAACGCCAGCGTCAGCACCGCCCAGCGCGAGCAGGCGCAGCAGCTGCTGAGCGCCGTGGGCATCGCCCTGTGGCTGGACGAGGAGCGCCAGATCGACGCGGTTACCGCCGTCTCCGGCAGCGGCCCGGCGTATTTCTTCCTGCTGATGGAAGCCATGACTGCCGCTGGCGAGAAGCTCGGCCTGTCCCGCGAAGTCGCCGGCCAACTGGCCCGCCAGACCGCGCTGGGCGCCGCCCAGATGGCCACCACCAGTGATGTCGACCCGGCCGAGCTGCGCCGCCGCGTGACGTCGCCCAAGGGCACCACCGAAGCCGCCATCACCACCTTCCAGGCCAACGGCTTCGAGGCGCTGGTGGAGAAGGCGGTCGGCGCCGCCGACCATCGTTCCGCCGAGCTGGCCGAACAACTGGGCCGCTGATCGCAATGACCCACACCACTGCGCGACCAGGGACGGTCGCACTGCCCCTTGCCGTCTGCTTCCTGCTGGCCAGCGCCGCCGCACAGGCCGCGCAATGCCCGGCGGCCCCAGCCATCGACGAGGCTGTCCCGACAGCCTACCAGGCCATGCAACAGGCCATGGCCAGCGGCTTCAACGACGACGCGGACAACACCGTCTCGCCGGCGCTCAGCCAAGCCATCGAGCACTACAAGCAGACGCTGGCCGACGCCTTCGACGCCCATCTCGCCTGCGCCTCGGCCACGCCGGACCTCGACGCCCTGCAGGCTGACCTGCGCCAGCGCCTGCTGCCCGCGCCAAAGCCGGTCAGCGACAGCGACATTTCGCTGCCCGACCAGAACGAGATCGTCGTCAGCCTGAGCGACAGCCCGACCCCGCTGCTGCTGGTCAGCGGTGGTTTTGCCATTCCCTGCGGCACCGACAACGTCCTGCGCGGCTACCGCCGTGAAGGCGACGCCTGGGTTCGCGCGCTGGACTGGCAGAGCGGCCCTTACAAGGATATCTCCGGCGCCTACGGCGACCTATACCTGTACGAGCGCCTGTCCAACGGCGACATCGCGCTGATGCACGGCACGCCCTGGTGCACCTCGCGCTGGAGCCACCTCACGCTGGAAGTGGTACGCCCGGCCACGGTCGATCAGACCCAGCGCACCCTGCTGCACAACGAACACGACTACGTGCGCGACGATCACGAAGTGAAGTTCAAGGCACGCCCCGACGGCTTCGAGTGGCGCGCCGAAGTCGGCAGCCTGGACGGCGACCTGCTGACCCGCCCCGGCATCTTCCGCTACCGCCAGGACGGTGACGCCTTCCAGCGCATCCAGCCCGCCGCGTCCAATGGCCGCGGCTTCGTCGACGAATGGCTGCGGGTGGACGTCGACCTCGCCCGCGCCTGGGCGGACCCGGCCGGCGCAGACACCACCCTCGCAGCACGCGAAGAACTGATCGGCCTGAACAAGCGCACCGGCGTCACCCTGGCCTACACCGCCGTGCACGGCTGCAAGGCAGACCCCAAGCGCTTCCAGGTAGACATCGAACTGGACAGCCCGCAGCCCCTGGCCGAGGGCAACCAGCGTTATGTCAGCATTCGCCAGGAATCCAACGGCTTCACCCTGCTCGGCCTGGGCCGCACCGCCGATCCGACGTGCAACGGCCCCGACCTGATGGCCAAGCGGGGTTGAAATTGCACGCGACGAAACACACTTACACGCGACCGGCGACGATGAATTCCCTACAGTATGGCGCTACGGCGCCGTCGTTGACCGACCGCCCGATTCGCCCGGCCCTGCGCGCCGGTGCCCAACGTTCACCAAGGACCGCCCAATGACCGGACTTTCCACAGCCGCCATCTATGTGATCCAGACACTTGGCAGCCTGTACCTGCTGATCGTACTGCTGCGCTTCATCCTGCAGCTGGTCCGCGCCGACTTCTACAACCCGCTCAGCCAGTTCATCGTGCGCGCCACCAAGCCGCTGCTGAACCCGCTGCGCCGCGTCATCCCCGGCTTCGGTGGCATCGACTTCGCCTCGCTGGTGCTGGCAATCCTGATCCAGCTGGTGCTGATGGTCGTCACCCTGACCCTGATGGGCTACGGCGTGGGCGGCTATATCCTGCAGTTGCTGGTGTGGTCGATCATCGCGGTGACCTCGCTGTTCCTGAAGGTATTCTTCTTCGCCCTGATCATCAGCGTGATCCTCTCCTGGGTCGCCCCGGGCAGCTACAACCCCGGCGCCCAGCTGGTGAACCAGATCTGCGAGCCGTTCCTGGCGCCCTTCCGCAAGCTGCTGCCGAACCTGGGCGGGCTGGATATCTCGCCGATCTTCGCGTTCATCGCGCTGAAGCTGATCGACATGCTGGTGATCGGCAACCTGGCCTCCATGACCGGGATGCCACAGATCCTTTCGCCCTTCATGTAACTGGCCATGCCGTTCTACCACTGGGACGGCGAGGACCTGATCCTCGACTGCCACCTGCAGCCCAAGGCGAGCCGCGACGAGTTCGCCGGGTTGCACGGTGAGCGCCTGAAGATCCGCCTGACTGCGCCACCGGTCGAAGGCAAGGCCAACGCCCACCTGCTGGTGTTCCTCGGCAAGGCCTTCGGCGTACCGAAAAGCGCCGTGAAGCTGGAAAGCGGCGAACTGAACCGCCAGAAGCGCGTGCGCATTCCCCGTCCGACGAAATTTCCGGCAGAGCTGGAGATAGCCGCTCGGTAACCTTGGCCGACCTTACGCGTAGGAATGTGCTGTAGGCCAATTGCTATTCCTTCACTCCGTCGCATAATCCACGCCATCCATTCCCCGCGCAGGACGCGCCAGCCCAAGGAACGCCCGGATGAGCATGGAACGTCTCAGTCAGCAGATCGATGCCTACGTCACCTGGAAGCGCGAGCTGGTCCGCGAGATCACCCGCTATCGCAGCTGGCTGGAACGCGCCCGGCTGAATACCCCGGAAATCGAGAACCGCCTCGAACGAACCCTGCGCCTGCTCCGCGTCGACCACATCACCCTGGCCTTCGTCGGCGAGTACTCGCGCGGCAAGACCGAGCTGATCAACAGCCTGTTCTTCTCCGGCTACGGCCGCCGCATGCTGCCGTCCCAGGCCGGGCGCACGACCATGTGCCCCACCGAGCTGTTCTTCGACCCGCGCTCGGAGCGCCCGTACATCCGCCTGCTGCCCATCGAGACCCGCGTCGCCGACGCCAGCGTGGCGCAGTTCAAGCGCATCCCGCGGCACTGGGTGAATATCCCGCTGGACACGTCCGACCCGGCGAACATGGCCGAAGCCTTCGCCCAGGTCGCCAAGACCAAACCGTTGCCGGTGGAACAGGCGATCCAGCTGGGCTTCCACCCGGACATGCTCGAGGCCACCGACAAGCCCGGTATCGTGCTGGTGCCGGCGTGGCGCCACGCGCTGGTCAACTTCGACCACCCGCTGCTGCGCCAGGGCCTGCGCATCCTCGACACCCCCGGCCTGAACGCCCTCGGCAGCGAGCCGGAACTGACCCTGTCGATGCTGCCCAGCGCGCAGTCGATCCTCTTCCTGCTGGCCGCCGACACCGGCGTCACCGCCTCCGACATGGCGATCTGGCAGGACCACGTGCGCCAGCTCGGCGAGGACGGCCATACCACCCTTTATGCAGTGCTGAACAAGATCGACGTGCTCTGGGACGACCTGGCCGGCGAAACCTTCGTGCAGAACGCCATCCGCCATATCCGGGACACCACCGCGCGCCAGCTCGGCATTGCCCGCGAGGACGTGCTGCCGCTGTCGGCCAAGCAGGCGTTGCTGGCCAAGGTGCGCGGCGATCGCGAGTTGCTCGTGCGCAGCCAGATGGAGTCCCTGGAGGAACTGCTCTGCGAGCGCATCGTTGCGCAGAAGGAACGCCTGCTCGAGGACGCCGTGGTCGGCCAGGTGCTGGCGCTGGTCAACAACAGCCAGCACAGCCTGCGCGTGCGCCTGGAGAAGGTGAAGGAGCAGCAGGCGCTGCTCAACGACCAGCAGCAGGACAGCGGCCAGTTGCTGTTCGAGCTGACTGCGCGGACCAAGGACGACCACAACCTGCACCACAAGCGCCTGCTCAGCCTGAAGACCAACCAGCGCCTGCTGCGCCACCAGGGCGAGCAACTGCGCGAAGCAGTGCGCGCCGAGCGCCTGGAACAGCACCTGAAGAAAGTCCACGACAAGCTGCGCGGCAGCTGGACCACGGTCGGCATTCACCAGGCCATCCTGCAGTTCTTCCGCACCGTGGAAGGCGACCTGGTCGCCCTTGGCCACGAGGCGGAAACCGCCAACCGTATGGTCGCGGCCATCTACCAGCGGCATAACGAGGAAAACCCGCTCAACGCCCTGGACGCCCCGCAGTTCCGCGTCCAGCGCTACCTGCGCGACCTCGCCAAGCTGCAGGAAAAGGCCGACCGTTTCCGCCTGCACCTCAAGACCCTGCTCACCGAGCAACGCCTGCTGACCCGGCGCTTCTTCGCCACCGTCGCCCAGGAAGTCATCGGCCTGCACCAGCGCCTGCGCGAAGAGGCCGAGCAATGGGCGGCCGACGCCCTCATGCCGCTGATGCAGTACAGCCTGGAACACAAGCAGATGCTGGAAACCCACATGCTGCGGCTCAAGGCCCTGGCCCAGGAAACCCAGCAGGCGCGGCAGCGCTCGCTGCTGCTGGGGCGCTATACCGAGGAACTGGAACAGCAGCTCGCCGAAGCCACCGACATCCTCCGCCAGCTGCGTCGCCCGGCACCGCTGCAACGCCAGGCCAAGGTCGTCACCCTGCCCACCTCCCAGCGCGCCTGAAAGCCGCGCCGCGTCCGCCCTCGACGCTTGCCGCAGGGGGCGGCGCTCTTTAGACTGGCCGTCCTTTTTTATTCATGAGCTGGGTCGATGCCAACAGTCTTCCCCGAAGATTCCGTCGGTCTGGTCTCTCCCCAGACGCTGCAGTTCAACGAACCGCTGCCCCTGGCCTGCGGCAAGACCCTGCCCGAATACCAGCTGGTGATCGAGACCTACGGCGAGCTGAACGCCACGGCGAGCAACGCCGTGCTGATCTGCCACGCCCTCTCCGGCCACCACCACGCCGCCGGCTACCACAGCGAAGATGAGCGCAAGCCGGGCTGGTGGGACAGCTGTATCGGCCCGGGCAAGCCCATCGATACCCGCAAGTTCTTCGTCGTCGCACTGAACAACCTGGGCGGCTGCAACGGCTCCACCGGGCCGACCAGCCTCAATCCCGCCACCGGCAAGACCTACGGCGCGGATTTCCCGGTCGTCACCGTGGAAGACTGGGTCAACAGCCAGGCACGCCTGGCCGACCGTCTCGGCATCCAGAGCTGGGCGGCCATCGTCGGCGGCAGCCTGGGCGGCATGCAGGCGCTGCAGTGGACCATCAGCTACCCCGAGCGTGTACGCCATTGCCTGTGCATCGCCAGCGCACCCAAGCTGTCGGCGCAGAACATCGCCTTCAACGAAGTCGCGCGCCAGGCCATCCTCTCGGACCCGGAGTTCTTCGGCGGCCACTTCCAGGAACACGACGTCATTCCCAAGCGCGGCCTGCGCCTGGCGCGGATGGTCGGGCACATCACCTACCTCTCCGATGACGCCATGGGCGCCAAGTTCGGCCGCGACATGAAGTCGGAGAAGCTCAACTACGACCTGCACAGCGTCGAGTTCCAGGTGGAAAGCTACCTGCGCTACCAGGGCGAGGAATTCTCCACCCGCTTCGACGCCAACACCTACCTGCTGATGACCAAGGCGCTGGACTACTTCGACCCGGCCGCCGCCAACGGAGACGATCTGGCGCGCACCCTCGCAGGCGTGAAAGCGGACTTCTGCCTGATGTCCTTCACCACCGACTGGCGCTTCTCCCCGGCACGTTCGCGGGAGATCGTCGACGCGCTGCTCGCAGCGAAGAAGAACGTCAGCTACCTGGAAATCGACGCACCGCAGGGCCACGACGCCTTCCTGATGCCGATTCCGCGCTACCTGCAAGCCTTCAGCGGTTACATGCACCGCATCAGCGTATAAGGACCACCATGCGCGCCGACCTGGAAATCATCCAAGACTGGATCCCCGCCGGCAGCCGCGTGCTCGACCTGGGCTGCGGCGACGGCGAGCTGCTCGCCTGGCTGCGCGACCACAAGCAGGTCGGCGGCTACGGCCTGGAGATCGACTCCGACAAGATCGCCAAATGTATCGAACGTGGCGTCAACGTCATCGAACAGGACCTGGACAAGGGCCTGGGCAACTTCGCCAGCGACAGTTTCGACGTGGTGGTGATGACCCAGTCGCTGCAAGCCCTGCGCTACCCGGACAAGGTGCTGGCGGAGATGCTGCGCGTGGGCAAGACCTGCATCATCACCTTCCCCAACTTCGGTCACTGGCGCTGCCGCTGGTACCTCGCGCGCAATGGCCGCATGCCGGTGTCGGAATTCCTTCCGTACACTTGGTACAACACGCCGAACATCCACTTCTGCACCTTCCGCGACTTCGAGGCGCTCTGCCACGAGCAGCACGCGAAAGTGCTCGACCGCCTGGCGGTAGACCACGAGCACCAGCATGGCTGGGCCTCGCGAATCTGGCCTAATCTGTTGGGTGAGATCGGCATCTACCGGATCAGCGGCGCTGGCGTGCAAGACCACCGCATCGCCGTCTGATCGCGGCTACCTGATAGAGCCCGGGAGAAACATCATGCGCCGCCTGCTTACCGTCCTCGCCTGCCTGGTCCTCGCCCTGCCCGCCTTCGCCGAACAGGTGAAGCGCCTGGGTGACCTGCAGGTGCACTACAGCGTGTTCAACTCCAGCTTCCTCCAGCCCAATGTCGCGCAAGCGGTCGGTGTGGTGCGCAGCAAGGCCCAGGGCGTGATCAACATCGTGCCACTGGACGCCAGCGGCAAGCCGGCCAACGCCACCGTCGCCGGCAGCGCGAAAAACCTGATGGGACAGACCATCCCCCTGACCTTCAAGCGCGTGGTCGAGGAAGGCGCCGTCTACAACCTGGCGCAGTTCCCCATCGAAGGCCGCGAAACCCTGACCTTCTCCATCCAGGTCCAGTCCGGAAACGAAGCCGCGCAAAGCTTCGATTTCATGCAGGAAATCTTCCCAGACGAATGATCAAGCTCGAACAACTGGTGCTGGCCAGTCACAACGCCGGCAAGCTCAAGGAACTCCAGGCCATGCTCGGAGCCCACGTGAAGGTGCGCTCCATCGGCGAGTTCAGCGACGTGGAGCCGGAAGAGACTGGCCTGTCCTTCGTCGAGAACGCCATCCTCAAGGCCCGCAACGCCGCGCGCATCTCCGGCCTGCCGGCGCTGGCCGACGACTCCGGCCTGGCGGTGGACTTCCTCGGCGGCGCGCCGGGCATCTATTCCGCGCGCTACGCCGACGGCCAGGGTGACGCAGCGAACAACGCCAAGCTGCTGGACGCCCTGAAGGACGTACCGGACGAGCAGCGCGGCGCCCAGTTCGTCAGCGTGCTGGCCCTGGTCCGCCACGCCGACGACCCGCTGCCGATTCTCTGCGAAGGCCTCTGGCACGGCAGCATTCTGCGCGAAGCTCGCGGCGAACACGGCTTCGGCTACGACCCGCTGTTCTGGGTGCCGGAAGCCGAGTGCTCCAGCGCCGAGCTGCCGCCCGAGCGCAAGAACCAGATCAGCCACCGCGCCCGCGCGATGGCCCTGCTGAAGCAGCGGCTGGGTCTATGAGCCAGGCAGGAAGCCACGGGCTCGACGCAGGGCCGGTGGCTTCCTGCTTCCGCCTGCCACCGCTGTCCGCATACGTCCACATCCCCTGGTGCGTGCGCAAATGCCCCTATTGCGACTTCAACTCCCACGCCGCCGGCCCTGAGCTACCCGAAGACGCCTATGTCGAAGCGCTGCTGGCCGACCTGACGGCAGATCAGGGCTACGTGTATGGCCGCAAGCTGACCTCGATCTTCTTCGGCGGCGGCACGCCCAGCCTGTTCTCCGCCACGGCGCTGGGGCGCATCCTTGAAGGTCTGGAGCAGCAAGTCGGCTTCGAGAGCGACATCGAGATCACCCTGGAAGCCAACCCCGGTACCTTCGAGCAGGCCAAGTTCGCCGACTACCGGGCGCTGGGCATCAACCGGCTGTCCATCGGCATCCAGAGCTTCCAGGCCGAGAAGCTCAAGGCCCTGGGGCGCATCCACGATGGCGACGAAGCGGTACGCGCCGCCGAAATGGCGCGTCGCGCCGGCTTCGACAACTTCAACCTGGACCTGATGCACGGCCTGCCCGAGCAGACCGTCGCCGACGCCCTGGCCGACCTGCAGCAGGCCATCGACCTGGCGCCGACGCACCTGTCCTGGTACCAGCTGACCATGGAGCCGAACACGGTGTTCTGGAGCCAGCCGCCGGAGCTGCCCGAGGACGACCAGCTGTGGGAAATCCAGGAGGCCGGCCAGACGCTGCTCGCGCAGGCAGGCTACGTCCAGTACGAGACCTCGGCCTACGCCCGCGACGGCAAGCGCGCGCGGCACAACCTGAACTACTGGACCTTCGGCGACTTCCTCGGCATCGGCGCCGGCGCCCACGCCAAGCTGAGCACGCCGGAAGGCCGCATCCTGCGCACCTGGAAGACCCGCCTGCCGAAGGACTACCTGAACCCGGAGAAACCCTTCCAGGCCGGCGAGCGCGACCTGGAAGCGAGCGACCTGCCCTTCGAGTTCATGATGAACGCCCTGCGCCTCACCGACGGCGTGCCGGCGGCGACCTTCGCCGAGCGCACCGGCCTGCCGCTGGCCGCCATCGAGCAGGCCTGCCGCCAGGCGCGCCAGGACGGCCTGCTGCTGGACGACCCGCAACGACTGGCGCCGACCGAGCGCGGACAGCTGTTCCTCAACGACCTGCTGCAGCGCTTCCTGCCCTGAGCCTCTGACACGAGCAGCGCCGGGCGACTTCATCGTCGCCCGGCGTGTACACTCCCCGGCGACTCTGAATCCCAAGGAGCCCCAATGGACTTCGCGCTCGACCTGATTGCCAACGTCTCCCGCTGGTGCCGCGGCCACCTGTCCGACATCGCGCTGGCGATCATGGCCACGGTACTGGTGCTGTTCGGCCCGGCGATCAACGCCTGGGTACAGCAACGCATCGGCAGCCTGAACTTCGTCTTCCGCACCCTGCTGTTCGTGCTGATCTGCGCCGTCGGCTATGGCCTGGCGATGGTCTTCGTGACTCCCTGGCTGGCCAAGGGCCTGGGCTACTTCAACAACTACACCCTGGCGCCCGTCCTGCTGCTAGTGTTCTTCGTGATTGGCATGATCGCCGACCGCAGTTGACCTGCGTTCTCCGGCGGTTGGCCACCCACCCGCCGGAGGACACATGAAGCCGATCAAGCATCTCTACCTGCACTTCTCCGATGGCCAGCGCCTGGCGCTGCGCTTCCCGCAACAGAGCGACGACCCCGCCGAAGTAGCCCGCGGCATCCGCAAGCAGATGGAATCGCCGGTCATCAGCATCGAGGTGGACGGCGACCTGCTGATCATCCCGCGCACCAGCATCAAGTACCTGCAGATCAGCCCGGCGCCGATGCGCATGCCGGAAACCACGGTGCTGGGGGCGGAGTTGATCGAGTAGAAGCCTGCGTCTGCGCAGGAGCGGATTCATCCGCGATCGGGTCGGTACGGTGCCAACTGACAGCACCGCCTTCCAGGCGGCTCGCGGGCATGGCCCGCTCCTACAACCCATGCGCCATACAGCAGCGCACCCTGTAGGAGCGGGCCATGCCCGCGAAGCGTTGCGCCAGCAACGACATCCCACCCCGCGCAAACACAAAGGCCGCCTCGCGGCGGCCTCTGCTGGACTCAGTTGCCCTCGCGACGCAAGGCCTGCGGGGTGAAGTCGCGCGGCCCCAGCGGGACCTTGAAGTCGTACATCGGCTCGTTGTTGTCCAGGCCGTCGACGAAGTAGCGCGCCCCTTCGAAGTCGTACAGCGCTTCCAGGGTGCTGAGCACCATCGGCACGTCGTAGTAGTTGATCGGGTGCACTTCCTGGGCGCGGATCAGCTTGCCGTCGGCGTTGTAGATGTCCGAGGCAAGGATCTGCCAGCTGTCTTCATCCAGATAGAAGCGACGCTTGGCGAACGGATGGCCCATGCCCTTGCGCAGGGTCGCCTCGACCACCCAGACGCGGTGCGGCTCGTAGCGCAGCAGCTCGGGGTTGAGGGTCTTGGTCTTGAGAATGTCGGCGTAGGGAATGCCCTTCTGGTGCACTGCGTAGCTGTTGTACGGCACCAGCATCTCGCGCTTGCCCAGCAGCTGCCACTCATAGTGGTCCGGTGCGCCGTTGTAGACATCCACGGTATCGGCGGTGGCCAGGCCGTTGGTGTCCGGTTGCAGGGTGTCGTAGGCCAGGCTCGGCAGACGACGCACGCGGCGCTCACCGCTGTTGAAGCGCCAGGCCTTGCGGATCGAGAGCACCTGGTCGATGGTCTCCTGCACCACCAGCGCGGAGCCGGCGAGCTTGGCCGGGGCGACGATGTTGTACTTGTAGTAGAACAGCGTGTTGTTCAGGTCCTGCGGGGTCATGCCCTCGCGGCCGTAGTTGAAGTACACGTAGCGGTCGAGCTTGAGCAGGTTGTAGCTGCCGCTGGCGAGTACGGCGGCCTGGTTGGTCACCATGTGAATCTGCTCGCCGCGGTAGCGCATGATGTGGTTCCAGATGGCTTCCAGGCCGGTCTTCGGGATCGGGAACGGCACGCCGGCAGCGGCGCCCTGCACGCCATTGCCGTCGGCGATCAGCTCGGCATTCTCGGCATTGAAGCGGGTGGCGTCATAGATGCGCTGAGGCAGGGAAGCGCTGCGGCGACTGGGGAAGACGCGCAGGTAGTAGTCCGGGTTTTCCTGCAGCAGCGCCTGGGTACCGGGGGTAAGCAGCGCCTGGTACTGCGCCAGGTTCTTGCTGTCGATCTTGTACTGCACGGCATCGGCGGCGTACGGATCGAGGTGATGGGTGCCGGGCTGGTAGCCCGCCGGGGCACTGGTGATGCCACCGGTCCACGCGGGGATGGTGCCACTGGCGTTGCCGGCCATTTCCGCCCCCATCGGCGTCAGGTCGCGGCCCAGTCGAGCGGCCTCGGTGGCATCGACTTTCGCCTGCGCCGGCAGGGCCCACGCGCCCGCCATCAGCAGTACAGCAAGTTTCTTCAACACAGCAGACTCCTTTGCGACGGACTCCTGTCCATCACTCTTATTTTCGTCCGCGGCGGATGCCGCTTTTTATTCAGGAGGTGAGGGTGGCCCTGGGGCCTGCCGGGTGGTCCCGGTCTATAGGGTGTTCATCCGTGAAAAAGGCCTGCTGCGCAGGCCTTTCGGCACATCAGTCGACACGCTCGAACTTCAGATCCCAGACACCATGCCCAAGTCGCTCCCCGCGACGTTCGAACTTGGTGATCGGGCGCTCTTCCGGGCGTGGCACAAAGGTATTGTCCGCTGAAAGGTTGCGATAGCCGGGTGCGCTATTCATCACTTCCAGCATGTGCTCGGCATACTGTTCCCAGTCGGTGGCCATGTGCAGCACGCCGCCCACCTTCAGCTTCTGCCGCACCAGCTCGGCCCAGGCCAGCTGCACGATGCGACGCTTGTGGTGGCGCGACTTGTGCCACGGATCCGGGAAGAACAGCAGCAGACGGTCGAGGCTGGCGTCGGCCACGCAGTCGCGCAGCACTTCAATGGCATCGCAGCTGTAGACGCGGATGTTGGTCAGGTCCTGAGTCAGCATGCCGTTGAGCAGCGCGCCGACGCCGGGACGGTGCACTTCCACGCCAATGAAGTCCTGATCCGGCGCGGCAGCCGCCATCTCCAGGGTAGCGTGGCCCATGCCGAAACCGATTTCGAAGGTGCGCGGCGCCTTCCGGCCGAACACCTGGTCGAAGTCACGCGCGCCATCGGCCAGCTCCAGGCCGAATTTCGGCCAGCCCTGGTCGAGACCGCGCTGCTGGCCTTCGGTCATGCGGCCGGCGCGCATCACGAAACTCTTGATCGCGCGCATCGGACGGTTGTCGGCGTCGGGCTGGTTCTCGAAGGATTCACTCATGACTCGGACCTTGCGGGTAAATGCACGAGCGGGCCGGCTGCCCTTGGCAAACCGGCCCGCGCGTCGGGATGGAAATACTTAGTTGATCAGGCCCGTCATCGGCGACGACGCGCTGGCGTAAAGCTTGCGCGGCATGCGACCGGCCAGATAGGCCAGGCGGCCGGCGACAATGGCGTGCTTCATGGCCTCGGCCATCATCACCGGGTTCTGCGCGTGGGCAATGGCGGTGTTCATCAGCACGGCTTCGCAGCCCAGCTCCATGGCGATGGTCGCGTCGGAGGCGGTGCCGACGCCGGCATCCACCAGCACCGGAACGGTGGCTTCTTCGAGGATGATGCGCAGGTTGTACGGGTTGCAGATGCCCAGGCCCGAGCCGATCAGCCCGGCCAGCGGCATCACCGCGATGCAGCCGATCTCGGCCAGTTGGCGGGCGATGATCGGGTCGTCACTGGTGTACACCATGACGTCGAAGCCGTCCTTGACCAGCACTTCGGCGGCCTTGAGGGTTTCGACGACGTTGGGGAAGAGGGTCTTCTGGTCGGCCAGGACTTCCAGCTTGACCAGGTTGTGGCCATCCAGCAGCTCACGGGCCAGGCGGCAGGTGCGCACGGCTTCGACGGCGTCGTAGCAACCGGCGGTGTTCGGCAGGATGGTGAAGCGATCCGGCGGAATCACGTCCAGCAGGTTGGGCTCGCCCGGGTTCTGGCCGATGTTGGTGCGGCGCACGGCAACAGTCACGATCTCGGCGCCCGAGGCCTCGATGGCGACGCGGGTCTCTTCGAGGTCCTTGTACTTGCCGGTGCCGACCAGCAGGCGCGAATTGTAGGTACGGCCAGCCAGGGTGAAGGGCTTGTCGACCGGCAGATTGGAGTTGGTGTGGCTCATCGGATCACTCCTGACGAAAAGGGAAGGCGGGCGGGGCCTGAAAGTCTGGGGGGCGGCCGTCAGCCGCCGCCAATGGCATGCACCACTTCCACCTGGTCGCCTTCGCTCAGGGCGGTGGCGGCGTGCTGGCTGCGCGGCACGATGTCCAGATTGAGCTCGACCGCGACACGCTTGCCGGTGAGGTCGAGACGCTCGAGCAGATTGGCGACGGTGTGGCCGTCGGGCAGCTCGAAAGGTTCGCCATTCAACTGAATACGCATGGGCGGGACGGTCGTTGCTGGAGGGGGTCGCATTCTAGCCCGATCGCGCCCGATGACCAAGTTACCGGAGCGTCGCACTCGGGCTTTTCTGATGTCCGGGTCAACCCAGTCGGAAGGCCGCGGCCAGCAGCAACGCCCAGCCGATGAGGAAGAACAGCCCGCCGATCGGAGTGATGATTCCCACGCCCAGGCCAGCCAGGGTCAGCAGGTAGAGGCTGCCGGAGAACAGCAGGATGCCGACGGTGAAGGCCCAGCCGGCGAGGCTGACCAGGGTGCCGCCGACGTGCGCCGAGAGCAGCGCCACACCGAACAGTGCCAGGGCATGCAGCATCTGGTAGTGCACGCCGGTCTGGAACACCGCCAGGTACTCGGGCGTGAGCTTGCTCTTCAGGCCGTGGGCGGCAAAGGCGCCAAGGGCGACCCCGGTGAAACCGAAGAAGGCGGCGAGCATCAGGAAAGTACGCAGCATCGGAAAGCTCCAGGCAGATGAGTGCCGCTATAATGGCCCGCTCATCCGCCCAGTCAAAGCCTCGCATGCGCAACGTCCTCCGCCGCCTGTTCAAGATCGCGCTCTGGTTCGTCGCCATCAGCGTCGGGCTGGTCATCATCCTGCGCTGGGTGCCGCCGCCCGGCACCATGGTGATGGTCGAGCGCAAGATGGAGTCCTGGTTCAACGGCAAGCCCATCGACCTGCAACGCAGCTGGCGCTCCTGGGACGACCTGCCGGACAGCCTCAAGCTCGCGGTGATCGCCAGCGAAGACCAGAAGTTCGCCGAGCACCACGGCTTCGACATGCCGGCAATCCAGAAGGCGCTGGCGCACAACGAGCAAGGCGGCACTGTTCGCGGCGGCAGCACCATCAGCCAGCAGGTGGCGAAGAACGTCTTCCTGTGGACTGGCCGCAGCTGGGTGCGCAAGGGCTTCGAGGCCTGGTTCACCCTGCTGATCGAAACCTTCTGGTCCAAGCAGCGGATTCTCGAGGTCTACCTCAACAGCGTGGAATGGGATGCGGGCGTGTTCGGCGCCCAGGCCGCCGCGCAGCATCACTTCGGCGTCGACGCCAAGCGCCTGTCGCAGCAGCAGGCCAGCCTGCTGGCGGCCGTGCTGCCCAATCCACGCAAGTGGAGCGCCGGCAAGCCGGGCCCCTACGTACGCCAGCGCGCCTCGTGGATCCGCCAGCAGATGTGGCAGCTGGGCGGCAGCGATTACCTCGAACGCCTTTAAGGCGCCTCGCTGACCTTGAGGGAATTGCGCGGCACCACTCGCACCCATTGCAGGGTGCCGTCGCGGTGCAGCAGGGTCATGCCCTTCTCGGGATAGACCCAGGCTTCGCCGCCGTCCACCTGCAGGCGCAGGCGCGGATCACCCAGGCTCACTGCCAGACGACCGACCGCCAGATCTTCCTGTGGCGCCAGCGCTAGCTCGGAGACCGGCTTGTTGCCCAGTTGCCCCATCAGATCGGCGCTCAGCGGCTGGTCCTTGCTGGTCGGCTGCATGCCGGTGGCCTTCGCCAGGCTGGCATGCTCGGCATCGCTCAGCGCCAACTCCGCCTCGACGTGCCAGGGCCCCTCTTCCGTCACCAGCTTGCCACGGTAGTGCAACTGCGGACCGTCCTGGCTGGCGGTCAGCCAGAGCTCGCCCGGCTGTTGGGCCTGCAGGTCATTCAACGTGAGCCTGTCGTCGGCCAACGGCTCGAAGACCTTTTCCTTCCAGTCGTTGAACCATTGCGGCGGCTTGGGCGGCGCCGACGTGCGAGCGACCCAGGAGCCGAGACCGAAGGCCAGCAGGGCGATGACCAGGAAGAACATCCCGTGGACGGGACGCAGGCGCGGCATGGGACTCTCCAGACACAGACAAGCGGACAGAAAAAAACCGCACCAGGGTGCGGTTCGCGACTCGCAGGGCGCGTCGAAGCCGGTCAGGCTTCGATGCGACCCTTGAGTTTGTTCATCGCGTTCTTTTCCAACTGACGGATCCGCTCGGCGGACACGTTGTACTTGGCCGCCAGGTCGTGCAGGGTCGCCTTCTCCTCGGCCAGCCAGCGCTGGTAGAGGATGTCGCGGCTGCGGTCGTCCAGGCCTTCCAGCGCCTCGTGCAGGCTGGCGGTAGAGCTGTCGCTCCAGTCCGCTTCCTCCAGCTGGCGCGCCGGGTCGTAGCGATGGTCTTCCAGATAATGCGCCGGGGACTGGTAGGCGCTCTCGTCGTCGGCATCCGCCGCCGGGTCGAAGGCCATGTCCTGCCCGGTGAGACGGCTTTCCATCTCGCGGACTTCGCGGGCCTCGACACCTAGGGTTTCCGCGACGCGGTGCACTTCGTCGTTGCTCAGCCAGGCCAGTTTCTTTTTCTGGCTGCGCAGGTTGAAGAACAGCTTGCGCTGCGCCTTGGTGGTCGCGACTTTCACGATCCGCCAGTTGCGCAGGATGAACTCATGGATTTCCGCCTTGATCCAGTGGACGGCGAACGACACCAGGCGCACACCCATTTCCGGGTTGAAGCGCTTCACAGCCTTCATCAGGCCGACGTTGCCTTCCTGGATCAGATCGGCCTGGGCCAGGCCGTACCCGGAATAACTCCGGGCGATATGCACGACGAAGCGCAGGTGCGCCAGAACCATTTGCCGTGCCGCTTCCAGATCTTGCTGGTAGAAGAGGCGTTCGGCCAGTTCGCGCTCCTGCTCCGGCGTCAGCAGCGGAATGCTGTTCACCGAGTGCACATAGGCTTCCAGGTTCGCACCGGGAGCCAGGGCATATACAGGTTGCAGAGAAGTGGTCATGCGAATCCTCCGATTCACGAAACTCGCGCAGTGTAGCACTGCGAAATCTGACTGCAAGCGGGTGTAAAAGTTCCTTTACACCCGCTTAACCCCTGCAAAATCAGGGGGTTTCAGCGCGGCGCCAGCTCGCGCAGGTGGCGCGCCACGGCCAGCCAGGCGCCGATCCAGCCTAGCAGCACGGCGCCCACGGTGAGCGACAGGCCGTCGTCGACCGGTACGCCCGCCAGGCCGAAATCACTGCCGTACAGCCCGGCCAGGTTGACCACGGAGCTGTTCAGCCAGTCCAGGCCGAAGGCCAGCAAAGCCCAGGACAGGATGCCCGCGCCCAGGCCGTACAGCGCCCCCATATAGAGGAAGGGGCGACGCACGTAACCGTCCGTCCCGCCGACCAGCTTGATGACTTCGATTTCGTTACGGCGGTTTTCGATGTGCAGGCGAATGGTGTTGCCGATCACCAGCAGCAGGGTCAGCACCAGCAGGAGGGTCAGGCCGAAGACGAAGCGGTCACCCAGCTTGAGAATCGCCGACAGCCGCTCGACCCAGACCAGGTCCAGCTGCGCCTGTTGTACACCCGGCAGCTCCGACAAGCGTTGACGCAAGGCATCCAGCTGGGCCTTGTCGATCTGCTTGGGCGTCACCGAGATCACCGCCGGCAGTGGGTTATCCGGCAACTCCTTCAGCGCTTCGCCGAGGCCGGACTGCTCCTGCAACTCCTTGAGCGCATCGTCGCGGCTGATCAGCTGCGCCTCGATCACGTCGGGCATCTTCTCGATCTGCTCGCGCAGGTCCTGGCCTTGGGCCTCGCTGGCCTTCAGGTCGAGGAACAGGGAAATCTGTGCGGCGCGCTGCCAGGAGCCACCGAGGCGTTCGACGTTGTTCAGCAGCAGCGACAGGCCCATGGGCAGGCTCAGGGTGATGCCCATCACCAGGCAGGTGAAGAAGCTGCCGAAAGGGTGGCTGACCAGGCGGTGCAGGCTGTCCATCAGGCTGGCGCGGTGGTTTTCCGCGTAGGCCGAGAGGGAGGCGCTGTGGTCCTGGTGCTCATTGTCGTCCGGGCGCTCGCGCGTGTTGCGCGTCGGGGTGCCTTCTTCGTCGCCGCGGGGCAGGTCATTGGCGCTCATCAGGCGTTCTCCTCGCGGTCGGCGATGATGCGGCCGCGCTGCAGCGTGATCATCCGGTGGCGCATGCGCGCGATCAGCGCCAGGTCGTGGCTGGCGATCAGCACGGTGGTGCCCAGGCGGTTGATGTCTTCGAACACGGACATGATTTCCGAGGCCAGGCGCGGGTCGAGGTTGCCGGTGGGTTCGTCGGCGAGCAGCAGGGCCGGACGGTGCACCACCGCGCGGGCGATGCCGACGCGCTGCTGCTGGCCGGTGGAGAGGTCGGACGGACGGTCCTCGGCTTTCTCCTTGAGGTTCACCCGGTCCAGCGCCGCTTCGACGCGATAGGCGATGTCCGCCTTGGGCAGGCCGAGGATCTGCATGGGCAGCGCGACGTTTTCGAATACGCTGCGGTCATCCAGCAACTGGTGGTTCTGGAACACCACGCCGATCTGCCGGCGCAGGAAGGGAATCTGCGCGGTGGAGATGCGCGAAACATCCTGCCCGCCGAGCAGCAGCTTGCCGGAGGTCGGCCGCTCCATCGCCAGGATCAGGCGCAGCAGGGTGCTCTTGCCGGCGCCGGAGTGGCCGGTGACGAACATGATCTCGCCGCGCGGCACGCGGAACGAAATCTCGTGCAGGCCGACATGGCCGTTGGGATAGCGTTTGCCAACCTGCTCGAAACGGATCATGCGATTTCCCGGGTCTCGAAGAGTGCACGGACGAAAGCGTCGGCTTCGAAGGTACGAAGATCGTCGATCCCTTCGCCAACGCCGATGTAGCGGATCGGCAGGCCGAACTGCTTGGCCAGGGCGAAGATCACCCCGCCCTTGGCGGTGCCGTCCAGCTTGGTCAGGGCCAGGCCGGTGAGTTCCACGGCGTTGTTGAACTGCTTGGCCTGGTTGATGGCGTTCTGCCCGGTGCCGGCATCCAGCACCAGCAGGACTTCGTGGGGAGCCGTCTCGTCCAGCTTGCCGATCACACGGCGCACCTTCTTCAGCTCTTCCATCAGGTTGTCCTTGGTGTGCAGGCGGCCAGCCGTGTCGGCGATCAGCACATCGACGCCACGGGCCTTGGCAGCCTGCACGGCGTCGAAGATCACCGAGGCGGAATCCGCGCCGGTGTGCTGGGCGATCACGGCGATGTTGTTGCGGTCACCCCAGACCTGCAGCTGCTCGACGGCAGCGGCACGGAAGGTGTCGCCGGCGGCCAACATGACCTTCTTGCCATCCTGCTGCAGCTTCTTCGCCAGCTTGCCGATGGTGGTGGTCTTGCCAACGCCGTTCACGCCGACCACGAGGATCACGTAGGGCTGCTTGTCGCGGGTGATGGTCAGCGGCTGCTCGACAGGGCGCAGAAGGCCGGCCAGCTCTTCCTGCAGGGCCTTGTACAGCGCTTCGCTGTCGGCCAGTTCCTTGCGCGCCACGCGCTTGGTGAGGTTCTGCACGATGGTGGTGGTGGCCTCGACGCCGACGTCGGCGGTCAGCAGGCGGGTCTCGATCTCGTCGAGCAGGTCGTCGTCGATGGCCTTCTTGCCCAGGAACAGGCTGGCCATGCCTTCGCCGAGACTGGCGCTGGTCTTCGACAGGCCCTGCTTGAGGCGGGCGAAGAAGCCAATCCTGGACGGCTCGCTGGCAGCAGGCTTGGCCTGCTGCTCGGGTTCGGGCTGCGGAGCAGGCTCGGGTTCCGGCTGGGCGACCACGACGGGTGATTCGGCAACGGGTTCGGGCTGAACGGGCACGACGACCGGCGCCGGCTCGACCGGGGCAACCGGCTGGACTGCCGGCTGCGGTGCCTCGGCAACCACAGGTGGCGCAGCGGGTTGCGGCGCGGGCTGCGCCTCTGGTTGCAAAGCGGACTGAACCAGCGGCTCGACCGGCACGCTGGCCGGCACCACGTCGACTATCGGCTCTGGCGCCGGCTCGGCAATCGGCTCGGCGCGCGGGGCGACCGGCTCGGCCTGGGCGACGGGAGCCTGCTCGGGGGCGGAAACCGGTTCGCCGGCAACAGGCTGTTCACGCTGCGGCTCGGCTTCGGCAGCGGGTTGCTCCTCGGCCTGGGGCTTCTTGCGCCACCAGCCGAACAGACCCTTCTTCTCCCCGGCTGGCGGGGCCTTCTTGTCGTCGTTGGAACCAAACATGTAGGGATCGAATCTCTAGGGGACGCCACGGAAACAGGCAGTAAAAAAGCCTCGAAACAGCTTTGAGAAGCCCTGAACGTGGCCGCCCGGAAAACGGATGGGTATCCTAGCATCTCCTCGCCCGCCGGGGTTAAGAGGCTGGCCGCCAGCCTGCATAGACCCCGCGGACAGCCCGAAAGGTTCAGTCCACGATGAAAACCCTTGCACGCCGTCACGCCGGCCTGCTGCTCGGTTCCCTGCTGCTGCCGCTGATGGCGACCGCCGCAGAACCACAGCCTACCCACGAATACACCCTGGACAACGGCCTGAAGGTCGTCGTCCGCGAGGACCACCGCGCCCCCGTGGTGGTCTCCCAGCTCTGGTACAAGGTCGGCTCCAGCTACGAGACACCCGGCCTCACCGGACTCTCCCACGCCCTGGAGCACATGATGTTCAAGGGCAGCCGCAAGCTCGGCCCGGGCCAGGCTTCGCTGGTGCTGCGCGACCTCGGCGCAGAAGAGAACGCCTTCACCACCGACGACTACACCGCCTATTACCAGGTGCTTGCCCGCGACCGCCTGCCGGTGGCGCTGGAGCTGGAAGCCGACCGCATGGCGCACCTCGCCCTGCCGGCCGACCAGTTCAAGAGCGAGATCGAGGTGATCAAGGAAGAACGCCGCCTGCGCACCGAGGACAAGCCCAGCGCGCTGGCCTTCGAGCGCTTCAAGGCTGCCGCCTACCCCGCCAGCGGCTACCGCACGCCGACCATCGGCTGGATGGCCGACCTGCAGCGCATGACCATCGACGACCTGCGCCACTGGTACCAGGCCTGGTACGCGCCGAACAACGCCACCCTGGTGGTGGTCGGCGACGTCAGCGGCGATGAAGTGAAGGCCCTGGCCGAGAAGTACTTCGGCGAGATTCCCAAGCGCGACCTGCCCGCCGCCCGCAAACCGCTGGAGCTGGCCGAGCCGGGCGAGCGCCGCCTGAAGCTGCACGTGCGCACCCAGCTGCCCAGCCTGATCATGGGCTTCAACGTGCCGACCCTGGGCAGCAGTGACGACGCCAAGCAGATCAACGCCCTGCGCCTGATCTCGGCGATCCTCGACGGCGGCTACAGTGCGCGCCTGTCCGCCCGCCTCGAACGCGGCGAGGAAATCGTCGCCGGGGCCTCGGCCTCCTATGACGCCTTCTCCCGCGGCGACGGCCTGTTCTTCCTCTCCGCCACGCCTAACGTGCAGACCGGCAAGACCCTCGACCAGGTCGAGGCGGCGCTGTGGAAACAGCTGGAAGACCTCAAGCAGAACCCACCGAGCAAGGAAGAGCTGGAGCGCGTGCGCGCCCAGGTCATCGCCGGCCTGGTCTACGAGCGCGACTCCATCGCCGGGCAAGCCAGCACCATTGGCGAGCTGGAAAGCGTCGGCCTCGGCTGGCGCCTGGCGGACAAGGACCTGGAAGCCATCCAGGCCGTCACCGCCGACGACATCCAGCAAGCCGCCCGCACCTACTTCACCCGCTCCCGCCTGACCCTCGCCCAGGTCCTGCCGGAAGTCGCCACCGACAAGGAGCCGAGCCATGAGTGAACGCAATGGCCTGCGCTACGGCCTGGTCGGCCTGATCGTCATCGCACTGATCGCCGGACTGGTGCTGTTCGTTTCCCGCCCCGCCGCACAGACCGCTGCGCCCGAGGCGGCCCCCAGCCAACCGGCTGCCACCGAGAATGCCGCACCCACCGGCCTGCAATCGCTGGCCGAAGCCGCCGGCAAGGCCCCCAGCCACCGCAAGCTGAACATCCAGCAATGGCAGACCGCGGAGGGCGCCCGCGTGCTCTTCGTCGAAGCCCATGAACTGCCGATGTTCGACGTGCGCCTGACCTTCGCCGCCGGCAGCAGCCAGGACGGCGACAGCTACGGCCTGGCCATGCTGACCAACGCCATGCTCAATGAAGGTGTGCCCGGCAAGGACACCAGTGCCATCGCCGCTGGCTTCGACGACCTCGGCGCCAACTTCGGCAACGGCTCCTACCGCGACATGGCGGTGGCCAGCCTGCGCAGCCTGAGCGAGCCGACCAAGCGCGACGCCGCGCTGGCGCTGTTCGACCAGGTAATCGGCAAGCCGACCTTCCCCGAAGACGCCCTGGCGCGCATCAAGAACCAGGTCATGGCCGGCTTCGAGTACCAGAAGCAGAACCCCGGCAAGCTGGCGGGCCTCGAGCTGTTCAAGCGGCTCTATGGCGACCACCCCTACGCCCACTCCAGCGACGGCAACGAGCAGTCGGTGCCGAAGATCAGCGTCGCGCAGCTGCGCGCCTTCCACCAAAAGGCCTACGCCGCCGGCAACGTGGTCATCGCGCTGGTCGGCGACCTGACCCGCGAGCAGGCCGAAGCCATTGCCGGCAGCGTCTCCAGGTCCCTGCCCAAGGGTCCCGCCCTGCCGGCGCCGGGCGAGCCGCAGATGCCCAAGGCCGGCGTCACCCACATCGAGTTCCCGTCCAAGCAGACGCAACTGATGCTGGCGCAACTGGGCATCACCCGTAACGATCCGGACTACGCCGCGCTCTACCTGGGCAACCAGATCCTCGGCGGCGGCGGCTTCGGCACCCGCCTGATGGACCAGGTGCGCGAGAAGCGCGGCCTGACCTACAGCGTGTACTCCGGCTTCACCGGCATGCAGTCGCGCGGGCCGTTCACCATCGGCCTGCAGACCCGCGCCGAAATGAGCGAAGGCACCCTCAAGCTGGTTCAGGACATCGTCCGCGACTACCTCGACAAGGGCCCGACGCAGAAAGAACTCGACGACGCCAAGCGCGAACTGGCCGGCAGCTTCCCGCTGTCCACCGCAAGCAACGCCGACATCGTCGGCCAACTGGGCGCCATCGGCTTCTACAACCTGCCGCTGGATTACCTCGAAACCTTCCTCAGCCAGGTCCAGGGCCTGAGCGTGGAACAGGTGAAAGAGGCCATGCGCCGACACCTCGACCCGGACGCGTTCGTCATCGTCACCGCCGGCCCCACCGTGCCGCAGCAACCGCTGCCGCCACCCACCGACAAACCCGCCGCGCAACCTGCCGGCGTACCGGAGCACTGATGAGCAAACGACCCGGCGGCGCCCCGCGCGCCGCACAGAAGCCCCACGGCGGCCAGGGCCAGCTGCGCATCATCGGTGGCGAATGGCGCAGCCGCCGCTTCGCCTTCCCCGACGGTCCGGGCCTGCGCCCGACGCCCGACCGGGTCCGTGAGACCCTGTTCAACTGGCTCGCCGCGTACGTCCCGGGCGCCCGCGTACTCGACCCGTTCGCCGGCAGCGGCGCACTGTTCCTCGAGGCGCTGTCCCGTGGTGCCAGCGCGGGCCTCGCGCTGGACACCAACGGCGAAGCGGTAGCCGCGCTGCGCAGCACCCTCGACACCCTCAAGTGTGCCAACGGGCAACTGCTGCTGACCGATGCCCTGCGCTACCTGGACAGCCCGGCCGCGCAGCCCTTCGACCTGGTCTTCCTCGACCCCCCCTTCCACCAGGACCTGCTGCAGAACACCTGCCGCCTGCTGGAAGACCGCGGCTGGCTGGCCAAGGACGCATGGATCTACACCGAAAGCGAAGCCGTGCCCTCCAGCCTCGGCCTGCCGGGCAACTGGCGACTGCATCGGGAGAAGAAAGCGGGCTCGGTGCACTACGCACTGTGGCAGCGACAAGAGTCCTGAGCAGGGAGCGAACCGTTGCAGAGCTTGCAGCGGTTCGCCCTTGAGGAATCGCTGGAGCGAAATCCAAAGGGCAGCGGCAAGATCAACTAGCAGCAAAGGACGGCTGAACCATGACCACCACTCCACTCTCGATCCGCGAACAACTCCTGGCGCTGGACGAGCACTGTTTCGAGCAGCCCGCCAGCGACTGGGCCGGCGATATCGCCCTGCCGGCCGAGCTGGAACGCTACTACCGTGAGGTCGGTCCGTGCGACTGCACCCTGGATACCGCCGGCAACCCGTTCTTCATTCCCTCGCTGGCGAAGCTGTGGAAGCAGCAGGCCGGCTATCGCTGGCACGGCCTGACCGGCGAGCGACTGGCGGGATGGAGCGATGACTGGATCGTGGTGGCGGACCAGGGTGCCGATCCCTTCATCTTCGAATGCGCCACCGGTCAGATCCTCTTCGACCAGCATGGCGGCCCCTGGGATCCGGCACCGATGTTCGATGATCTCAGGCAGATGACCGCCTGCCTCGCCACCTTCGCCCGCGTCTGGCGCAGCGCAGGCGAGGACATCTTCGCCGAGGACTACAGCGTCAACCCGCTCTACCGCCGCGCGTTGATCGGCGAGCTGACAACGCTGCTGGGCGACGCCCGACGCGCGGAGGACCTCGCCGACGAATTCGGCTGGTAGCGCGCCTTACTGGCTCGCCGGTTCGGCGGCGTCTACCGCCTCTGCTGCGTCTGCCGCACTGGCTTCCACGGCTTCGGGCTCAGTCGACGCATTCTCCACACCGCGATCAGCATGACGGCGATCCGGCGCGCCGGAGCAATCGGCAGCGCCGGACAGCTCGCCATCCAGCGCGGCGTGGGCCCAGTTCTCCAGGCGGGTGTACCAGGCCGCGTCCTCGGCAGTCTTCAGCCAGGCACTGGCTTCCGCGTCCTGCTGCTGCGCGGCCTTCTCCAGCCAGAGCCGCGCCTGCAGCTTGTTCATACCCGCCCCCTGGCCGTTCCAATAGGCCTCACCGACCTTGAACTGGGCGCGGGCGTTGCCCTGGGTCGCTGCCTTGCAGAACCACTGGAAAGCCTTCTCCGGGCTCGCGGCGTAGCGGTCCTGCAGGGCGGCGTCCTCGTCGGAAGTGGCGCCATAGATGCCTTGCGAATCGTCCAGGTAGAACCAGCCCAGGTTGATCTCGGCGTCTTCGCTACCCGCCTCGGCCGCACGCTCGAACCAGTTGCCAGCCGTGACACGGTCCTTGTCGACGCCTTCGCCACTCCAGTAGAGAACGCCCATTTCGTTCTGCGCGCCGGCATCGCCCTGCTCCGCAGCCTTGCGGAACCAGCGCGCCGCTTCGGCCTTGTCCTCGGCGCCACCGTCACCATCGCGGTAGAGCATGGCCAACTGGATCTGCGCGCGCGCCATCCCCGCTTCTGCAGCCTTGCCCCACCATTTGCGCGCGCCGGCGTAGTTCTGCTGCTGGTAGAAGTACGCGCCGAAATCGAACAGCGCCTGCGGCTCGCCCGTCTCGGCGGCCTGATGGAGGCGGGTGAACTCGGCGAACAGTTGCTCGCCGCGCTCGTCACCCTGCTCGGCGCTGGGCGACGCCTCGCTGAAGTCGGACGGCGCGCCCTCGGCCCAGGCGAAAGAAGGCAGGGCAATTGAAAGAGCGGACAGAAGCGCCCATCGGCTGAACATACGTGACAATCCTCATGTCGGTTGAATCGGCCAGCCTTCCCGGCTCGACCTCGTGGCGAGTGTTGCAGACCTCAGATCGACTTACCGACATCAACGGTGCTGGTGCGCACCAGTTCCACGCCGTCGACCACCATCTTCCATTGGCTACCGTCCTGATAGGGTGGTTTCGAGACCTTGAAGTGCGTATCGAAGGGACCGATTCCCACGGTAAAGCCATCGCTTTCGTAGCTCTTGATCGGCGCCTCGACCGAACGCGACGTACTGCCCGACACTCGCTTGTAGACGACACGGCCATCCGCCGTGACCAGCAGACTCATCTCCGGAGCCGTCCACAAGCCAACGTAGGAGCGGTGCTCCTGCGGCACCGGCTCGCCACACGCGGCCAGCCAGAACACCAGGCTCAACGCCGCGATTTTCTTCCACATGCCATCCCCTCCTTTGCGTGGGTTTCCCTGGCCAAGGACGCACAAGGCATCCATTGCATGGCCGACTTGGCGTTACTATCACAGCTCGTCGGCCCCATTCGATTCGTGATGACTATACCCTCCTCCTTCAAACCCGCGTGGTGGCTTCCCAGCCCTCACCTGCAGACACTCTATGGCTCGCTCGTGCGCAAGGCGCCCAGCCTTGAACGCACCCGCGAGCGCCTGTGGCTGGACGATGGCGACTTCATCGACCTCGACTGGCACGGTCCGCACGAGGCGGATGCACCGCTGGTGCTGGCGCTGCACGGGCTGACCGGCTCGTCCTCCTCGCACTACATCCTCGGCGTGCAGCAGCAGTTGGCGGCGCAAGGCTGGGCCAGCGTGGCGCTGAACTGGCGCGGCTGTTCGGGCGAGTCGAACCTGCTGCCGCGCGGCTATCACTCGGGCGTCAGCGAGGACCTCGCGTCGGTGGTCGCCCATGTCCGCGCCAAGCGGCCGATGGCGCCGCTCTACGCAGTGGGCTATTCGCTGGGCGGCAACGTATTGCTCAAGTACCTGGGCGAAGCCTCGGACAGCTGCCCGCTGAAGGGAGCGGTAGCGGTCTCGGTGCCCTTCCGCCTGGACCAGTGCGCCGACCGCATCGGCATCGGCTTCTCCAGGGTCTACCAGGCGCACTTCATGCGCGAACTGGTGGCCTACGTGCAGACCAAGCGCCAGGCCTTCGCCAGCGCCGGCCACGCGGAGAACCTCGCCGCCCTGGAGCGCCTCGGCCCACTGGATGGTATGCGCACCTTCTGGGACTTCGACGATCGGGTGACTGCGCCACTGCACGGTTTCGCCGACGTGCACGATTACTACCGGCGCGCCTCCAGCCGCTATTACCTGGGCGGCATCCGCGTGCCGACACTGATCATCCAGTCCAGCGACGATCCGTTCATCCACGCCCACAGCGTGCCACAGCTGGACGAGCTGTCCGCATCGACGCAAATGGAGCTGCTGTCCCATGGCGGCCACGTCGGCTTCATCGGCGGCTCGCCCGGGCGCCCGGACTACTACCTGGAGCGCCGCATCCCGCAATGGCTGCGCGAACGGAGGGAAGCCTGACTGCGCTGGGTCAGCCCCCGGACGCTGGAATGAGGCAGACTGGAGCTGCACCAGGAAGGAAACGCCAGGAAGGAGCGCCGCCATGCACGACACGCCGCTGACGATTCTGCACAACGAACCACTGAGCGACGCCCAGTGCGCGGGTATCGCCGCGCTGTACCGCGCCGTGGGCTGGGGCTCGCCCGGCACCCAGGCGGAGCTGCGCGATCTCTACGAATTCTCCAGCTACTTCCTGCTGGCCCTGGACGGTGATCAGGTGCTCGGCCTGCTGCGCGCGGAAAGCGAAACGGCGCAGACCACCTGGCTGGCGGAAATCGCCGTGCTGCCGGGCTTCCAGTCGCGCGGGATCGGCCTGGCGCTGATGGCGCGCTTCCTCGCCGATCACCCGAACCGCACGCTCTACACCGATGCCACCGAGGGCGTGGAAGCGTTCTTCCTGCGCCACGGCATCGCCCTGCGCCGGCCACGGGTGCCAGGGCCGCGCAAGATCGACGCCTGACGGCGAATCAGTCTTCCAGCGGCACGTACAGCCGGTCGAACACCGCCGCCACCGCCTCGCGGAACGCCGGGGCGATGTGGCCGCTTTCCAGCGCCAGCACCTGGTAGATGCCGCGGCGCATCAGCGCTTCGCTGAGGTCGCTGGCCACTTCGCGGGTGGTGCACAGGTAGCGCACCCAGGAGGTGAGGATGATCCAGGCGTTGAGGGTCAGGGCTTCGAGCTGGGGTTCGTCCATCTGCAGGATGCCGGCGTCGACGAAGCCCCGGTAGATCGCCTTGGCGTTGTCCATCGCGCGGCGGGCGAAGGCGCGGTAGCCGGCGGCCAGCTCCGGGTCGGAGTCCAGCAGGTGCTCCAGGTCGCGGTGCAGGAAGCGGTAGTGCCACATCGCCGCGAGCAGCGCCTCGAGGTAGAAGGTCTTGTCCTCCACCGTCAGCGCGCGGCCCTCGGGCAGGTGCAGGAACTGGTCGACGTGGCGTTCGTACTCGGCGAACAGCTGGGCGATGATCACCTGCTTGTTGCGGTAGTGGTAGTACAGGTTGCCCGGCGAGATACCGAGGTGCGCGGCGATGTGGTTGGTGGTGACGCTGCGCTCGCCCTGGGCGTTGAACAGCTCCAGGCTGGCCTGGGCGATGCGGTCACGGGTGTTGATGCGTGGTGCCATTGCCAAAACTCGTCGAAGCGGATTGCGCGGACGCAAAGGTACACCGATTGCTACCACCTGACACAACTCCCCGGCTCGCCCAACTTTTCGTTGGCTGGGCCTGGCGGTGCGGAACCGGCATGCTGATTGACACTCTAGAGCAATTGCTCTAAAAAACCAGCGACAGCATAAAAACGCGAAGCATCCGGGATTCATGTGCGAACCATCGGAGAGCTTCCCCACCCGCTTCCGCCAAGGAGCCCGTCATGGTTGCCGATATCGCCTACCTGCAGCAGACCCAGCAGCAGATCAGCCAGCTGGAAACCCTTCTCGAACGCCAGCGCCAGGCGTATCGCGCCAACCCCATGCCGGACGCCGGCCAGCGCATCCAGTGGCTGAAGAGCCTTGCCAACCTGCTGGTGAGCGAGCAGAAGGCGATCATCGATGCGATCAGCGCCGACTTCAGCAACCGCTCCGCCGACGAGACCCTGCTTGCCGAGGTGATGCCCAGCCTGCACGGGGTGCATTACGCGGCCAAGCGCGTGAAGAAGTGGATGAAACCCTCGCGCCGCTCGGTCGGCATGCAGTTCATGCCGGCCTCGGCCAAGGTCATCTACCAGCCGCTGGGCGTGGTTGGCGTGATCGTGCCGTGGAACTACCCGCTGTTCCTCGCCATCGGCCCGCTGACCGGGGCGCTCGCCGCCGGCAACCGGGTGATGATCAAGATGAGCGAGTCCACCCCGGAATCCGCCCGCGTGCTGAAAGAGCTGCTGGGCAAGGTGTTCCCCGAGGACCTGGTTGCCGTGGTGCAAGGTGAAGTGGATGTCGGCGTGGCCTTCTCCAAGTTGCCCTTCGACCACCTGCTGTTCACCGGCGCCACCAGCGTCGGCAAGCACGTGATGCGCGCCGCCGCCGAGAACCTCACCCCGGTCACCCTGGAACTGGGCGGCAAGTCGCCGGCGATCGTTTCCGCCAGTGTGCCGATGAAGGACGCCGCCGAGCGCATCGCCTTCGGCAAGTCGCTCAACGCCGGCCAGACCTGCGTGGCGCCGGACTACGTGCTGGTGCCGCAGAACCGCGTCGACGAATTCGTCGAAAGCTACCGCCAGGTGGTGCAGGGCTTCTTCCCGAAGCTGGAGAACAACCCCGACTACACCGCGATCATCAACGAGCGCCAGCTGTCGCGCCTGAACGGCTACCTCGCCGACGCCAAGGCCCGCGGCGCCACCGTCGTGCCGCTGTTCCCGCAGGCCCAGGGCCGCCGCTTGCCGCAGGCGCTGGTGCTGAACGTGACCGACGAGATGAAGATCATGCAGGAAGAGATCTTCGGCCCCCTGCTGCCGGTGATCCCCTACCAGAACCTCGACCAGGCGCTCAGCTACATCAACGAGCGCGACCGCCCGCTGGCGCTGTACTTCTTCGGCTACGACAAACGCGAGCAGGACCACGTGCTGGCCCAGACCCATTCGGGAGGCGTCTGCCTGAACGACACCCTGCTGCACGTCGCCCAGGACGACATGCCCTTCGGCGGTGTCGGTCCGTCCGGCATGGGCCACTACCACGGCCACGAAGGCTTCCTGACCTTCTCCAAGGCCAAGGGCGTGTTCAGCAAGCCGCGCTTCAACGCCGCGCGGGTGATCTACCCGCCCTACGGCAAGTCGCTGCAGAAGCTGGTCTACAAGCTGTTCATCCGCTGACCGCCCCTATCCATCCAAGGTGACAAAACAAGAATGACAGACACCTCCCTGAGCGCGCCGGGACTCTCCCGGCGCGGCGTGCTCAAGATCGGCCTGCTGGGCGGGGCCTTCCTCGCCACGGCAGGCGTCACTGCCAGCCTGAGCGGCTGTTCGGCCAGTACCCCGGCCAACGGTTTCGCCGTGCTGCGCGACTCCGACCTGCCCTTCCTGCGTGCGCTGATCCCGGTGATGCTGGCTGGCGCGGTGCCGGCCGAGCGCATGGCCGAGGCGGTCAAGGGCACCATCGAGAGCCTGGACAACAGCCTCAACCACCTCTCCCCGGAGATGCTCAAGCTCACCGTGCAGCTGTTCGACGTGCTCGCCCTGCCGATCACCCGCGGACCGCTCACCGGCATCTGGGGCAGCTGGGACAATGCCAGCGCGGACGACGTGAAGAACTTCCTGCACCGCTGGCAGAACAGCTTCATCTCCCTGCTGAAGATGGGCCACAGCTCGCTGCTGCAACTGGTGATGATGGCCTGGTACGGCCGCACGGAGTCCTGGGGCCACTGTGGCTACCCCGGGCCGCCGAAGATCTGATGTCACCAGAACAACAAGAATTCGCCTGAGAGATTCCCGATGCCCGTACCCGATCTGTTCGCCGAGGGCCTGGCCCGCGGCTGGAAAGTCCACAACGGCTCGCGCCTGGACAAGGACCTGACCCTGGAAGCCGACGTCGTCATCGTCGGCACCGGCGCCGGTGGCGGCACCACCGCCGAAGCCCTGAGCGCCGCCGGCTACAAGGTGCTGCTGGTGGAAGAAGGCCCGCTCAAGACCAGCACCGACTTCAAGATGCAGGAGTCCGACGCCTACCCCAGCCTGTACCAGGAAGGCATCGGCCGGATGAGCAAGGATGGCGCCATCACCATCCTCCAGGGCCGCGCCGTGGGCGGCACCACCCTGGTCAACTGGACCTCCAGCTTCCGCACCCCCGAGCCAACGCTTGAGCACTGGGCCAAGGAACACGACGTGAAGGGCCACAGCGTCGCCGAGATGGCGCCCTGGTTCGAGAAGATGGAGCAGCGCCTGGGCGTTGCGCCCTGGATCATGCCGCCCAACGCCAACAACGACGTGATCCGCAATGGCTGCGAGAAGCTCGGCCTGCACTGGAAGGTCATCCCGCGCAACGTCCGTGGCTGCTGGAACATCGGCTACTGCGGAATGGGCTGCCCGACCAACGCCAAGCAATCGATGCTGGTGACCACCATCCCGGCGACCCTGGAAAAGGGCGGCGAGCTGCTGTTCCTCGCCCGCGCCGACCGCCTGCTGCACGACGGCACCAAGGTCAGCGGCCTGGAATGCTCGGCCATGGACGAGCGCTGCGTCGCCCCCACCGGCCGCAAGATCACCATCAAGGCACGCCATTACGTACTCTCCGGCGGCGGCATCAACACCCCGGCGATCCTCCTGCGCTCCAAGGTGCCGGACCCGAACGGCCGCGTCGGCCAGCGCACCTTCCTGCACACGGTGAACTTCAGCGCCGCCCTGTTCGACGAGGTCATCAACCCCTTCTACGGCGCGCCGCAGTCGATCTATTCCGACCACTTCCAGTGGGACGACGGCGCCACCGGGCGCATGTCCTACAAGCTCGAAGTGCCGCCGCTGCAGCCGGCGCTCAGCGCCACCCTGCTCGGCCGCTTCGGCGAGGACAACGCGCTGCGCATGGAGCAGCTGCCGCACACCAACGTGATCCTGGCGCTGATGCGCGACGGCTTCCACCCGGACAGCGCGGTGGGCTCGGTCAGCCTGCGCGGCGACGACACCCCGGTGCTCGACTACCAGATGACCGACTACACCTGGGACGGCATCCGCCGCGCTTTCCACACCATGGCCGACATCCAGTTCGCCGCCGGCGCCAAGGCCGTGCTGCCGCTGCATGCCGATGCCGACTATGTGAAGAGCGCCAAGGAAGCCCACGCGCTGATCGACGGCCTGAGCCTGGAGCTATACCGCACCCGCCTGGGCAGCGCCCACGTGATGGGCGGTTGCGCCATGGGCGAGGATGCCAAGCAGTCGGTGTGCGACAGCCTCGGCCGCCACCACCAGCTGGAGAACCTGTCGATCCACGACGGCTCGCTGTTCCCCACCAGCATCGGCGCCAACCCGCAGCTCTCGGTCTACGGCCTCACCGCGCAACTGGCCGACGCCCTGGCCAAGCGCCTGGGCAAGGCCTGATTCGCTGCCGCATCAGGCAATACCGCACGCGCAGGCTCTGGCACGGGGTCTGCGCGTGACTCACCGGTCTCTCGTCGGTTATCTCAGGTAGTCCGTTCACAGAAGCACTACCAAGGTCGCTTGGCCCCACGGACATGCTGCGTTACCATCCGCCCGCTATTGCACCAGCCTGCCAACAAGAGCCGACCAGGACGCCGCGATGAATCGAGTGTTGTACCCGGGTACCTTCGACCCCATCACCAAAGGCCATGCCGATCTGGTCGAACGCGCCTCGCGACTGTTCGACCAGGTGATCATTGCCGTCGCCGCCAGCCCCAAGAAGAATCCCCTGTTCCCGCTGGAACAGCGCGTAGAGCTGGCCCGCCAGGTCACCTCGCACCTGCCCAACGTGGAAGTCGTCGGTTTCTCGACGCTGCTCGCCCACTTCGCCAAGGAACAGAACGCCAACATCCTGCTGCGCGGCCTGCGCGCAGTGTCGGACTTCGAGTACGAGTTCCAGCTGGCCAACATGAACCGCCAGCTCGCACCCGACCTGGAAAGCATGTTCCTGACGCCGTCGGAGAAGTACTCCTTCATCTCCTCCACGCTGGTGCGCGAGATCGCAGCACTGGGCGGCGACATCACCAAGTTCGTGCATCCCGCGGTGGCCAGCGCCCTGGCCGAGCGCTTCAAGCGCTGAGCCATAGGGTCTGTCGAGGTTTCGACGTGGCCGCGACGGAGCCACATTTTGCGCAGGGCTAGGCGCGAATCGTGTGGTTTGGTCATTCCAAATGAACGATGAGTAACGACGTTCTGCGCAAAATGCGGCCCGTCCCTTCGGGTTGCGCGGCAAATTACGCCATGCGTCGTTGCGTGGCTAGGTAAGGGAACGCCATTGCCGTCGCCCCGCGTCTAGCCGGGCGTAATTTGCCGCGGCAACGCGGCTCACGTCGAAACCTCGACAGACCCTAACGAGCCAAGGATGGCGGTTTCCGTCTGCTGACTCCCTGATTGCGTGCACTACGCGCGCCGATACGGCACAATTTCACCATTGTTGCTACCGATCGCCATGGCTGCCGTCATGGTTGGAGTTGTTCGATGTCCCTGAAAATCACTGACGATTGCATCAACTGCGACGTCTGCGAACCCGAGTGCCCCAACGCCGCGATCTCCCAGGGCGAGGAGATCTACGTCATCGACCCGAACCTGTGCACCGAGTGCGTCGGCCACTATGACGAGCCGCAGTGCCAGCAGGTCTGCCCGGTCGACTGCATCCCCCTCGACGAAAGCAACGTCGAGAGCAAGGATCAACTGATGGAAAAGTACAAGAAGCTCACCGGCAAAGCCTGACTTCGCGCGTTTCGACACTTTTTCATTGAGTTCTCACAAACCCGGGGCGTCGTGGATTGTCTATCCTCCACCTTCGCCCCGTTTGGTTTTCCAGCCGGCCCTGCCGGCGGTTCGTGAGATGCCATGTCCCTGTTGAACTCCCGCTCCCGCGCCTCCCTGCTCGGCTTCTGCAGCCTGCTGCTACTCAGCGCTGCCCTGCATGCCGCGGAACATCCAGCCCAGGCCAGCGTCGCCACGGCACACCCGTCGGCGACCGTCGCCGGCCTGGAGACCCTCGCCGACGGCGGTAACGCCTTTGACGCCGCCGTGGCCATCAGCGCCGCGCTGGCAGTCGTCGAGCCCTATGGCTCAGGCCTGGGCGGCGGCGGCTTCTTCCTGCTGCGCAAGGCCGGCAACCCGCCGACCTACCACTTCATCGACGCTCGCGAGCGCGCCCCGCTGGCTGCCCACGCACGGATGTACGAGCGCAACGGCAAGGTCGACCCGCAGCTCTCGCTCAATGGCCCGCTGGCCGCGGGCATCCCGGGCCTGCCCGCCGCCCTGGCGGACATCACCAGCCGCTACGGCCGCAAGACCCTGGCGAACAACCTCGTGCCGGCGATCCGCCTGGCCACCGATGGCGTGTCCATCGACCGCGTCTACATCGACCGGGCGTCCTGGCGCCTCGACGCCATGCGCAAGGACCGAGAGACCGCGCGCATCTTCCTCGACCAGGGCAACCTGCCCGAGGAATACAGCCTGATGCGCCAGCCGCAACTGGCCAACACCCTGGAGAAGCTCGCGCGTTATGGCCGCATCGGTTTCTACGAAGGCGAGACCGCCGAGAAACTGGTCGACGGCGTCCGCGCCGCCGGTGGCGTCTGGAGCCTGGAAGACCTCGCCAGCTACCGCACCGTGGAGCGCCAGGCGCTGCGCTATCCGCTCGCCGACGGCCGCGAACTGATCAGCGCTCCGCCACCCTCCGCCGGCGGCGTGGCGCTGGCGCAGAGCCTGGGCATGCTGCAGCAGTTGCCCTGGCAGAAGGCCGAGCCGGTACAGCGCGTGCACTACGTGGTGGAAGTCCTGCGCCGCGCCTACCGTGACCGCGGCCTGCTGGGCGACCCGGACCGCGTCGCCAACCCGGTCAACCAACTGCTGGCGCCGGACTACCTGAAACGGCTGGCCGCCGGCATCGATCCGCAGCGCGCCACGCCGAGCACTTCCCTGCCACCGGCGCCAGCCTGGCGCGAAGGCGACCACACCACGCACTTCGTGGTGATGGATGCCGACGGTAATGCGGTGGCCGCCACCCTGTCGGTCAACCTGCCCTTCGGCGCAGCCTTCACCGTGCCGGGCACTGGCGTGCTGCTCAATGACGAGATGGACGACTTCGCCACCGACGTCAGCGGCGCCAATGCCTACCAATTGACCGGCAGCCAGGCCAACGCCGTCGCCGCCGGCAAGCGCCCGCTGTCGAGCATGAGCCCGAGCTTCATCGAAAGCCCCACGGAGCTGGCCGCCTTCGGCACACCGGGCGGCAGCCGGATCCCCAGCATGGTGCTGCTGGCAATGCTCGATTACCTGGATGGCAAGCCGGTGCAGCGCTGGGTTTCCTCGCCGCGCTATCACCACCAGTTCCTGCCCGATGTGATCGAGCACGAGCCGCGTGCCTTCACCGCCGCCGACATGGCCGACCTGCAGCGTCGCGGCTACACGCTCAAGGATGTCGGCCGGGCCTACGGCAACCAGCAGGTGCTGCTGTGGAACAAGAAGTCCGGCGAAGTGCAGTCCGCCAGCGACCCACGCGGCATCGGCCTGGCGACTGAACTGGCGGCGCCGCTGAAGTGATCAGGGCAGGATGAGCGGCGAGGCGTCCTCGACGTGCTGCTCGAACAATCCGTGCTCGGTGCCCAGTTGCAGCACATTGCGCAGGCTCTGGATGATGCGACTGACGTAGCCCAGGTCGTTCATCAGCGAACTCATCTGCAGGCCGTCCAGTTCCTGCAGGCGGACGGCCGCGAACAGGCGCTGGCGGAATGCTGCATCGAATTCCGCCGCACTCTCGTCGAGCAACTGCAGGCGCGCCACCAGCGCCTCTTCCGGCAAGTCGCCCCCCAGCAGCGATCCCAGCGCGCGCACTTCCCGCAGCATGGCGATGAGATGCCGGCGCAGCTCGACATAGGTGTCGCGTAGTGTCGAGGACTCCCCCTGCAGCACCTGGCCGAGGTTCTTCTGCAGGTGCTTGGCATCCTTCACCGCATCCACCAGTTGCAGCGCCACTACTTGGCAGGACAGCCAGAAGCGCTGGTGCTCCTCGTCCAGCGGCACTTCCAGGCGGCTCATGAAGCTCAGCAGGTCGCCGTAGACGCCCTTGATGTGGCGCTGGTACAGCACTTCCGCGGCGAGCGCGTGACGATCCGGTGCGGCGCGCAGTTCGCTCTCATCGACACGCGGCTGGGTGAGCATGTCCACCGGCAGGTACAGCGCGTGGCAGATCACCTCGATGCTCAGCCGACCCAGGTGCCGAAGTTCCTGCAGCACCGCACTGGCGGCCGCGTCGGCGGAATCCAGCGCGCGTTCGTTGAGGTAGCGCGCATGGGTGCGCTCGATGGTCGGCAGGGCCGGTGCCATGTCGGTAATCAGCACCGCCGGCTCTTCCACCTCCGGCAGCCAGCGCACCAGCGCAGTGGCCAGCGCACCCTGGACCGGCCAGAACAGTGCCACGCCCATGCCGTTGAACAGGGTGTGGAACAGCGCCAGCTGGATCATCGGGTTGTCCGCCAGCCCCAGTGGAGTCACCAGCCAGTGCACCAGCCAGGTCAGCGGAGAGAGCAGGAAGAACGCCAGCACCCCGGTCACCACGTTGAACAGCACGTGCGCCAGCGCCAGTCGCTGTCCGCTGCGGTTGCCGCCCAGGGAGCCGACGAAGGCGGTGGTCACGCTGCTGCCGACGTTGGAGCCGATGGCAATAGCCAGGCTTTGGCCCAGTTCCAGCTGACCGCCGGCCAGGGCGGCGAGGGTCAGCATCAGCGTGGCGTGGCTGGACTGCAGCACCACGGTGATGAGGATGCCGAAGGTGACGAACAGCAGTGCGCCCAGCATGCCCTCCGAGCGCAGCTCGCTCATGTCCATGGCGTCGCCGAAGCTCTGGAAGCCGTCCTTGATCTGGTCGATACCGAGGAAGATGAAGGCAATACCCAGCAGGATGCGCCCGGCGGCCTTGCTCTTGGCGCCGTTGAAGCCCATCAGTACACCGAACACCAGCAGCGGCAATGCCAGGGGGCTCAGGCTGAGATTCTGCCCGGCCAGCGCCAGCAGCCAGATCCCGCTGGTGGCGCCGAGATTGGCACCGAAGAGGATCGCGATACCGCCCGCCAACTGGATCAGCCCGGTGCTGATGAAGGCGATGGTGAGCAGCGAAACCAGGGTCGAGGACTGCAGCAGGAAGGTGCCGAAGAGCCCGAACAGCAGGCTCTTGCCGCGAGTCGCGGTGCTCTTCTCCAGCCAGCGTTCGAGCTGGCTGCCGGCGAGGTCACGCAGGCCCTCTTCCAGGCACTGCATGCCGAACAGGAACAGCGCCAGGCCCGCTCCCAACTGCAGCAGACCGGCGCTGGACCAGAAGGTGTAGCCCAGGACGACGGCGACCAGCAGCAGAAGCAGCGGACGCAGGTGCTTCTTCAGGCCGCTCGGTTTCATGGGCTACCTACAGGACGTGCCCGGCGAGCCGAGCTGGCGGGGCGGCGGCGCCGCCCCGGAACAGGAGGACGGATCAGTCCTTCTTGTAGCCGCTGGTGGTGCAGCCCAGGCAGCGCACGAAGGCGGCCTTGCCCGGATCGACGACCAGCGCCTTGCCAGCCTCGCCGATGTTGCCGCCGGCCGCGCTGAACGGCAGGGTCACCACGAAGGCCGCAGTGCCAACCACGGTCGCGGCGATCAGCAGCGGGCGCGCGATCAGCAGGTCGCCGATCATCGAATAGAACGGCGGAGCGGAAACGACGTAGGTCGGGTCGCCGCTGACGTTGCTCACTTCTTCCTGAGCAACGGCCGGCAACACCGAGAATGCACAGACCAGGGCCATTGCAGTGGCGGCGGAGCGGAACACGTTCATGGAGGGAAGTCCTTTTTTGTGTAGTTGGGCAGGCAGACTGCCATAACTATAACAGCGCTCCATGACTTGTCGCGTGACAGCCTTCAATCGCCGAAGAATGCGTATTCAGGCTTTTTCGGCACGAATGGCCGGTAGAAGGCCAGCATGCGTCGCAGGTCGACAGACTCGTCGCCAGTCGGCCAGAACGGCTCGCCGATGACGATACGCCGTCCCGGGTAGTCCAGCGCCGCCAGCACGATGGGCACGCCCGCGCCACGGGCGATGTGGTAGAAGCCCATTTTCCAGCGCTCGACCTTCTGCCGCGTGCCCTCCGGGGAGAGGATCAGCATCATCTCGCGGTTGTCGTGGAAGGCCTGGATCGCCTGGTCCACGGTATTGAGCTTGAGGTGGCGCTGGATCGGGATGCCACCCCAGCGGCGCAGCAGGCCGCCAAAGGGCGCACGGAAGAGGGTGTGCTTGCCGAACCAGCGGGCGTTCAGGCGCAGCACGAACTTGACCGCCAGGAACAGGATGAAGTCCCAGTTGGACGTGTGGTGCGCGCCGATCACCACGAATTTGTCGAGCTTGGGCAGGGCGCCCTCGATACGCCAGCCAGCCACGCGCAGCATGGCGTGGCCGAGCGCCTCGGCGAACGGGTTACGGGGCAGATAATTGCCGGACATGAATCACCTGAAGGCCCCTCTTCGGGAGCCATTGTTGTTATCAGAGACGGTGTGACGGGGCAGATCGGGACGGCAGCTTAGCGACCGCCCCCGGTCTTCAGCCTTGGCAGCGCGGACAGTAGACGCTGGCGCGCTGGCCGAGGCGGACATCCCGCAGGGTCGAGCCGCAGACCTTGCACGGCTCGCCGCCCCGCCCGTAGACGAAGAGTTCCTGCTGGAAATAGCCCGGCTGGCCGTCGCCGCCGACGAAGTCGCGCAGCGTGGTGCCGCCGCGCTCGATGGCGATGGCGAGGATGCGCTTGATCTCCTGGGCGAGCTTCACGTAGCGCGCCCGCGAGATGCTCCCGGCCTCGCGGCGCGGGTCGATGCCGGCGGCGAACAGCGCCTCGGTGGCGTAGATGTTGCCCACGCCGACCACGACCGCGTTGTCCATGATGAAGGGCTTCACCGCCATGCTGCGGTTGCGCGACAGCTGGAACAGCCGCTCACCCTCGAAGGCATCGGTCAGCGGTTCCGGGCCGAGGTGGCGCAGCAACTCGTGCTCCAGCGGCGTCAGGCTCCAGAGCAGCGCGCCGAAGCGACGCGGGTCGGTGTAGCGCAGCGCCATGCCCGACTCCAGCTCGATATCCACATGCTCGTGGCGTGCCGCCGGGGTGCCACACTCCACCAGGCGCAGACTACCGGACATGCCCAGGTGGCTGATCAGCGTCCCCACCTCGGCATTGAGCAACAGGTACTTGGCGCGCCGCTCCACCTGCACGATGCGCTGCCCGGACAGGCGAACGTCCAGGTCCTCGGGAATCGGCCAGCGTAAACGGCGCTCGCGGACGATCACGCGACTGACGCGCTGGCCCTCGAGGTGAGGGGCGATGCCACGGCGGGTGGTTTCGACTTCAGGTAATTCAGGCATGGATCACGGTATCTGAGGGTCTTTTACGTAGGAGCGAGCTTGCTCGCGAAGCACCCGGCAAGTAAATGCCGGGCTGGTTCCTACCGGATAGAACGTCATGTCAGTCCAGGGCGAGCGCCAGCCCGATCAGGTCCGCACGCCAGGGCGCCGCCTTGGGCAGCGCCAGGAAGGACGAGTTGAGCAGGCTTTCCCGCGCTTCATAGGTGAAGGGCTCGCCACGCACGTCGAGCACTTCGCCGCCGGCGCCTTCCAGTACGCCCTGGGCCGCTGCAGTATCCCACTGGCTGGTCGGCGCCAGGCGCGGGTAGCAGTCGGCCGAGCCTTCGGCCAGCAGGCAGAACTTCAGCGAGCTGCCGATATTGGCCAGGTTCAGGTCGCCGAAGCGCTGCGCAAGACCCGACAGCAGCTTTTCCTGCTGCGGGCTGGAGTGGCGCTTGCTGGCCACCACGGTAAAGACGTCTTCCGGGCTGGTGCGCACTTCGATGGCCTCGGGCTCGCCACCGCGCTCCTCGCGCCAGGCGCCCAGGCCAGTGCCGCCGTAATAGCAGCGGCCGCTGGCAGGGATGCCGACCACACCGAAGACCACGCGTCCTTGATCGATCAGGGCGACGTTGACGGTGAACTCGTCGCTGCCGGCGATGAACTCCTTGGTGCCGTCCAGCGGGTCCACCAGCCACCAGCGGGTCCACTTGGCACGCTGCTCCAGCGGGATATTGCAATCTTCCTCGGACAGCACCGGCACGTCCGGCGCCAGCGCGCGCAGGCCGTCGGCCAGCAGGCGGTGGGCGGCCAGGTCGGCGGCGGTCACCGGCGACTCGTCGGACTTGCTCTGTACATCGAGGTCGCCCTGCCAGAACGGCAGGATCACATCACCCGCCTTGTGCACCAGGTCGATCACGGCAGGCAGAAAAGCATTCATCACGGCAGGAATTCCCCTCGTTGGGTCAGCAGGTCGCGCACCAGGTACAGCGCGGCCAGGGCCCGCCCTTCGCTGAACTGGGCATTCTGTGCGAGGCTGGACAGCTCGCGCAGGTTGATCTTGTCCACGCCCATCGGCTCCGGCTCGTCGCCGGGCAGCGATTCCTCATAGAGGTCGCGGGCGAGCACCACCTGGATACGCTGGCTCATGTAGCCCGGAGACAGCGACAGTTCGGTGATGTATTCGAGCTGGCGAGCGCCATAGCCGGCTTCCTCTTTCAGCTCGCGGTTGGCGGCGTCGAGGATGTCCTCGCCCGGCTCGACCAGGCCCTTGGGCAGCGACAGCTGGTACTCGTCCACCCCGGCGCAATATTCCTCGACCAGCACGGCGTGTTCGGCGTCGAGCATGGCGATCACCATCACCGCGCCGTAGCCCTGCCCCTTGCCCACCAGGCGCTCGTAGGTACGCTCGACGCCATTGGAGAAGCGCAGCTGCAGCTCCTCGACGGCGAAGAGCCGGCTTCTGGCAACGATCTCTCGGGCGAGGACCGTGGGTTTCTGACGCATGGGGCGACTCCTGGGGGTGGCCGGGTCGGCTATGATAACCCGCCTTTTCCGATTCTCCGTGTCAGATATCGCGCCGATTCCGTCCACCGACGGCGCAATTGCGACACCCTTTTGCGAAAGCCCAGCATGCCACGCCTGCCCTGGAACCAGATCGATACCGTCCTGCTCGACATGGACGGCACCCTGCTCGATCTGCACTTCGACAACCACTTCTGGCTCGAACACCTGCCGCAACGCTACGCCGAACACCACGGCATCAGCCGCACCCAGGCCGACGCCGAGCTGCTGCCGCTGTTCCGCGACAATGCCGGCCAGCTCAACTGGTACTGCCTGGACTTCTGGAGCCGCGAGCTGAAGCTGTCGGTCCTGGACCTCAAGCACGAGGTCGCCGACCTCATCGCCCTGCGCCCGGATGCCGACCTGTTCCTCGCCGAACTGCGCCGCCACGGCAAGCGCGCGGTGCTGATCACCAACGCGCACCGTGATTCACTGTCGCTGAAGATGCAGCGGGTGGAGCTGTCTCCGTGGTTCGACCGGCTGATCAGCTCCCACGACTACGGCTTCCCCAAGGAAGACCAGCAGTTCTGGCAGGCGTTGCACGCGGACGTCGGTTTCGACCCGGTGCGCAGCCTGTTCATCGACGACAGCCTGCCGATCCTGCGCGCGGCGCGAACCTTCGGCGTCGCCCACCTGCTGGCGGTGCGTCAGCCGGACAGCCGCCAGGGCCCAAGGGATACCGAGGAATTCGCCGCCCAGGAAGACTACCGGACACTGATCGAAGGCTTGTGAATCGGAGGGTTTCAGAAACAGCGAGCCCGGCGCGGGGCCGGGCTCGTCGACGTCACTCCGGAATCCGCAGCACCTGGCCGGGATAAATCTTGTCCGGATGGCTGAGCATCGGCTTGTTCGCCTCGAATATCTTCATGTAGGCGTTGGCGTTACCGTACTCGGCCTTGGCGATGGCGCTCAGGGTGTCGCCCTTCTTCACAGTGACGAAACGTGCCTCCGGCGCCGGGGTGGCGACGCTGATGTGGTCCTCCACGCCGGAAACCCCCGCGACGTTGCCCAGCGCCAGGAGGATCTTCTCCTTTTCTTCCTGGCTGGCCACTTCACCGGTGGCGATCACCTTGTCGCCCTCGACGCTGACCTGGATGTTCGGGTTGCCCAGGCCGACCTTGGCGATGTGATCCTTGAGCGACTCGGCGGCCTGCGCCTCTTGGCCCACCAGGCTCTCCCACAGTTTCTCGCCGGCTTCCTTAACGAACGCAAAAATGCCCATTTCCAACCTCCCTACGGTTACAGTGACAGGCGGCCGGCATTGGGCAGACCGCGCGCCCCTGGAGTCTAGACGCCGACCTCCATTGCGCCCGACGGAATAATCCCAATCCCGCCCCGAGCCGACAGAACACCCCCGGAGTCTTCCCGCCGATGGACATCAAGCAGCTGAAATTCCTCTGCGCCCTGGACGAGACGCGGCACTTCGGCCAGGCGGCGGCGCGCTGCCATGTCACCCAGCCGACCCTGTCCATGCGCCTGCGCAGCCTGGAGGAAGAGTTGGGCCTGGAGTTGGTGCGCCGCGGACAGCGCTTCGAGGGCTTCACCGAAGCCGGCGAGCGCGTGCTGGCCTGGGCCCGCAGCCTGCTGGCCGCCCACGACGGGCTGTACGCCGAGGCGGCCGCCTGCCGGGGGCAACTGGTCGGCACTCTGCGCCTGGGACTGGTACCGCTGGCAGGGTTCGACCCCATGCGCCTGATCGAGCTGTTTGCACAGCGTCACCCGGAGCTTCGTTTCCAGCTGTTCGCCCTGAGCTCGGAAAACATCCTCGAAGGCCTGGGCCGCAATCAGCTGGACCTCGGCCTGTCGTACCTCGACCGACTCGATCGCGAGCACTTCGAAAGCCTGGAACTGGCCGCCACACGCATGGGCCTGCTGCATGACCGCCGGCATTTCCAGATCGACGCCCCAGCCCTGAGCTGGGACGCCCTGGCGGAGCTGCCACTGGGCCTGCTCTCGGCCGGCATGCACTTCCGCCAGTCCATCGACCACGGCTTCCGCAGTCGCGGCCTGACCCCCAGGGCCCGCCTGGAGACCGATGCCGTGCACCAACTGGTGCAGGCCGTGGAGCGCGGGCTGTGCTGCGCGATCATGCCACTGGGCAGTGGGCTGGATGCCCAGGGCGAGCACTTCGTCCTCACACCGATCGAAGATGCCCGCACCCTGTCGCCGCTGGGCCTGATCCTGCGCCGCAGCGAACCCCGCTCGGCGCTGGCCGAAGCCTGCTTCCGCGAAGCAGCGGCTCTACTGGGAGGCGATGCGGTCGACCGATAAACCGCATCTATCACAAGATCGACAGCAGCCATTAGACGCTGTCCCGGCATCGGCATAGGCTGGTTGCATTACTAGAACCACAGGGCTCAGCCCATGCCTTGCCTGATCACCCGCCCGGCCAGTGCCGCGGTCCGGGCTGCCGTCGTGCCTGCCGACGGCTACAGCTACGCCGAACTCACCCCTGAAGCCGCCACCGGCCACGCTGCGCTGGCCGGGGAAATCGCCCTGGCGATCGCCTACAACGGCCTCAGCCAGGCGGTGATGATGGTCTCGCCCAATGACCTGGAAGACTTCGTCCACGGTTTCAGCCTCGGCGCCGGCCTCGTCGAATCCATCGACGACATCTATGACGTGCACCTGACGCCCCACGGCGATGCCATCGCCGCCGACGTGCACGTCAGCAACCGCGCCTTCTGGGCCCTCAAGGACCAGCGCCGGCAACTGGCCGGCAATACCGGCTGCGGCCTGTGCGGCGTCGAGGCGCTGGACCAGGCGCTGCCCGAGCTGCCACTGCTGCCGTCAGCGCCGCTGCCACCCGCCGCACACCTGGAACACCTGCGCGAACGCGTCAACGCCGTCCAGGAGATCGGCCGCCGCAGCGGCGCCCTGCACGCCGCGCTGTTCGTCGATGCCACCGGCGAAATCCGCCTGTGCCGCGAGGACATCGGTCGCCACAACGCGCTCGACAAACTGGTCGGCGCGCTCAAGCGCCAGCGCCTGGAACTGGCCGGCGGCTTCGCCGTCGTCACCAGCCGCTGCAGCCTCGAACTGATCCACAAGGCCGTGCGCGGCGGGCTCTCGACCCTGGTCAGCCTGTCCGCACCCACCGCCCTCACGGTGCAGTGGGCGCGCGAGCACAACCTGAACCTGATCCACCTGCCGCACCGCAGCGCGCCCCGGGTCTACAGCCCGGCTCCGTCAGCCGCCTGATCGCCCGACTTTTCGACAAAGAGATCCCATGAGCCTGCAGCAAGAAAACCCCCGCTACCAACCCTACAAGGGCGCCGCCGCCGGCTGGGGCGCGCTGATCAGCGTCACGCGCTTCTGGCTGGACAGCAAGCAACCGTTCAAGAACCTGCGCGCGCTGCTCAAGACCAACCAGAATGGCGGTTTCGACTGCCCCGGTTGCGCCTGGGGCGACTCCCCCGAAGACGGCCGTGTGAAGTTCTGCGAGAACGGCGCCAAGGCAGTGAACTGGGAAGCCACCAAGCGCCGCGTGGACCCCGCCTTCTTCGCCCGCCACAGCGTCAGCTCGCTGCGTGAGCAGAGCGACTACTGGCTCGAGTACCAGGGCCGCCTGACCGAGCCGATGCGCTACGACCCGGCCACCGACCGCTACCAGCCGATCAACTGGGACGACGCCTTCGCCTTGATCGCCAGGCACCTCAATGCGCTGGAAAGCCCTGACCAGGCCGAGTTCTACACCTCCGGCCGTGCCAGCAACGAAGCAGCGTTCCTCTACCAGCTGTTCGTCCGCGCCTTCGGCACCAACAATTTCCCCGACTGCTCGAACATGTGCCACGAGGCCAGCGGCGTGGCCCTGGGCCAGAGCGTCGGCGTCGGCAAGGGCAGCGTGACCTTCGACGACTTCGAGCACGCCGATGCAATCTTCGTCTTCGGCCAGAACCCCGGCACCAACCATCCGCGCATGCTCGAACCGCTGCGTGAGGCCGTGAAGCGCGGCGCCCAGGTAGTTGCCTTCAACCCGCTCAAGGAGCGCGGCCTGGAACGCTTCCAGCACCCGCAGCACGCGCTGGAGATGCTCACCAACGGTTCCGAACCGCTGAACACCGCGTTCTTCCGCCCGGCACTGGGCGGCGACATGGCCGCCGTGCGCGGCATGGCCAAGTTCCTCCTGCAATGGGAACGCGAAGCCCAGGCCAAGGGCGAACCTGCCGTGTTCGACCACGCCTTCATCGCCGAACACACCCAGGGCGTCGACGCCTACCTGGCCGTGGTCGACGACACCAGCTGGGATCACATCGTCCAGCAATCGGGCCTGAGCCTCGAGGAGATCGAGCAGGCCGCGATCATGTACCGCCGCGCCGAGCGGGTGATCGTCTGCTGGGCCATGGGCATCACCCAGCACCATCACTCGGTGCCAACCATCCAGGAACTGGTCAGCCTGCAACTGCTGCGCGGCAACGTCGGCCGCCCCGGCGCCGGCCTGTGCCCGGTGCGCGGCCACAGCAACGTGCAGGGCGACCGCACCATGGGCATCAACGACCGTCCGCCGGTCGCATTGCTGGATGCCATCGAGCGCCGTTTCCAGTTCAAGGTGCCGCGCGAGAACGGCCACAATACCGTCGAGGCGATCAACGCCATGCTCGCTGGGGAGTCCAGGGTGTTCATCGGCCTGGGCGGCAACTTCGCCCAGGCGACCCCGGACAGCCCGCGCACCCACTCGGCCCTGCAGAGCTGCGCGCTGACCGTGCAGATCAGCACCAAGCTCAACCGCAGCCACCTCACCGTGGGCGGCGACGCGCTGATCCTGCCGTGCCTGGGCCGCACCGATATCGACCGCCAGGCCGACGGCCCGCAGGCGGTGACCGTGGAAGACTCGTTCAGCATGATCCACGCATCCTTCGGCCAGCTGGAACCCTCGTCGAAACAGATGCGCTCAGAGCCCGCGATCATCGCCGGCATCGCCAAGGCCACCCTGGGCAACCATCCGGTCGACTGGGACGCGATGATCGCCAACTACGACCGCATTCGCGACCTGATCGCCGACACCATCCCCGGCTTCACCGACTTCAACCGTCGCGTGGCTCATCCGGGCGGCTTCCACCTGGGCAACTCGGCGGGTTCACGGCGTTGGAACACTGCCAGCGGCAAGGCCAACTTCCACCGGCATCCGCTGCCGGCGGACCTGGTCCACGCCAAGATCCGCGAGACCGGCCAGGAACCGCACCTGATCCTGCAGACCTTGCGCTCCCACGATCAGTACAACACCACCATCTATGGCCTGGACGACCGCTACCGCGGCGTACGCGGCCACCGCGAGGTGGTATTCGCCAACGAGGCCGACATCCGCCGACTGGGCTTCGAACCCGGCGAGCAGGTGGACATGGTGTCGCTCTGGTCCGATGGCGTGGACCGCCGCGTCAGCGGCTTCACCCTGCTCGCCTACGACATTCCCGCCGGCCAGGCAGCGGCCTACTACCCGGAAACCAACCCGCTGGTGCCGCTGGACAGCCACGGCGTGGGCAGCCACACGCCGACCTCGAAGTTCGTAGCCATCCGCTTCGAGAAGGCGCGGCCGAGTCTGCGGATCGTTTGACCGCACCTTTCCTCACGGCGCCCTCATCAGGGCGCCGCTTTCACCCGTCTCGAAACGCCCTTTGCAGGAGCGCACCATGCGCGCGATCGCGGGCAAGGCCCGCTCCGACAGGGGATTTCGTGCGCACAGGGAAATACCCTCCTGCGAAAAACCCACTGGATTGGCGTCACGTAAGAAGGGGATGAAAGGTAAACTCGGAAGGGCCAGGGCAATTTCCGTGAAAAGCCATCATTTCAATGGCAATTTGTGAGAAAAGCACCTCACAAATGAAACCCCGGAATAACACTCAGACCGCCCGAAATCGAAAAAGTTCTGACCATAAATCAAATACTTGCAATATTTGATGAAAGTCGTGTTACTCGTCGGAACCCCCTTGTCAGAGCCTTCGCACGACCCGAGGATCGCTTCCAACATCCACACAGAGAGATCCTCTCTATGAAGTACTCCTCGATGCTCCTGTTGTCTCTTGCGCTGGTCGGTGGCACCGCCTTTGCGGACGGCGACACCCGTGCCGGCGTCGGTGGCGCCCTGGGCGGGGTATTGGGTTCGGTCATCGGCCAGTCGGTCGGTGGCAGCACCGGCGCCGCCATTGGTAGTGGTCTGGGCGGTGCGGCCGGTGGCGCGGTCGGTGCCCGCCACGGCAACAAGACAGAAGCCGCCATCGGCGGCGGCCTGGGCGCAGCCGGCGGCCAGGTGATCGGCAACAAGATGGGCGGCACCACCGGTGGCCTGATCGGCGCGGCCCTGGGTGGCGGCGCCGGCGGCGCGCTGGGCAACCATTACGCCGACAACAACCGCGACGACGATGACGATCACGGCGGCTACCGTCGCGCCCGTTACGATGACCATCGCCACTACGATCGCCGCTGGCACGACAACGGTCGCCACCGTGGCTGGTACAAGCACAAGCACCACCGCGGCGACTGGGATTGATCCGCAGCATCCGCTGATCGCGATCAGTCCACGGAAACGACGACTGACAGCCGGGCCTGATTGCCCGGCTGTTTTGTGTGCGGGACAATTCTCCCGATAATTCCTACCTTCAGGTTCGCAACATGCGTAAGACTCTTTCTGTTCTGGCACTGGCTCTGCTGGCCAGCCACGCCATGGCCGACGACACCAAATCCGCCGTCGGCGGCGGTATCGGTGGCGCCCTCGGCAACGTGGTCGGCGGCGCCCTGGGCGGCTCCACCGGCGCGGCCATCGGTGCTGGCGTAGGTGGTGCAGCTGGCGGCGCGATGGGCGCGAAGAACGGCAACAAGACCGAGGCGGCCATTGGCGGCGGCCTGGGTGCTGCCGGCGGCTCGGTCATCGGCAACAAGGTCGGCGGCTCCACCGGTGGCGCCATCGGCGCAGGCCTGGGCGGTGCTGCCGGCGGCGCGCTGGGCAACCACCTGGCCGATGACAACAACGATGACCATCACAGCAGCAACAACAGTCATCACAAGGGCAAAGGCCACTACAAGCACAAACACAAGCATCACGACGACTGACGGATGCCCGTGAGAAAAAGCCCGCCTATTGGCGGGCTTTTTCGTTCAGCGCCTCAACATCAGGCGCAGGCCGGCAAGCAGGACAGCAACGCCCCCAATTCCGCAGGTGGGCGCCGTTCGATACGTCGGTACTCGCCACCGTCATCGGTTCGCGCGAGCCAGCCGCCATCCACCAGCGCCCGGCGCAGCAACAGGTGGTCGCCCAGGCGTTCCTGGGCGCGCAGCCGTTCGTTGAGCTCCCGCTCACTCCAGCGCTGCCGCGCCGGCAGCCGCGACCACAGCACCCAGAGGCAGGCGTCGCGGTGGCTGTGCTTCTTCGGCCAGCGTTGCAGGCAGCCGGCGTCATCGAAGTAGCGTCGCCATTGCTCGACGCGGCGGAAATCGACCACGACCTCGGGCTCCGCCTCGCGGGCCAGGCGCGCCTCGGCCTGATGACTGGCGCGCAGCGCCTGGTAGTTGCGGAAACCCACCGCGCGGGCGAGCAGGTTGAGCAGTTCGACATGGCCGGGGCGCTCGGGCGAATCGTCGAGCTGGCGCGCCAGCGATTTCGCCAGGGCGGAGATGTCGGGAGCGTGGTAGGGCAAGCGTTGCCTGGACACAGTGCAATCCTCGTTGCGTGCCAAGACCTCGCGCAGGAGGTTATCGGGGGTCGCCGTATTCCGATGCGGCACGGGGAAAGTGTGTCGGATCGTCAACAGTGCGGGGAACCGCGTGGCAGGTTTAGCGCTCTCCATACGGAGGCGGCGACGCCTGGGTGAACTGCCGACCGGCGGCCAGCATAGGCCGGACGCGCTGCCCGGGACAAGCCCCGTGTCATCCGCGAGGCTGGTATAGGCTTGGCGGGGAAGGATCACTGCCGACAAGGAGTTACTCGTGAAAGCTCTCGCTGCCGCCGGACTGCTGCTGACGCTCTGCGCCGCACAGGCCGCGTACGCCGGGGACTGGCAGGTCTGCCAGCTGGAAGTGGAGATCACCGGCGCACTGAAGCCGCCCGTGCGTGGACTGGAAGGCCGGGTCGCCTCCGCCAAGCCGCGCTCGGCGGGTACCGAGTGCCCGAGCCCGGGCGACGTCATTGCCTTCGAGCCGGAAAGCGCGGACTGGCAGAGCCGCATCCCGCGCCAGCACTGGCCTGCGGCTGGACAAAGGGTGTGGATGCGGTATCAGTACCTGGACGGCATCTGCAAGGGCGACGGCAACAGCCGGCCGTGCCGGATCGAGCATTATCCGATGGGCTGGTGAGAAACCTGTCGCCCCTACCGGTCCGCAAAGGTGCAGGAGGAGACCTTGTCCGTGTCGGCCACAGGTCAGGTGCGGACCAGCACGTCCATCGCCTCGCGCAGCGGCGCCGGAATCGACACCGGCCGATTGCTCGTCCGATCCACGAACACATGCACGAACTTGCCCGCCGCGCAGGCCAGTTCCTCGCCCTCGCGGAAGATCGCCAGCTCGTATTGTACCGAGCTGTTGCCCAGCTTGCCGACCCGCAGGCCGACCTCGACGCGCTCGGGGAAGGCCACCGGCGCGAAGTAGTCGCAGCTCGAACTGACCACGAAACCCACCACGTCGCCGTCATGGATGTCCAGGCCACCGCGCTCGATCAGGTAGGTGTTCACCGCCGTGTCGAAGAAGCCGTAGTAGGTGACGTTGTTCACGTGGCCATAGATGTCGTTGTCGTGCCAGCGCGTGGTGATCGGCTGGAAGTGCGCGTAGTCGGCGCGGCTGGGATGCTGTTCGCTCATGACGTTCTCAGAAGGCGGCTCGGTAGATGGCCAGCGCATCGCTCTCGCTGACCTCGCGGGGATTATTCACCAGCAGGCGCTGCTGCAACATCGCATCGGCGGCCAGGCGCGGCAGGCTGTCTTCCGGCACGCCAGCGTCACGCAGGCGCGACGGCAAGCCACTGCGCGGGCTGAGGTCGGCCAGCTCGGCAATGAACTGCTCGGTACGGTCGGCGTCGCTGCGCAGGCGCTCGCCCAGCAGCAGCGGTGACAGTTCGGCATAGAGTGCGCCTGCGTGGGGTGCGTTGAAGCGGATCACCTCAGGCAGCACCAGCGCGTTGCTCAGGCCGTGGGGAATGTGGAAGTACCCGCCCAGCGGGTAGGCCAGCGCGTGTACGGCGGCGACCGGTGCATTGGCGAAGGCCTGTCCGGCCAGGCAGGCGCCCAGCAACATGGCCTGGCGCGCCTCGCGGTTGCGGCCGTTATGCACCGCTTCATCCAGGTTCAGCGCCAGCAGTCGCAGCGCCTCGCGGGCCAGCAGGTCGGACAGCGGGTTCTTCTTCAGCTTGCTGGTGTAGGCCTCGATGGCGTGGACCATGGCGTCGATACCGGTGGCGGCGGTGACCGCCGGCGGCAGGCCGAGAGTGAGGTCGGCGTCGAGTACGGCCAGGTCTGGAAGCAGGTGCGGGCTGACCACGCCCATCTTGGTGGTCTCGCCAGTGGTGACGATGGCAATGGGCGTCACTTCCGAGCCGGTGCCGGCAGTGGTCGGCACCTGGATCAGCGGCAGGCGCGGGCCACGGGCGTTGCCGACGCCGAAGACGTCCTTCAGACCTTGCGTCGCCAGCGGGTGGGCCAGCAGCGCTACCAGCTTGGCGACGTCCATCGAGCTGCCGCCGCCAAAGCCGATCACCAGCTGCGCAGCCATCCGGCGCGCCTGGTCGGCGGCCTCCAGCACGATGCTTTCCGGCGGATCGGCGAGTACCTGGTCGAAGACTTCCACTCCTACGCCCGCGGCAGCGAAGCCCGGCAGCACGCCGTCGAGCATGTTCAGACGGGTAATGCCGGGATCGGTGACGATGAGTACGCGCTGGGCGCCGCGCTCGCGGCAGAGTTCACCCAGGCGGGCGGCGGAGCCACTTTCGCAGAGGATCTGCGCGGTGGTGGCGAAGCTGAAAGGCTGCATGACGGTCCCCGGTCTTGTCGTTGTAGTGCGGAAAATCCGTTGGCCGCTGCGCGGCGGCCAGCCGGGGGAGCATAGCAACGGGACGCAGCCCCATGGAACCTCGTACCGCCAGGCGAAACAGTTATTCACAGGATGAATGCTGCAGGCATGCACAATGTTTCGTGGGGTGTAGGGATGCATCTGTCCTCGGGCAACCCTCTCCCCCGCCCTCTCCCTGAAGGGAGAGGGCGCCCCCAGGCACGGACTTTCAGAGGAAGCCCGATGTTCCTGCTTAACCACTACGCGAAAACAAAAAAGGCCGGCATTTCGCCGGCCTTTTCCTCATCGATGGCAGGTCAGACAGCGACCGGCGCCTTGATGTGCGGATGGGCTTCGTAGCCGACCAGCTCGAAGTCCTCGAAGCGGAAGTCGAACAGGTCTTTCACCTCGGGGTTGATCTTCATGGTGGGCAGCGGCAGCGGCTGGCGGGTCAGCTGCAGGTCGGTCTGCTCCAGGTGGTTGGCGTACAGGTGGCAGTCGCCGCCGGTCCAGATGAACTCGCCCGGCGCAAGGCCAGCAACCTGCGCGACCATCAGGGTCAGCAGCGCGTAGCTGGCGATGTTGAAGGGCACGCCGAGGAAGATGTCGGCCGAACGTTGGTACAGCTGGCAGCTGAGCTTGCCGTCGGCCACATAGAACTGGAACAGCGCGTGAAAGTTTTCCAGACACTGACGAACGGTAGCAAAATTTATTTACTGACTTATCAATAAGTTACGAAGAGCCGAATCTCCTTTTTATAGTAATTGCATTTGACACTAAGAGCACCAGTTCTACCGTGACTTTCATATAGTTGCGGACGACCATCATGGACTACGAAATTGACACCATTGAAGATGTAATTAAATTCTCATTCGAGTCCGAGACAAGAAGCGGGA
>CBIGPF010000012.1:0-60893 GCA_966191535.1 uncultured Pseudomonas sp. | reverse complement strand
GCCTGGCTGCTGTTCCTCTATCGCGACGGCGGCAGCGCCGCCCTGCAGGAGATCCTCTGGACCAACAGTGTCGGGCGCTTCAGCGGCTCCTTCAGCGAGGCCGGCCACTTCGAACCCTTCTACTACTACCTGGTGCGCCTGCCGCAGGCGTTCCTGCCCTGGAACATCCTGCTCTACCTGGGCCTCTGGCACTTCCGCAAACGCCTGGCGCAGGACCGCTACCTGCTGTTCTTCTGCCTGTGGCTGGCCGCGCAGTTCGCCCTGCTCACCCTCGCCTCCAGCAAGCGCATGGTCTACCTGATGGCGCTGGCCCCGGCGGCGGCGGTGATCGCCGCCGAGTACAGCCACGGGTTCCTGTCGCGCTGGCAGGCCCGTGCCTCGGTACGGATGCGCCGCGCCGCCGTGCTCCTGGCGCTGCTGGTGCCCGTCTTCTACCTGAGCTATGCGACCTGGATCGAGCCCCGCGCTGATCAGCAGGAGTCCTTCCTGCCGCTGACCGAGCGGATTCGCCAGCACCAGATGGCCGGCCGCCAGGTCGCACTGTTCCAGCCCAGTGAGCGCCTGGCCGGCGCCGGCGTGTTCTACAGCCGCAGCCTGCTGCCGGCCCTGCAGAGCCGCGAGGAACTGACGAATTTCCTCGGTCAGCCGGGCGAACACATCGTCCTGCTGGAAAGCGAAACCGTGCCGCAAGCGCCCCTGAGCGTGCTGCAACACTTCCGCGTGGGCCAGCGCGACTACTACTTCGTCGGCCAGCAGTAGCCGGGAGATTGACCCAAGGCCGCCCGATCCGGCCGAGAGCGGCTAACCTTGCAGCATCGCCACCGCCCGCACAGGAGCCGCTTCCCTTGGCGAAGCAACCCTCGATCCTCACCCTGCCGTTCCGCCGCCTGGCCAACCCCTACACCCGCTATCGCTACGCTGCCTGGATCCACTGCGTGCGCGTCGGCCTCGCATTGCTCACCTCGATGCTGCTGACCAGCGCGCTGAAGCTGCCCCACGGCCTCTGGGCCTCGGTGACGGTGCTGGTGGTGATGGGCGGACTGGTGCACCAGGGAACGATTCGCGGCAAGTCCTACGAGCGGGTGATCGGCACCCTGGTCGGCGCGGCGCTGGGGCTGGGGGTGATCGCGATCTACGACCAGACCCGTTCGCTCACCCTCACCTACCTGGTGATGTCGGTGCTGGGCGCGGCCTCCGCTTTCTATGCGATCCGCCGGCCCGGCTATGTCGCGCTGCTGGCGGGGATCACCCTGTGCATCGTCGCCGGCCCCGGTGAAACCGGTTTCAACGAAGGCCTGTGGCGCTCGGCCAACGTGTTGATCGGCGTCGCAGTGGCGCTGGTGTTCTCGCAGATCTACCCGTTGCGGGCGGTCTATGTCTGGCGCTACCTGCTCTCGGACAACCTGCGGGCCTGCGCGCGAATGTACGGGCAACTCTCGTCCAACCACGACTTCACCCCGGAGCACTTCGCCCGTCAACTGGAGGAGCTGGACCATCGCCTGGTGGCGTCACGCGCGCACCTGGGTCCGGTGTCACGCGAGACGGCGATGCCACTGCGCGAGCTGGAGATCATCCAGCGCATCCACCGCGCGATCATGGGTACCCTGGAATCGCTGATCGCCTCGCGCCAGTTCGCCGCCGAGGCCGGGGAGATAGAGCCGGTGCCGGCCAGCCTCGACGCGCACCGGCAGATCATCGGTCGCCTGCTCCTGCAATCGGCCCATGCGCTGAAATTCAGCCGCACCAGCAAACTGGTGCAGGCCTGCCAGGGCCTGGACTACCTGCCCGCCCGGCCGCACAACCTGACCGATTCCTTCGAGAAGCAGGGCTTCTACTGGCTAACCCTGCGTCTCTATGAACAGGTGGAGATGCTCTCGGAGAAACTCGCCGGCACCGCCGAACACTGGAACATCCAGAGCAGAGACCGAGCCTGATGGCGCGAGCCAGAGCAGAACACGGCAAAAAATGCCACGGACGCAGCGTTTGCAGAGTGCAAATGAGCAGTCCGGGCATCTTTCGACGCGGTTATGCCAACGCGCAGCCAATCAAGCCCCGAAGCCGCCGTCGATGGTCAGGCTGGCGCCCGTGATATAGCCCGCTTCCGGACCGGCCAGGTAGGCGACGAAGGCGGCAACTTCTTCCGCGCGGCCATAACGGCCGACCGCCATCAGGTCCATCAGGGATGCCGCGAAGTCGCTGTCGGCCGGATTCATGTCGGTGTCCACCGGGCCGGGCTGCACGTTGTTCACGGTGATGCCACGCGGGCCGAGGTCCCGGGCCAGGCCCTTGGTCAGGCCGACGATGGCCGACTTGCTCATGGCGTAGACCGCGCCACCACCGAAGGGCATGCGATCCGCGTTGGTGCTGCCGATGGTGATGATGCGCCCGCCCTGCCCCATGTGCCGCGCAGCGGCCTGGGTGGCGACGAAGACGCTGCGTACGTTCACCGCCAGGGTGCGGTCGAGGTCTTCCAGGCTGAATTCTTCCACCGGAGCGATGGCCAGGACGCCGGCGTTGTTCACCAGGATATCGATGCCGCCCAGGCGCTGGGCGGCGGTGTCGATGGCGCTTTGCACCGAAGCGGCATCGCCGCTATCGGCTTTCAGCGCCAGGGCGCGGCCGCCGGCGGCTTCGATGCTGGCGGCGAGGTCTTCGGCCTTCTGCGCCGAGCTGACGTAGGTGAAAGCCACGGCGGCGCCTTCACGGGCCAGGCGTTGCACGATGGCGGCGCCGATGCCGCGGGAGCCGCCTTGTACGAAAGCGACTTTGCCGGTGAGCGATTGAGTAGTGGTCATTTCGTGTCTCCAGGAATCAGTGGGGAGTAGTTTCGACAAGGCCAGTTTCGCGCTCCAACTCCTGACCCGGTAGCCAGTAATCGCTATATTCAGTCGATACAAAACGTCCGGAATACCATCCATGGAAAGCCTGATCAGTATCGAATGCTTCGTCCGCAGCGCCGAAGCCGGCAGCTTTGCCGCCGCCGCTCGACGCCTGGGCCTGACTCCCGCAGCGGTGAGCAAGAGCGTGGCGCGGCTGGAGAACAACCTGGGCGTGCGGCTGTTCCAGCGTAGTACCCGCAGCCTGGCCCTGACCGAGTCGGGCGAGCGATTTCTCGACGAGGCCGGCAGCGGGCTGGCCAGCCTGCAAAGCGCCATCGCCAACCTGGCCAGCGCTGACGGCCAACCCAGCGGCATGTTGAAGGTGAGCATGGGCCTGGTATTCGGCCGCGACTACATCCTGCCGCTACTGGGGGACTTTCTCGGGCGCTACCCGGCGATCCGCCCGGACTGGCACTTCGACAACCGCCAGGTCGACCTCATCGCCGAAGGCTTCGATGCGGCCATCGGCGGCGGTTTCGAACTGCCCCCGGGCGTGGTAGCACGCAAGCTGTGTCCGGCGCACATGGTGCTGCTGGCCTCGCCCGCCTACCTCCAGGGGCGCCCGGCGATCCGCTATCCGTCGGACCTGCCCAGCCACGACGGCATCCGCATCCGCTCGCCACAGACCGGCCGCGTGCGGCCCTGGCCGCTGACCAACCGCCAGCAGGCCCAGGCGCCGATCGCACTGAAGGAGCGCATGACCTTCAGCGATCCGGAAGCCGCATGCGTCGCTGCACTCATGGGCCTGGGCGTGACCCTGGTGAGCATGCAGCACGCCGTGCCCTACCTCGACAGTGGCCGCCTGGTGCGTGTGCTGCCCGACTGGTACGTGGACGCCGGCAGCACCGCGCTCTACTACGCCGCACAGAAATTGCTGCCGGCCAAGACCCGGGTATTCGTCGACTACGTGATCGAGCATTTCCGCCGCCAGGGCCTGGAGCGGAAGTTCAGTGCCATCTGACCAGCGACACAGCAGATCGAAGAATTCCTGACTAGCGTCAGAAATGGAGTGAATTCGCAGGGAGAGCGCTTGTCGATAGTTAGCAAGCTAACGTAATTTCGAATTTCTTCGATTCGGCATCCGATATGCAAGGAGAAACTGCATGAAAAAGTACGCCCTGCTCCTGGCCATGGTGTTTTCCGTACCGGCCTTCGCTGACAGCAAGCTGTGCGACGGCAACCTGCAGCAGCTCAACGACTTCCTCAAGACCGCCAGCACCAACGCTTCCGGCGTGAAGGTCAATGTCGTCCACGAGTACATCGCCAAGGCCGAGGCAGCGAAGAAGGCCGGCAATTACGAGGAGTGCGTCAACCAGAGCACCCAGGCCTTGCGGGTCATCCACAAGCCTGCCAATCGCTGATTGCGACCGGAAACGACAAAGCCCCGCCTAGGCGGGGCTTTTTCATGGGCGCGTTCGGCTCAGCCGCAGGAGACCTGCTTCACCACCTGGCTGTCATCGACATCGATGTTCAGGCGCTGCGAGTTGTATTCCATGGTCACCGGCTGGTGCGGAGTGAGCACGCGGGCGACGCTGGCGCCAGCGTCACGACGGGCTTCCTCGGTCAGGGTCGGGGTGACGACCTTGCCGACGATCGACTGCACCGCCTTGGCGTTGCAGGTGCCGGTCATGGCCGGCGAACTGTCCGCGGCCGGCTGGGCGGCATCGGACGAGGAATCCTTGGAACTGCAACCGGCGAGCGCGGCAACAGCGAGAAGCGACAGCAAGGTCACTCGATTGAAGGGCATGGAAGGTCTCCCTGGTGCATGTGAAAAAGAGCTCTGGAAAAGCTCCGGAAAAAACGCGAAAGGCGCCACCTTACCAGCCCGAAGACTGCGGCAGCGCGATGGATGTATTGCAGGCTGATACATGCAATGCCCGTCGCAGAGCCGTACGGCGCCATTTACACAACCTTTACACCGGCGGCGTTACGATTCGTTCGAGGCCGATGTCTCATAGATACCTGGTTCCTCGCCGGGTTCCTCAGGAGGTGCATCATGCTTCACCGTCTCCCCCAGATCGCCCTGCTCTGCGCTGGCCTCGCCCTCGCTGGCCAGGCCGCGGCCAACAGCCATACGGATGCCGCCGCGATCGGCGCCGTGGTCGGTGCCGTTGTCGGGGGTGCAGTGGTCGCCGGCTCGCAACCCGCGCCGGCCCCCTATTACGCTCCGCCGCCCCCGGTGGCCTATTACCCGCCGCAACCGGTGTACTACCAGCCGGTGCCGGTCTACCAACCTGTTTACCAGCCGGTCTACCGCCCCGTGGTGGTGGTCCCGGGCCCTCGTTACTACGGCCCGCCCCGCTACTATGGACCGCCGCGGTATTACGGACCGGGCTACTACGGCCCGCCCAGCCACTACCGTCATTGGTAGGACAGACCCCGCCTTCGAGCGGGGTCTTTTCATTCAGGCGGTCAGTCGGATACTGCCAGCCAACTCCTCGAACAGCGTCACCACCGCCCGCAACGCGCGGCAGTCCGGGCGAGTGAGCAACCAGAGATGCGTGCTGCATCCCGGCAGTTCCGGCTCCAGCACCTGCAGGCCGTCGCCGGGGCGCAGCAGGAACGCCGGCAGCGCCGCCAGTCCCAGGCCCGCACGGCAGAGATCAAGTACCGAGAGCATGCTGTTGCAGCGATAGGCCGGCACCACGGCCGGAAATACCTGGCGACGCCAGGCCACGCTGGAGTGGTCGGGAAGAAACTCGTCCGGGGCGATCCAGCTCAGTTCCTGCCAGGGACGCTCGCCCTGTTCGGCGAGGTAGTCGCGGTGCGCGCAGAGCACGTAGTGCACCTCGCCCAGGTTGCGCCCGACCAGATGCTCCGGCGGCGCGCTGGTCAGGCGCAAAGCGATGTCGGCGTCGCGACGGCTGAGGTTGGCGAAGGCGTTGGACGTGGTCAGTTCCAGGTTCAGCGCCGGGTAGCGCTTCATGAAGCGTGCGAGGGCCGGCAGCAGCAAACCCTGCAGAACGGTATCGGAACAGGTCAGGCGCACGGTGCCGCTGAGCACGTCATGGCCCTGCTCCAGGCCCAGGCGTGCCGCTTCCAGTGCCTGCTCGGCCAGTTCCGCCTGGGTCGCCAGTTGCTGCGCGGTGGCGGTGGCCAGGTAGCCATTGCGGCCTTTCTCGAACAGCGCGGTGCCCAGCGCCTTCTCCAGCCGGCGTACCGCACGGAATACGGTGGAGACGTCTACCTCTAGCAATTCCGAGGCACGGGCAAGACTGCCGCCACGCACCAGCGCCAACACCAGGGCGAGATCGGCGTACTCCAGACGGTATTGCATCGACGCACTCCAAGGTTGCGCAATCGCCCATTTTCGATTGCACCTGCGCAACTATAAATTGCCTCCTGCAGGCCCGCCAGAGGGCCACGACGCCTGGGGGATCAAAGGATGGGAAAACGTCGCAAACCACTGCGGATTGGCCTGATCGGCGACCGTGACAGCCGCGTCACCGCCCACTGGGCGATCCCTCTCGCCCTGCAGCAATCGCTGCTGCCGCATTCGGGCACCCTGCGCGTGGACTGGCTGGATACCCCGCGTCTCGCCGAAGGCCTGGATCTGGAACCCTACTCCGGCTTCTGGTGCATCCCCGGCAGCCCCTACCAGAGCACCGACGGCGCATTGCGCGCGATCACCTTCGCCCGTGAGCACGAGGTGCCATTCCTCGGTACCTGCGGCGGCTTCCAGCATGCCCTGCTGGAGCGCGCCCGCCGGGTCCTCGGCTGGAGCGACGCCGCCCACGCCGAGACGGACCCGGAGGCGAAGCGGCCGGTGGTCCATGCCCTGCCCTGTTCGCTAGTGGAGGTCAGCGAAACCATTCGCCTCTCCCCCGGCTCGCACCTGGCGGCGATCTACGGACTGCCGGAGATCCGCGAGGGCTATCGCTGCAGCTACGGGGTGAATCCGGCGTTCCAGGAAGATCTGTTCGGCGGATCGCTGCGCGCCTGCGCGAATGGCGAGGACGGCAGCATCCGCGCGCTGGAAGCCACCGACCATCCGTTCTTCCTCGCCACCCTGTTCCAGCCCGAGCGCAAGGCGTTGGCCGGCATTGCCGTGCCGCTGGCCGAAGCCCTGCTGTCAGCCGCGTTCCGCCACGCAACCAGCCGAGAGTCCAACCCACGGTCCATCGCCGGGAGCCCCGCATGATCGCCCGCACGCCACAGCCGCCCTACTACGCCGTGACCTTCACCTCTTACCGCACCGAGCTGGACGACGGCTACGGCACCACCGCCGAGCGCATGCTGGAGCTGGCCGCGCAGCAGGATGGCTTCCTCGGCGTCGAGTCCGCCCGTGGTGCCGACGGCCTGGGCATCACCGTGTCCTACTGGCGCGATGAAGCAGCGATCCGCCACTGGAAGCAGCAGGCCGAGCACCGCATGGCCCAGCAGGCTGGCCGACGCGACTGGTACAGCGCCTTCCGCGTGCGCATCAGCCGGGTCGAGCGCGACTACGGTTTCGAACGCTGAACGACCCGTTCTGGCCCAGACACGACATGCCGGGTTCGATGCCCGGCACACATCGTCTAGGCTGGTCCCATTCAGCAAAGGGGACCGACGCATGCACCGACAAGCCAGTGAACTGCAGGCTGCCTACCTCGGCGAAGTCCGCGGCGAAAACTTCTTCCTCGGCCTGGCCGAGCAACTGCCGGAGGGCGCGTCCTCGATGCTCCTGCTGGCGCGACTGGAACGCCAGACCGGCCTGCGCATGGCGCGGCTGCTGCAGCGCCACGGGCTGCCGCTGGGCGACACCGCGCACGCTGCCGCCCAGGGCCGCCAACGCGCCGCCGACTGGCTGGGGCTCGACTGGCCGCAGACCCTGGAAAAGCTCGAAGTACTGGTGGAGCCCTACGTCCAGCGCTACGACAGCCTGGCCGACCAGGGCGATGACGATGACCGTGACATCCTCGACGACCTCGCCGAGCACGAACATGCCCTGCTGGAATTCACCCGCCTCGCCCGCGAAGGCCAGATGAACGCGGCCAAGGCCACCATCAGCCGCTTGCTGGCCGTCCCGGCCTGAACCTGACAGGGAGTACGTCCATGGCGCTATCGCCCTTCCACCTGGCCATCCCCGTCTACGACCTGGCCCTGGCCCGACGCTTCTATGGCGAGGTCTTCGGCCTCGCCGAAGGGCGCAGCAGCGCCCAATGGGTGGACTTCGACTTCTTCGGCCACCAGTTGGTGATCCACGAGCATCCGCGCACGGCCAGCCAGGAGGCGGCGCACACCAACGCCGTCGATGGCCACGACGTGCCGGTGCCGCACTTCGGTGTCGTGCTGCCATGGGAGGACTGGGAGCGCCTGGCGCAACGGCTGCGCGAGCGCGGCACGCCGTTCGTCATCGAGCCCCATGTGCGCTTCCAGGGGCAGGTGGGCGAGCAGGCGACACTGTTCCTGTTCGATCCCTGCGGCAACGCCCTGGAGTTCAAGGCCTTCAAGGATATCGGGCAGTTGTTCGCCCGTTGAGCAGCGACCGATCATCCCCTGTGGAATCCACCTTCAGAGCTACTGGAGATTTCCTACATCGACCGCCCCTAGCCATTCCTAAGATGGCGCCCGTCTCCACCGTTCACCCTGAGGTGACTCGACGTGCGCCCTCTCCGGCTTCCGCTTTACCTGCTCTGCACCCTGGGCGCATCGGCCGCCCTCGCCGATGATCTCGACGCCCCGGACTGGCGTCGCTTCGACGTTTCCGCCATCGACCGGACCTTCCTCCCCGCCAGTGCCCGGGCACCTGGACCACAATCCAGTATCCGCGCGACCCCACGCCCGGCGAACACCTCGCGCATCGTGGCGCGCGCCCACGAGCTGATCGGTACGCCCTATCGCTGGGGCGGCCAGACCGAGGAAGACGGTTTCGATTGCAGCGGCCTGCTGGTCTACCTGTACCGCAGCATCGCCAATCGCACGCTGCCGCGCACCACTCACTCGATGATTGCCCAGCGTCACAACGAAGTGCACCGCGATGAGCTGCAACCGGGTGACGCGGTATTCTTCAACCAGAACGGCGAAGGCAGTACCAGCCACGTGGGCCTGTACATCGGCGACAACCGTTTCATCCATGCCCCCAGCACCGGCAAGACCATTCGCATCGATTCGCTGGACAACCACTATTGGCAGCGCAGCTACACCACGGCGCGACGCTTCAGCGGCTGATGCCCGCTCCGCTGCCGGGTCGCTGCCGACGCCAGCGCGGCATAGCGCCGATCAGCCAGAAGGCGTCACGTCGCTGGGGAGTGAATCGCTTGTGGATTCCCCGAGTTCACAGAACGAGGGCTGACGCGGCTCAGTCCCGCGTCGCCTGCCCTTCCTCGGCGATCTTCGCCGCATCCCAACCACCGCCCAGCGCGGCGATCAGCTGCACGCTGGCGGTCAGGCGGCTACCGGTCAGGGTCAGCAGCGTGCGCTCGTTGGACAGCGCGCTGGTCTGGGTGGTGACCACGTTGCTGTAGTCGATGGTGCCGGCCTTGTACTGGTTGGTGGTCAGGCGCAATGCCTCGCGAGCGGAGTCCAGCGCTTCCTGCTGCACGCCGCTTTCCTCCTCCAGCACCTTGAGCTGGACCATGTAGTCCTCCACCTCGCGGAAGCTGTCCAGGACGGTCTGCCGGTAGTTGGCGACGGTCTGGTCGTAGCTCGCCTCGGCCTGCTCGACCTGGGAGGCGATCAGCCCGCCATCGAACAGCGTCATGGCGAACTGCGGGCCGATGGACCAGTAGCGGTTGGGTGTCTCGATCCAGTTCTGGAAGCTGCCGCTGCGGTAGCCGCCGGCGGCGGTGAGGGTCAGGTCGGGGAACCAGGCGGCCTTGGCGACGCCGATCTTGGCGTTCGCGGAAATCACCTGGCGCTCGGCGGAGGCCACATCCGGGCGGCGTTGCAGTATCTCCGACGGCAGCAGCGCCGGCACATTCGGCAGGCTCGGCACCGCATCCACCGCAGCCAGGCTGAACTGTGCCGGCGGCACGCCGACCAGCACGGCGATGGCGTGCTCCAGCTGCGCACGCTGGTACTTCAGGTCGATGGCCTGGGCCTCGGTGCTTTTCAGTTGGGTGCGCGCCTGGGCAACGTCGGCCTTGGTGACGATGCCGGCGTTGTACTGGTTCTCGGTGAGCTTGAGCGAGCGCTGGTAGGCGGTGACGGTGTCGTTGAGCAGCTTGATCTGCTGGTCCATCACGCGCAGTTGCAGGTAGTTCTGGGTCAGCTGCGACTGCAGCGAAAGCCGCGAATTGGCCAGGTCCGCCGCACTGGCGTCCATGCTTGCATTGTCTGCCTCCAACTGGCGACGCAGCTTGCCCCACAGGTCCAGCTCCCAGCTCACGCCGAGGCTTGCCGAGTAGCTGTTGCTGATCGAACTGCTGCCGCCGCCACTGCTGACGGTGGAGCCGTCCGGCAGGCGCACGCTGCCGCCGCTGCCGGTGCCCTGCCCGGAACGGGTCTTGCCGACGTCTGCGCTGATGGTGGGGAAGAATGATGAGCGCGCACCCTTGGCCAGCGCCTGGGCCTGGCGGTAGGACGCGACCGACTGCGCCAGCGTCTGGTTGGCAGCGACCAGGCGGGTCTGCAGGTCATTCAGCGTGGCATCACCGTACAGCTCCCACCAGGCGCCGTGGTTGAAGCCGTCCTGCGGCTTCGCCAGTTGCCAGCCCTCGCCCTCCTTGAAGCTGGCGGGCACCGTCAGCTCGGGGCGCTGGTAGTCCGGGCCGATGGCACAACCGGCCAGGGCCACGGCCAGCGCCAGGGCCGCCATCGGAGAAAGAAGGGAACGGGAGCGGATCATACGGGTGTCTCCAGGGCGCCATCGGTGCGCACGCCGCGCTTCTTGTTGACCCAATGGCGCAGGCGGTCGAGGTAGAGGTAGACGACGGGGGTGGTGTACAGGGTCAGCAACTGGCTGCCGATCAGGCCGCCAACGATGGTCATGCCCAGCGGGCGACGCAGCGCGGCGTCGCCGCCGATGCCGAAGATCAGCGGCAAGGCGCCGAGAATGGCGGCCAGGGTGGTCATCATGATCGGCCGGAAGCGCTTCATGCAGGCTTCGAGGATGGCCTCGCGCGGCGACAGGCCGAGGGTACGCTCGGCGTCCAGGGCGAAGTCGATCATCATGATCGCGTTCTTCTTCACGATGCCGATCAGCAGGATCACCCCGATCAGCGCGATCAGCGACAGCTCGGTGCGGAACAGCATCAGCGTGAGCAGTGCGCCGACGCCCGCCGACGGCAGCGTCGAGAGGATGGTCAGCGGGTGCACGTAGCTCTCGTAGAGAATGCCCAGCACGATGTAGACCGACACCAGCGCCAGCAGGATCAGCCACGGCATGTCGTTCTGGGTGTCCTGTACCGCGCCGGCATTGCCTTCGAAGGTGGCCTGGATTTCCATCGGCAGGTGGATCGGTTCCACCGCTGCCAGGATCGCGTCGCGTGCCGGGCCGATCTGCGCGCCCTGGGCGAGGTTGAAGGAGAAGGTGGTGGCGGCGAACTGGCCCTGGTGGTTGACCTCCAGCGGCGCGCGGCTCGGCTCGATGTGAGTGAAGGCCGACAGCGGGATGCGCTGCCCTTCGCTGTTGATCACGTAGACCTGGCGCAGCTCTTCGGGCGTTTCCTGGTACGGCTGGGCGACTTCCATCACCACGTGGTACTGGTTCAGCGGGTTGAAGATCGTCGAGACCTGGCGCTGGCCGTAGGAGTTGTTCAGCACCGCGTCCACTTCCGCGACATTCACCCCCAGGCTCGCCGCGCGGTCACGGTCGATCACCAGGCGACTCTGTACGCCCTTGTCCTGGGCGTCGCTGCTCACGTCGACGATCTGCGGCACCTTGTTCATCGCCGCCTCGACCTTCGGCGCCCATTCGCGCAGCAGGTTGAGGTCATCGCTGCGCAGGGTGAAGTCATACTGCGCGTTACCCTGGCGACCGCCGATGCGCACGTCCTGGCCGGCCACCAGGAACAGGTTGGCGCCGGGGACCTGGGCCAGTTTCTTGCGCAGGCGGTTGACGATGGTTTCTGCGGAATCGCGCTCGGTGATGTCCTTCAGGGTGACGAAGAACGAGCCAGTGTTGCTCGACTGCCATTTCCCGCCGCCGACAAAGCCCACGACATTCTCCACGCCCGGGTCTTCGGAGAGGATCTTGCGGAACTCCGCCATCTTCTTGTCCAGCGCCTGGAACGAGATGCTCTGGTCAGCCACCGCGAAGCCGCGCAGGCGCCCGGAATCCTGCTGCGGCAGGAATCCCTTGGGCACCACCACGAAGAGGTACAGGTTCAGCGCGATGCAGCCGAGCATGATCATCACCATCAGCCGCGAATGCTCCAGCGCCCACGTCAGACTGGCTCGGTAGCGCTGCATGAAGGCAACGAAATAGCGGTTGCTCTGGCGCTCCACCGACGCCTTCATCGAACCGCGCTCCATGGGTTTGAGCAGGCGCGCGCAGAGCATCGGCGTCAGCGTCAGGGAAACCACCAGCGACACCAGGATGGCCGCCGCCAGCGTGACCGAGAACTCACGGAACAAGCGACCGGTGATGCCGCCCATCAGCAGCAGCGGGATGAACACCGCCACCAGCGACAGGGTCATGGACAGCACGGTGAAACTCACTTCCCGCGCACCACGGATGGCAGCCTGGATCGGCGGATCGCCCTCTTCGATGCGCCGCGCGATGTTCTCTACCACCACGATGGCGTCGTCCACCACGAAACCGGTAGCGATGATCAGCGCCATCAACGACAGGTTGTTCAGCGAGAAGCCGCACAGGTACATGACCGCGAAAGTACCCACCAGCGACACCGGCACGGCGAGGCTGGGGATCAGCGTGGCGCGACCGTTGCGCAGGAACAGGTAGACCACCAGGATCACCAGCACCACGGAGATGATCAGAGTCAGTTCGGCCTCTTCCAGCGAGGAACGGATCGACGGGCTGCGGTCGTCCATCACCGACAGTTTCACCTGCGGGCCGAGCACATCCTGGATGATCGGCAGTTGCTCGTGGATGGCGTCGGTGGCCTCGATGATATTGGCGCCGGGCTGACGGGTGATGATCAGCAGTACCGCCGGCAGGTCGTCGGAGAAGCCGGCGTTGCGCACGTCTTCCACCGAGTCGGTGACCTTGGCCACGTCGCGCAGGCGCACCGCCGCACCGGTGTCGGCGTTGTAGTGGACGATCAGTGGGGCGTACTCGCTGGCCTTGCGCAGCTGGTCGTTGGAATCCACCTGCCAGTGCCGCTCACCGAACTCCAGCGAGCCCTTGGGCCCGTCGGCATTGGTGTTGTTGATCGCGGTACGTACCGTGTCCAGCGATATGCCGTAGTGGCTGAGCTGGTCGGGGTTCACATCGACGCGCACCGCCGGCAGCGAGGAGCCGCCGATGCTCACCTGCCCCACGCCCTTCACCTGCGCCAGCTTGGGCGAGACGATGGTCGAGGCCAGGTCGTACATCTGCCCGCGGGTATAGGTATCCGAGGTCAGGGTGAGGATCATGATCGGCATGTCCGACGGGTTCGCCTTGCGGTACGTCGGGTTGTTCGGCATCCCCGAAGGCAGCAAGCTCATGGCCGCGTTGATCGCCGATTGCACCTCGCGCGCCGCGCCGTCGATGTCCTTGGACAGGTCGAACTGGATGATGATGGTGGAGTTGCCCAGGGAACTGCTGGAGGTCATGTCGGTGACCCCGGCGATGCGCCCCAGCGAGCGCTCCAGCGGCGTCGCCACCGTGGAGGCCATGGTTTCCGGGCTGGCGCCGGGCAGCGAGGCCTGCACCAGGATGGTCGGGAAGTCGACGTTGGGCAGCGGCGCCACTGGCAGCAGGCTGAACGACAGCGCGCCAGCCAGCATCAGCGCCAGGGTCAGCAGGCAGGTGGCGACCGGGCGCAGGATGAACAGGCGAGACAGGCCGCCCATCAGCCACGCTCCGCCGGGTCGATGCTGTTCACGTCAAGGCCGTGGCGGCCACGCCAGGCGGCCCAACGCGCGGCGAGACGGTCGAAATACAGGTAGATCACCGGCGTGGTGAACAGGGTCAGCAACTGGCTGACCAGCAGGCCGCCGACCATGGTGATGCCCAGCGGCTGGCGCAGTTCGGCGCCGGCGCCGCCGGCGAGCATCAGCGGCAGCGCGCCGAGCAGCGCGGCCATGGTGGTCATCAGGATCGGCCGGAAGCGCAGCAGGCACGCCTGGTAGATCGCCTCATGGGGCGGCTTGCCCTCGTTGCGCTCGGCGTCCAGGGCGAAGTCGATCATCATGATCGCGTTCTTCTTCACGATGCCGATCAGCAGGATGATGCCGATGATCGCCACGATGCCGATGTCCTGCCCCGAGAGCATCAGCGCCAGCAGCGCGCCCACGCCCGCCGAGGGCAGTGTGGAGAGGATGGTCACCGGGTGGATGAAGCTCTCGTAGAGGATGCCCAGCACGATGTACATGGTGACGATGGAAGCCAGCACCAGCAGCAGGGTATTGGACAGCGAGGCCTCGAACGCCTGCGCCGCACCACGGAAGCTGCCCTGCAGGCTGACCGGCATTTCCATCTGCGCTTCGACGTCGCGGATCGCCTGCACCGCCTCGCCGAGGGCGACGCCCTTGGCCAGGTTGAAGGAGATGGTCGCGGCCGGGAACTGGGCGATGTGGTTGACCGCCAGCAGGGTGTGGCGCTCCTCGACCTTCGCCAGGCTCGACAGGCGCACCTGGGTGCCATCGCTGGACGGCACGTAGAGGTTCTCCAGCGACTGCGGACCGATCTGGAACTCCGGCGCCACTTCCAGCACCACGCGGTACTGCGTGGCCTGGGTGAAGATGGTGGAGATCAGCCGCTGGCCGAAGGCGTTGTACAGCACGCTGTCGATGTTCGACAGGCTCACGCCCAGGCGCGAGGCGGTGTCGCGGTCGATGTTGATGTAGGCCTGCAGGCCCTTGTCCTGCCAGTCGGTGGCCACGTCGGCCAGCTCCGGCAGTTGCTGCAGGCGATCCACCAGGCGCGGCACCCAGTCGGCGAGGACATCCGGGTCGGCGTCCTGCAGGGTGAACTGGTACTGGGTGCGGGCGATGCGGTCTTCGATGGTCAGGTCCTGCACCGGCTGCATGTACAGCTTGATGCCGGCGATCTGGTCCAGCTCCGGCTGCAGGCGGTGGATCACCTCGCTGGCGGTCACGTCGCGCTCGGCGTGAGGCTTGAGGTTGATCAGCAGGCGCCCGGTGTTGAGCGTGGCGTTGGTGCCGTCGACGCCGATGAACGAAGACAGGCTGTCCACCGCCGGGTCCTTCAGCACGATCTTCGCCAGGTCCTGCTGGCGGCTGGCCATGGACTGGAAGGAGATCGACTGCGGCGCCTCGGCGATGCCCTGGATCACCCCGGTGTCCTGCACCGGGAAGAACCCCTTGGGCATGAAGATGTAGAGCAGTGCGGTAAGCACCACGGTGGCGATGGCCACCAGCAGGGTCAGCGGCTGGTGGCGGAGCACCACGCGCAGGGCGGCGGCGTAGCGCTCGATCATCTTGTCGATGAATCGCCCGGCAGCACGGGCGAAGCGGCCCTCGTTCTCCGGCTCGACGTGGCGCAGCAGCTTGGCGCTGAGCATCGGCGTCAGCGTCAGGGAAACGAAGCCCGAGATGAGAATCGCCACCGCCAGGGTAATGGCGAACTCACGGAACAGCCGGCCCGCGACGTCCCCCATGAACAGCAGCGGGATCAGCACCGCGATCAGCGAGAAGGTCAGCGAGATGATGGTGAAGCCGATCTGTTTCGAGCCCTTGAGCGCGGCCTCCAGCGGCGGATCGCCCTGCTCCAGGTAGCGGGCGATGTTTTCCACCATGACGATGGCGTCGTCCACCACGAAGCCGGTGGCGATCGTCAGCGCCATTAGCGTCAGGTTGTTGATCGAGAAGCCGGCGAGGTACATCACGCCGAAGGTGCCGATCAGCGACAGCGGCACGGCGAAGCTGGGGATCAGCGTCGCGGAGATATTGCGCAGGAACAGGAAGGTGACCATCACCACCAGGCAGACAGCGAGGAACAGCTCGAACTGCACATCCGCCACCGACGCTCGGATGGTCGTGGTGCGGTCGGTGAGCACCGTCACTTCCAGGCTGCCCGGCAGGGTGGCCTGCAACTGCGGGAGCATCTTCTTGATGCTGTCCACCACTTCGATGACGTTGGCGCCCGGCTGGCGCTGGATGTTCAGCACCACGGCGGGCGAGGTATTGGCCCAGGCGGCCAGGCGCACGTTCTCGGCGTCGTCCTCCACGCTCGCCACGTCACGGACGCGTAGTGGCGAGCCGTTCTTGTAGGCGATGATCAGGTCGCGGTAGGCGTCGGCGGACTTGAGCTGGTCGTTGGCGTCCAGGGTCGAGGAACGGGTCGGGCCGTCGAAGCTGCCCTTGGGGCCGTTGAGGTTGTTGTTGGTGACGGTGGTCTGCAGGTCCTGCAGGCTCAGGCCGGCGGCGGCGAGCGCCGAGGGGTTGGCACGGATGCGCACGGCCGGGCGCTGGCCGCCACTGATGCTGACCAGGCCGACGCCGGAAATCTGCGAGATCTTCTGTGCCAGGCGCGTGTCCACCAGGTCCTGGATCTGCGGCAACGGCATGTCCGGGGACATCACCGCCAGGGTGAGGATCGGCGCATCCGCCGGGTTCACCTTGCTGTACACCGGCTGGTTCGGCAGGTCCTTGGGCAGCAGGCTCTGCGCGGTATTGATCGCCGCCTGGACTTCCTGCTCAGCCACGTCGAGGTTGATCTGCAGGCTGAACTGCAGGGTGATTACCGAGGCGCCGCCGGAACTGGTGGACGACATCTCGTTCAGGCCGGGGATCTGCCCCAGCTGGTTCTCCAGCGGCGCGGTCACCGAGGAGGTCATGATGTCCGGGCTGGCGCCGGGATACAGGGTCACCACCTGGATGGTCGGATAGTCCACTTCCGGCAACGCCGAGATCGGCAGGAAGCGGTAGGCGATGATCCCCGACAGCAGGATCGCCACCATCAGGAGCGTGGTGGCGACCGGCCGCAGGATGAACAGGCGGGACGGGTTCATTCGCTCTTACCGCTGTCCTGGACCGGCGTGTCCGAGCCGAATGGCTTGGCAGTGGACTTGTCGCCCTCCTCAGTGGCGGCAGCGCGGGCCTTCTCGTCGGAGGTGGCGATGTTCATGCGGGTGCCGTCACGCAGGCGGTCGGTGCCTTCGACGACGACACGATCCCCCTCCTTCAGGCCCTCGGTCACCACCACGCGCTCGCTCTCGCTGGTGCCCAGGGTGACCAGTTGGCGCTTGGCCTTGCTCTCTTCGCCGACCAGGTAGACGTAGGTGCCGTCGTTGCCGCGCTGCACGGCGTTGGCCGGGATGGTCAGTACGCCGGGCAGGGTTTCTGCGAGCAGGCGCACGTTGACGAACTGGTTGGGGAACAGCTTGTGGTCGTCATTCTCGAAGCCGGCCTTGAGCTTGACGGTACCGGTGGTGGTGTCGATCTGGTTGTCCAGGGTCTTCAGCACGCCGGTGGACAGGGTCTGGTTCTGGTTGCGGTCCAGCGCCTCGACCGGCACCGGCTTGTTGCCGTACAGCTCTCGGGCGATGGTGCCCAGCTGCTGCTGCGGCAGGCTGAACACCACGGAGATCGGCTTGACCTGGGTGATCACTACCAGCGGCGTGGTATCGCCGGAAGTGACCAGATTGCCCACGTCCACCTGGCGCAGGCCGACGCGACCGGCGATGGGCGCACGCACCTGGGTGAACTCGAGGTTGAGCTTGGCGTCGGCGACCTGGCCCTGGTTGGTCTTCAGGGTGCCTTCGAACTGGCGGACCTGGGCTTCCTGGGTGTCCAGGGTCTGCTTGGCGATGGAGTCCTCGGCGTACAGGCCCTTGTAGCGGGCCAGATCGATCTGCGCGTTCTTCAGTTGTGCCTGGTTCTGCAGCAGGGTGCCCTGGGCCTGGTCCAGCGCAGCCTGGAACGGACGCGGGTCGATCACGGCGAGGACATCGCCGGCCTTCACTTCCTGGCCTTCCTGGAACGGCACCTTGACCAACTGACCGCTGACCCGGGCACGGACGTTGACGGTGTTATAGGCCGTCACCGTGCCCAGTGCGTGGTAGTGCACCGGCAGGTCGCCCTTGACCACCGGCGCGACGCTGACAGTTACCGCCGTGCCGCCCTGCCCCGCAGCCATCTGCCCCGGGCCCGGTCGCCCACCGCGCCCACCCTGGGCCGCCGGTGCCCCCGAAGACGTCGAGTGCAGCCACATGATCAGCCCGACCACGGCGGCGAACAGCAGCGCGGTGATGAGCCAGGGGCGCAGGGTACGAAGTTTCGAGGGCGATCCGTTGCTTGCAGTCATGAGGCTCTGTCTTGTCGAAAAGGGGGCTTGGCGCAAAGAAGTGAGAATAGCGAGGCTGAACGATAAGCACAGCAAGGCCACAGGCAAAGTCTCTTTACCCGCTATTTACCTTTGATTTACCGGGAGTTACGAATTACCGGGGCATTGCGACCCGGATTGGCCGGACGGGTTCCCGACCCGGCAGGCCGACCCTGGCGGGCCGGCCCGGCTTTCTCACGAAAGCGGCAGCACCATCAGGCCAGGGCGGCGATGGCAGCGGCGTAGTTCGGCTCGTCGGCAATTTCACCTACCAGCTCGCTGTGCAGCACCTTGTTCTGCTCGTCCAGGACGACGACAGCGCGGGCGGCCAGGCCGGCCAGCGGGCCGTCGGCGATGGCTACGCCGTAGTTGGCGAGGAACTCGCGGCCACGCAGGGTGGACAGGTTCACCACGTTCTCCAGGCCTTCGGCGCCGCAGAAGCGCGCCTGGGCGAACGGCAGGTCAGCGGAGATGCACAGCACCACGGTGTTGGCCAGCTTGCTCGCTTCGGCGTTGAACTTGCGTACGGAGGTAGCGCAGGTCGGGGTGTCGACGCTGGGGAAGATGTTCAGCACCTTGCGCTTGCCAGCGTAGGTGTCCAGGGTGACGTCGGACAGGTTGCCGGCGACCAGCGAGAGGGCCGGAGCCTGTTCGCCTTTCTGCGGCAGCTTGCCGTCGACGGAAACCGGGTTGCCCTTGAGGGTAACTTGAGCCATTGCTTGGGTCCTTCTGTGAGGGATGGCGACGCTGGCGGGTTGCCAGCGCCGCAGGAGGATTCGGGGCCGGGGCAGATGCTAGCACGACTTTCCCGAGCATTACGCTCGGGCATGCATGCCCCCTTGCCTCCTCCTCACGCCCGCCTCAGACGAACGGCTGGTCCTGGAACCCGCGCGGCAGGCGCTGGCTGCCCGGCATGGCGGCCAGGCGCTTTTCCCAGAAGCTGCGCCAGTCGTTGTGCACGGCCTCGGCGCGGGCCTTGCGCTGGGCACGACGCGCCGCATTGCGCGCAGTGCGGCGAGCCTCCTTGTAGACCTCGGTGTTGCGGCAGCTCCGGCATTTCACCCGGTTCAGCTCGCTGGTGGACTCCAGGTGCTTGCCCGCGTGCCCGCAAGCCAGGTGACCCTTGACCTTGTAGTGAGTGACCATCGCAGATTCTCCCTGTCCGGCGAGCGCACCCTCGCCGCATAGCGGTACCGCAGCCAGGCAAGCGGTGCGTGCCGGTTGACTGCGGCGCTCAGGGAGTTGGACGGGTCGTCACGTGGCCAGGTTCGAATTTTCTGGCAGGGCGCGCTGTCAGTGGCTCGCGACCATCCGCGCGCCGAACAGCAGGTAGCAGCAGCCGGCGAAGCGATCCAGTGCCCGACGGAAACGCCGGTACACGCCCGCCATGCGTTCGCTGGCGAAAACCAGGACCACGCAGCAGTACCAGCTCAGGGACAGTGTCACCATCAATCCGATGGCCATGGCCAGCAGCGGCGCCGACGGAGAGGCCGGCATGGCGGTGGCGAACAGGGTGGCGACGAACAGCGCGGTCTTGGGATTGGTCAGATTGCCCAGCAAGCCAAGGCGGAAGGCCGAGAACGCACTGCGTTGCCGGGCCACCTCGACAAGGCTCTCGCCGTCATCGGCCGGCGCCTTGCGCTTGAGCAACCGGATGCCCAGGTAGATCAGGTAGGCGCCGCCGGCGAGCTTGAAGCCCAGGTACAGTGCGGGAGCGGCGCTGAACAGCGACTTGATTCCCAACCCGCCGGCCAGCCCCCAGACCACGGTACCGCAGGCCACACCCAGCGCAGCGACGAGCCCGTGACGACGCGAATGCACGGCGGCGATGCGCGCCGTGGTAAAGAAGTTCGGCCCGGGCGTGACCACCGCCACGGCCCACAGCAGGGCCACGGAAAGCAACGGAGCGAAGTAGCTGGCGGCGGTCATGGATTCCTCTCGGTGCGCTGCTGACGTGTGTGCATTCTAGCGCCCTGGCGCCGCTTCACTCGTCCAGGTGACAGACGCAGCACAGCTTGTTGCCGTCCAGGTCACGCACATAGGCGCCGTAGTAGGTCGGCGAGTAGTTCAGGCGCAGCCCCGGCGGCCCTTCGTCGACACCGCCCAGTCGCACGGCACGGGCATGGAAGTTGTCGACCTGGTGCCGCGTGCGCGCCTCGAAGGCGACCAGGCTGCCATTGCCGACGCAGGCTGGCTCACCGTCGAGCGGCTCGTAGACGCAGAACACCACGTCGCTGTCGGGATGGGCGAAGATCGCCCGTTCCGGCTGGTGACGGTGCGCCGTGAGGACAATCCCCAGGGCGCCAAGCACCTGGCCATAGAACCCGATGGCGCGCGGAAGATCGTTGGTGCCGACGGTGATGTGGCTGAACATGCCGCGCGCCCTCCTCTGCCTGTTCGGGTTCAGTTGTCTGCCTTAACTGCCGGCATGGGCACGCTCGATGGCGGCCATGTCCAGCTTCTTCATGCCCATCACCGCCTGCAGCGTGCGGCTGGCCTTCGCCGGGTTCGGGTCGGCGACCATGTCCCCGACGTGCCGCGGGCAGATCTGCCACGACACCCCGTAACGGTCCTTCAGCCAGCCGCAGACCTGCGCCTCTGCCGGGCCGCCCGCACCGAGCTTGTCCCAGAAGTGGTCGATCTCCTTCTGGCTGTCGCACATCACCTGCAGCGACAGTGCCTCGGTGAAGTTGAACGCCGGCCCGCCGTTGAGCGCGATGAACGTCTGGCCATCCAGCACGAACTCCACCGTCAGCACCGAGCCGGGCACGCCACCATGACGGTCCTTCTCGGCCTCGGGGTAATAGGCGGTCTGGACGATCCGCGAATTGGGAAAGATGCCGACATAGAATTCGGCCGCTTCCTGGGCCTTGCCGTCGAACCACAGGCAGGGCGTGACGCGTTGCAGGCTGGGCATGGTGAATCTCCTGATTCTCGCGCGGTCGGCTTGACCGGCATGCAGCTTGGTCGCCTGGGCGACGACGGAATCGACAAGTCTAGGCGGACTTTCGCGCCACACCGGACGACCGGTCGAGCGGCATGCCGGGAGGCGGATCAGGGTCGCGCGCCCTGCGCTGGACATGAAAAAGGCACCCGAAGGTGCCCTTTCCGCAAGCCCCGGATCAGCGACCGGCCGCTACTGCCCTGGCCCGTGCCTGGTGCAGCTTCTTGTAGCTGTCGATCAGGCGCAGGTGCTTGTCGAGGCCTTCGAGCCTGGTGCTGGTGGGCGTCAGGCCGTAGAAGCGCACGCTGCCGTCCAGGGAGCCGAGCACCGCGTCCATGCGCTCGTTGCCGAACATGCGGCGGAAGTTGGCCTCGAAGTCGGCCATCTCCATTTCCTCGTCCAGGTGCACGTCCAGCGCCGCGTTGAGCGCCTGGTAGAACAGGCCGCGCTCAACGGTGTTGTCGTTGTACTGGAGGTACATCTCCACCAGTTCCTTGGCCGTCTCGAAGCGCTTCGCCACAAGGTTGATCAGCAGCTTGAGCTCAAGGATGGTCAGCTGGCCCCAGACCGAGTTGTCGTCGAATTCGATGCCGATCAGCGTGGTGATGTCGGTGTACTCGTCCACCTCGCAGGCTTCCAGGCGCTTGAGCAGCGACTTGAGGCGGACGATGTTCAGGCTGTGCAGGTTGAGGATGTCCGAGCGGAACGCCAGCGCCTTGTTGGTGTTGTCCCAGATCAGGTCTTCCACCGGGTAGATTTCCGAATAGCCCGGCACCAGGATGCGGCACGCCGTGGCACCCAGGTGCTCGTACACGGCCATGTAGACCTCCTTGCCCTGCGCTTCGAGGATGCCGAACAGGGTCTGCGCCTCCTGGACGTTGGAGTCGTCGCCGCGGCCGGAGAAGTCCCATTCGACGAAGTCGTAATCAGCCTTGGCGCTGAAGAAGCGCCAGGACACCACGCCGCTGGAGTCGATGAAGTGCTCGACGAAGTTGTTCGGCTCGGTCAGCGCCTGGCTTTCGAAGGTCGGTCGCGGCAGGTCGTTCAAGCCCTCGAAGCTGCGGCCCTGGAGCAGCTCGGTGAGGCTGCGTTCCAGCGCCACTTCGAAGCTCGGGTGCGCGCCAAAGGAAGCAAACACGCCGCCGGTGCGCGGGTTCATCAGGGTCACGCACATCACCGGGAATTCGCCGCCCAGCGAGGCATCCTTGACCAGCACCGGGAAGCCCTGCTCTTCCAGGCCCTTGATCCCGGCGACGATGCCCGGGTACTTGGCCAGCACCTCCGGCGGCACGTCCGGCAGGGCCAGTTCGCCTTCGAGGATTTCGCGCTTCACCGCGCGCTCGAAGATTTCCGACAGGCACTGCACCTGCGCCTCCGCCAGCGTGTTGCCGGCGCTCATGCCGTTGGACAGGTAGAGGTTCTCGATCAGGTTGGACGGGAAGTACACCGTCTCGCCGTCGGACTGGCGCACGAACGGCAGCGAACAGATGCCGCGCTCGGTGTTGCCCGAGTTGGTGTCGTAGAGGTGCGAGCCGCGCAGTTCGCCGTCCGGGTTGTAGACCTCGAGGCAGTGCTCGTCGAGGATCTCATCCGGCAGCGCGTCCTTCGCGCCCGGCTTGAACCAACGCTCGTCCGGGTAATGCACGAACGGCGCGTTGGCGATCTCTTCGCCCCAGAACTGGTCGTTGTAGAAGAAGTTGCAGTTCAGCCGCTCGATGAACTCGCCCAGCGCCGAGGCCAGCGCGCTTTCTTTGGTGGCGCCCTTGCCGTTGGTGAAGCACATCGGCGACTGCGCGTCGCGGATGTGCAGCGACCAGACGTTGGGCACGATGTTGCGCCAGGAGGCGATCTCGATCTTCATGCCCAGGCCGGCGAGGATCTCCGACATGTTGGCGATGGTCTGCTCCAGCGGCAGGTCCTTGCCCTGGATATAGGTGCTGGCGCCAGCGGCGGTGCTCGGCATCAGCAAGGCCTGGGCGTCGGCGTCGAGGTTCTCGACTTCCTCGATGACGAAGTCCGGGCCGGTCTGCACCACCTTCTTCACCGTGCAGCGGTCGATGGAGCGCAGGATGCCCTGGCGGTCCTTTTCGGAGATGTCCGCTGGCAGCTCCACCTGGATCTTGAAGATCTGCTTGTAGCGGTTCTCCGGGTCGACGATGTTGTTCTGCGACAGGCGGATATTGTCCGTGGGGATGTCGCGGGTCTGGCAGTAGAGCTTGACGAAGTAAGCCGCGCACAGCGCCGAGGAAGCCAGGAAGTAGTCGAATGGACCCGGTGCCGAACCATCACCCTTGTAGCGAATGGGCTGGTCGGCAATCACCGTGAAGTCGTCGAACTTGGCTTCGAGTCGGAGGTTGTCGAGAAAATTGACCTTGATTTCCATGCGGGCATTACCACGAAAAAGTAGAAAGCGAACTGCCCGGCATTATCCGGACAAACGCGCCCCGGGGATATCCCGACGTGCCCGGCACCGATCGGGAAGCCTGCTTTCGCAGCCGATGCCCAATCGACGCGCGGTCGGGCACGGGCAGCCGGCGCCGCCGCCCTTGGGGTAAGATGCGCGGCTTTTGCGCCGCCTGAGGCGCTCGTCCACGAGGAATCCGCCGTGCTCACATCCCAGGTCATCATCATCGGCGCCGGCGCCGCGGGACTGATGTGCGCCATGAGCGCCGCCGCGCGCGGTCGTCAGGTATTGCTGATCGACCACGCCAACAAGGCCGGCAAGAAGATCCTCATGTCCGGTGGTGGGCGCTGCAACTTCACCAACATGTACTGCGAGCCGGTCAACTTCCTCTCGCAGAACCCGCATTTCTGCAAGTCGGCGCTGGCGCGCTTCACCCAGTGGGACTTCATCGCCCTGGTGGCCAAGCACGGCATGCCCTACCACGAGAAGAAGCTCGGCCAGCTGTTCTGCGATAACAAGTCCAGCGACATCCTCGGCCTGCTGCTGGACGAGTGCGACCAGGCTGGCGTCGACCTGCGCCTGGACACCTCGGTGAGCGAGATCGCCCGTCTCGACGAAGGCGGCTACCAGTTGCAGACCAGCCTCGGCCTGGTCCGTTGCGAATCGTTGGTGATCGCCACCGGCGGCCTGTCCATCCCGACCCTCGGCGCCACCGGCTTCGGCTACCAGGTCGCCCGCCAGTTCGGCCACAGCGTGCTGCCGACCCGCGCGGGCCTTGTGCCCTTCACCATCACCGACCCGCAACTCAAGGCCCTGTGCACCGAGCTGTCCGGCACCTCGGTGGAGGACTGCCGCGTCAGCTGCAACGGCCAGAGCTTCGTCGAGAACATCCTGTTCACCCACCGCGGCCTCAGCGGCCCGGCGATCCTGCAGATTTCCTCCTACTGGCAGCCCGGCGACACCATCAGCATCGACCTGCTGCCGCGCATCGACCTGCCGGTCTGGCTGGCCGAGCAGCAGCGCGAGCGCCCCAACAGCGAGCTGAAGACGCTGCTGGGCGAGCTGTTCACCAAGAAGATGGCCGGCCTGCTGGCCGAACAGTGGTTCGTCTCCAAGCCCATGAAGCAGTACACGCCCGCTGAGCTCAAGGTGATTGCCGAGCGCCTGGGCGATTGGCAACTGGTGCCGGCGGGCACCGAGGGCTACCGCACGGCGGAAGTCACCCTGGGCGGCGTCGACACCCGCGAGGTGTCCTCCAAGACCCTGGAGTCGCTGAAATCCCCCGGCCTGTATTTCGTCGGCGAAGTGCTGGACGTCACCGGCCACCTGGGCGGCTTCAATTTCCAGTGGGCCTGGGCGTCGGGCTACGCGGCGGCGCAGTTCGTCTAGGGCTGGCGACCGGTCGAGCGGCAGCCTCGGTCGTTCCGCATCAAGTGCGGCGGCGCGCCGCCTCTAGACTCGGGAACCAGGCCCGGCCAGCCCGGCACGGGCATCGAACCCGGAGCCGCCATGCCAACCCTTGCCAGCCGCACCCTCGACATCGGCCTTGAGCGCCAGGGCCGCATCGACCTCGCCTGCGCCTTCCGCTGGGCCGCGCGCCTGAACCTGCACGAAGCCATCGCCAACCACTTCAGCCTGGCGCTGTCCGCCGATGGCCGGGACTTCCTGATCAACCCCTATGGCCGGCATTTCTCGCGGATGCGCGCCGGCGACCTGCTGCGCCTGCACGCCGACGACCCCGACGCGCTGGACCGCCCGGACGCACCGGACATTACCGCCTGGGCCCTGCACGGTGCGTTGCACCGCAACAACCCGCAGGCACGCTGCATCCTCCATGTGCACTCGAAGTACGCTACCGCCCTCGCCTGCCTGGCGGATTCGCGCCTGCCGCCCATCGAGCAGAACAGCATGCGTTTCTTCGAGCGCGTGGTCATCGACGAAGGCTTCGACGGCATGGGCCTGGGCGACGAGGCCGAGCGCGTCAGCCGGTTGCTGGGCGACAAGCCGATCCTGCTGATGGGCAACCACGGCGTGCTGGTCGCGGCACCCAGCGTGGCCCAGGCCTTCGATGACCTCTACTACTTCGAGCGTGCCTGCGAGGTCTACCTCACCGCCCTGGCGACCGGCCGACCGCTGCGCATCGCCAGTGACGAGGTGGCGCGCAAGACCATGGGCCAGTGGCTGGACTATCCGGGGGTTGCCGAACGGCACTTTGCCGCGCTGCGGGAGATGCTGCTGGAGAGCGAGCCGGAGTTTGCCGAGTGAAGCACCCGCGAATCCCTGTGGGAGCGCCCCATGGGCGTGATCGCGGGCCTGGTCCGCTCCTGCAGAAACGCAGTCTCAGGCCTGCGCAGGAGCGGACAACGCGCAGTCAGGAGTCCCGCCCCAGCGGCTGGCGCATCACCGGGGCACTGTAGGTCTGGGTGCGGTCGGCACTGGGTGGGCAACCGAAGTGCGCGCGGTAGGCACGGGAGAAGTGTTCCAGTGAGCCAAACCCGGAACTGGCCGCCACTTGCGCGACGCTGAGGCGCGTCTGCTGCAACAGGCTGTGCGCGCGCCCCAGGCGAAGGACGATGTAGTACTTGAGCGGCGACAGCCCGGTGTGCTGCTTGAACTGGCGCTCCAGCTGGCGCCGCGAGAGGCCGACACGCTCGGCGATGGCGTCGCACTCCAGCGGTTCCTCCAGCGCCTGCTCCATCAGCGCGATGGCGCGCCGCACCTTGCCGCCATGGGCGTGGGCGTCGCTCTGCCGGCCCTGCAGCTGGTGCGCGCCGGGTTCGCGAGTCTCGCCCAGCAGCAGGTGCATCGCGATCTCCCGCGACAGGTCGGCGTCCACCCGCTGGCCGATCCAGCCCAGCATCAGGTCGAGGATGGCGCTGGCTCCGGCGCAGGTCAGGCGCTGGCGGTCGAGGGTGTAGAGCTGCGCGCGGGCCTGGACCTTCGGGTAGCTCTCCTGGAAGCCTTGCAGGTTGTCCCAGTGCACCGCTGCCGGGTAGCCGTCGAGCACGCCGGCGGCGGCCAGCAGTTCGGTGCCGGTTTCGATGCCGGCCAGCGTGGTGCCGAACGCCGCCTGCCGGCGCAGCCAGCTTTTCAGCGGGCGATTGCGCGCGTGCTTGTGCACATCGAAGCTGGCGATGACGAAGCAGGCATCCCAGCCGCGCTCCGCGTCGATGGCCTCGTGCACCGCGCTGGTGAGGCCGTTGCTGGCGGTCACCGGCTCGCCGTCCAGCGACAGCAGCTGCCATTCGAACAACGCCTCGCCGCCCAGCCAGTTGGCGATGGCCAGCGGCTCCACTACCGCCGCCAGCCCCAGGCCGGGGAACGACGGCAGCAGCAGGAGCGCGACGCGCAAGGGCTCGCGGCGAAACCGGGAAGGCGGTGAAACACTGGCCATGCGGACTCCTCAGCGCTGCCGGCTGTGCCATTGCGGGTGCAGCCAGACCGGGACGTTGGCCGCCTGCAGTGGCGGCAGCCCCCGGATCATATCGCTGGCCTTCTCGGCAATCATCACTGTCGGCGCATTGGTGTTACCACTGACGATACTCGGCATGATCGACGCATCCACCACGCGCAGCCCCTGCAGCCCGTGCACGCGCAGCTGCGCATCGACCACCGCCTCGGGATCGTTGGCCGGGCCCATCTTGCACGTGCCGCTGGCGTGGTAGCCGGTCTCGGTCACCCGCCGCGCCCAGGTGTCCAGCTCGGCGTCGCTGCGGGCCAGCGGGCCGGGCGTCAGTTCCTCGCCGGCGAAGGCACGCATCGCCGGTTGCTGCATCAGTTCGCGCACCAGCCTCGCGCCGGCACGCATGTCGGCACGGTCCTGCTCGCTTTGCAGGTAATTGAAGAGGATGCGTGGCGCCTGCCGTGCATCGCTGCTGCGCAGGGTTACGCTGCCCAGGCTGGTGGGACGCATCAGGTCGATGTGAACCTGGAAGGCATGGTCCGGCACCGGTGCCACGCTGCCCGGCTGCACTGCCAGCGGCATGAAGGTGAGCTGCAGGTCCGGGTGCTCGACGCCGGCGCGGGAACGGATGAAGGCACCGGCCTCGAAGTGGTTGCTCGCCGCCAGTCCGTCGTGGCTGGCAAACCAGCGCGCGCCGATCCACCACTTGCCCGGTGCGCGGGTCCAGGGGTAGATCGACACCGGCGCCTTGCAGCGGAACTGCACGACGCTGTCCGGGTGGTCGTTGAGCCGCCGGCCGACGCCGGGCAGGTCATGCTTCACCACGATGCCCAGCGCGCGCAGCGCCTCTGCCGGGCCAACGCCCGAGAGCATCAGCAGGTGCGGCGAGTTGATCGCCCCGGCCGTCAGCAGTACTTCACGTTCGGCCCGCGCCGTCAGCGTCCGGCCGCTCTGCGCATACTCCACGCCCACCGCGCGCTCGCCTTCGAAGAGGATGCGCAGCGCCAGCGCGTCGGTCGCCACTGTGACATTGCCGCGCCGCAGCGCCTCGCTCAGGTAGCCGCGCGCAGTGCTCCAGCGCCGGCCCCGGCGCGTGGTGCGGTCGACCGGACCGAAGCCCTCCTGGCGATGGCCATTGAGGTCGGCGCTGCGCGCGTATCCCGCCTCCTCGCCCGCTGCGACGAACGCGGCGCACAGCGGCGTGTCGATGTCGCCGGGCGTGACGTGCAGATGCCCCGCGTCGCCGTGGTAGGCATCGGCGCCGTTAGCGTGGTTCTCCGAGCGGATGAAGTACGGCAGCACCCGCTGGTAATCCCAGCCCTCGCAGCCCTGGGCCGCCCAGCCGTCGTAGTCGCGGGCATGGCCACGGATGTAGACCATGCCGTTGATCGAGGACGATCCACCCAGGGTTCGCCCACGCGGCGTGGCGATGCGCCGGCCGTCCAGGTAAGGCTCGGGCTCGCTGCTGTAGCTCCAGTTGAAGCGCGTACCGCCGACCACCATGCCGACCGCCGAGGGCATGTCGATGGTCCAGCTGCTATCGGCCGGCCCCGCTTCCAGCAGCAGGATGCTCACGGTCGGGTCGGCACCCAGGCGGTTGGCCAGCACGCAACCGGCCGAGCCCGCACCCACGATGACGTAGTCGTAGTCCATCGCCATTCCTCAGAGCTGTGCGCCGTGGATGCCCTGGAACACCAGGCGGTGGAAGTGATGCACCAGGTGCTCGCTCTCGTTGCTGCGCTCGGCGTCGATCATGTAGCGCCCCTGGTCGTAGCCCATGGAGCGCAGGCCCTTCTGCACGCTGATGTTGAGGGCGATGTCTTCGGGCCCCAGCTCCTCGTTCATCCAGCGCATGCAGGCCTTGCTCACCTCGGCGGTCTGCGCGTTGGCCGAGTAGTAGCCGAAGCGCAACAGCGAGCGCTCGGCATCCAGCGGCACCATGATGAAGGTGCCGAGGAACTCGGAGAACGGGAAGGTGTAGAAGGTGTTGTTCGGCCACATGCCGATGTTGAAGAAGCACTCGTCGGGGTTGAGGTCGCTGCGCAGTTTCACCCCATAGGCCTCGCCGGCCTCAAGATTCGCCGGGGCGATGTAGGTCCACCAGTTGTCACGCTTGCTCAGACGGTAGCCCTTGAAATCGATCAACCTGGCCAGGTCGATATGGCACGGCCCGGAGAGCTTGAAGTGATAGCCCTCGATGGAGTTGTCCATGATCACCTTCCAGTTGGCCGGCACAATCACGTCGGCCTCCTCGATCAGGCGCATGTCGGCGAGGTGGGGGAACACCCGGTGCATCTCGGCATCCGCGCCGGGGAACAGCTCGGCCAGCGAAGGCGCGCTGGGGTCGAGGTTGAAGTAGAGGAAGCCCCCCAGTTCTTCCAGGCGTACCTGCGGGATGGCGAACTCCTCCTTGTCGAAGTTCTTGATGCGCTCGCAGCGCGGCGCACTGCGCAGCGAGCCATCCATCTCGTAGCACCAGGAGTGGTAGGCGCAGCGCACGATACCGCCCGTGTTGCCGCGACGCGCCTCCAGCAGGCGGTTGCCGCGGTGCTGGCAGACGTTGTGGAAGGCGCGGATTTCCCCGCCACGGCTGCGGGCAATGACGATGCTCTGGTCGAACAGGTCGCAGACCACGAACTGCCCGACTTCGGCGAACTCGCTCAGGTGGCCGGCGACATGCCAGGAGCGCAGGAAGATATTGTCGCGCTCGGCGGCGAACAGCGCCTCGTCGTAGAAGTAGCGCGACGGCAGGGTGAAGGCCTGCTCCGGGTCCTGGCGGTCCCAGCCGTCGATGGAAGTAGGCAGTTTCAGGCTCTCGATGGATGACATGCTCGATTCTCCTCGGCTTTCTCTGGCTTTCTCTGGCGGGGTGGCCAGCGGCTCGGTTCGAGGACAAATCTAGGGGCACGCCTGCGGCCACTCTTGATGAAAAACGACAAGTTTTCCGGCCGACGCATCAAGGCGATATGGCCGGCAAACAGGCTCTGGCAGCAAAGGATGCATGGCTGTCCGGATTCGCTCCCTCGCCCCTGTTGTTCCCCGATGGCTGCGGAATTCCAATGGCATGGAGCGCGACGCAGCCCGCTTCGCGCCTTGGAAATCCAGCCCAGGAGCCCGCCATGAGCCTCGACCTGAACGGCGTGAAAGTCCCCGACAGCACCCTCGCCAAGGCCATCACCGAGATGGTCCGCGATAACGCCACCCCGCTGCTCTTCCACCATTCGTCCCGCGTCTACTACTGGGGCGCGCTGACTGGTGCGCGCAAGGAGCTGACGTTCGACGCCGAACTGCTCTATGCCGGCGCGATGTTCCACGACATGGGCCTGATGCCGCGCTACTGCAGCCAGTGCGAGCGCTTCGAAGTGGATGGCGCCGACTGCGCCGCAGAGTTCCTACGCAGCCACGGCATCGCCGAGAGCGATATCGACACGGTGTGGACCGCCATCGCGCTGCACACCACGCCCGGCATCCCGCAGCACATGAAAGCGGAGATCGCCCTGGTCACCGCCGGGGTGGAAATGGACGTGCTGGGTCTCGCCTACGATCAGTTCCCCGACACCCAGCGGGACGCCGTGGTCGCTGCCCATCCGCGCGGCGGGCAGTTCAAGCAGGACATCCTGCAGGCCTTCTACGACGGCATCAAAGCCAAGCCGGAAACCACCTTCGGCAACGTCAAGGCCGACGTGCTGGCGATGAAGGATATGGACTTCGTTCGCGGCAACTTCTGCGACGTGATCCTGAATTCCGACTGGGTCAGCTAGGTCTTCGCAGTCACGGGCGTGCCCAGCACACCGGGCTCGCCCAGCAGTTGCGTCAGCCACTGCATGAATGCCCGTACCCGCTGCGGCAGGCGGCGGTGGGCGTAGAGCAGGGAGATATCCATGGGCGGCAGCGGGATGTGCTCCAGCACCGGCACCAGTCGCCCCGCTTCCAGGTCATCGAGCACGCCATGGATCGGCACCTGGATGATGCCCAACCCACCCATCGCCGCGCTTTCGTAGGCTTCGGCATTGTTCACCGACAGCACTCCCCCCATCGGCACGTAGCGCACCTCGCCTTGGTGCAGGTACTCGAAGCCCGGCGGCCGCGCGCCCAGCACCGTCACGTAGTGGATCAGCTGGTGCCCGGCGAGGTCGTCCAGCGACTGCGGCACGCCGTGTTCGGCGAGATAGGCGGGACTGGCGCAGGTCACCTGCGGGAACTGCCCAAGTGTGCGGGCCACCACCGACGGATCGTTCACCGAGCCGACCCGCACCACGCAATCGAACCCTTCGCGCACCAGGTCGACGCGGCGATCGGTGCAGCTCACCTCCAGCTCCAGCGCCGGGTGCCGCGCGAGGAACTCGCCCAGGCGCGGCATCACCAGCTTGCGCGCCATCACCGTCGGCATGTCCACCCGCAGGCGGCCGCCAAGGGCTTCGCCGTCCTGCCGGAACAGTCCCTGGAGTTCATCGAGCTGGGCCAGCATGTCCTTGCTGCGTTCGTAGAGGACCAGGCCATCCTGGGTCGCGGTGACTCGCCGGGTGGTGCGCTGCAGCAGGCGCGTACCCAGCAGTTCCTCCAGTGCCTGGATGTGCTCGGAGACAGTGGAGCGCGGCAGGCCGAGCTGCTCGCCAGCCTGGGTGAAACTGGCCAGCTCGGTGACGCGGACGAAGGTGCGTAGCAGATCGGGACGGATCATCGGCGGCTCTCTCTGGGAATTGCCACCCATTGTTCGGCAGCGCCGACCAGTATTTCCGATTTCCACGGGTTTATCACGACCCAATCGAACAATAAGCTTTCCCTCACTCCCACCCGCTCTCTTCCCCAGATAAAGGAGCTTCGCCATGACCCGCAAGATCGCTCTCATCACCGGCGCCAGCCGTGGCCTTGGCCGCAACGCCGCCCTGCACCTCGCCGCCGCTGGCGTCGACATCATCGGCACCTACCGCAGCCAGGCCGACGAAGCTCACGCCGTCGCCGCCGAGATCGAACAGCACGGCGGCCGCGCAGTGATGCTGCACCTGGACGTGGCGGACAGCGCCAGCTTTGCCGCGTTCGCGCAGCAGATCGGCACCACCCTGGGCGAAACCTTCGGTCGCCAGCACTTCGACTTCCTGGTGAACAACGCCGGTATCGGCCTCTACGCCAGCTTCGCCGAGACCAGCGAGGCGATGTTCGACCAGCTGATGAACATCCAGCTCAAGGGCCCGTTCTTCCTGACCCAGAAGCTGCTGCCGCTGATCGCCGACGGCGGTCGCATCCTCAACGTGTCCAGTGGACTGACGCGCTTCTCGCTGCCCGGCTACGCCGCCTACGCGACCATGAAGGGCGCCATGGAAACCCTGACCAAGTACCAGGCGAAGGAACTGGGCGCGCGCGGCATTGCCGTGAACATCCTCGCCCCCGGCGCCATCGAGACCGACTTCGGCGGTGGCCGCGTGCGCGATAACGCCGAGTTGAACCAGCAGATCGCCGGCAACACCGCCCTGGGCCGCGTCGGCCTGCCGGACGACATCGGCGCGGTGATCGCCGCCCTGCTCTCCGACGGCAGCCGCTGGATCAACGGCCAGCGCGTGGAGGCCTCGGGCGGCATGTTCCTCTGACGCACACAGCGGCATGAGCTGGATACAGGAGCGGATATCGTCCGCTCCTGTATCCACGGTTGCTTCGATCACCCGGCAAAGGCCTCCCGGGCCGCGCGCCAACCCATCCGTCACGTGGTTCCTCAGGCAGCCGGAAGCGTCTGGCCCGCGGATTCTTGCAGAATCCACAATGCAATTTCTTCGGTAAATTTCTGCAACATTCTGTTACCCCCTCTAGTCTAGAAGTGCGCGTGGAAGAGACGAACGACCGTCGCCAGCGACCAGACCGCTGTGCGCCGTACCTTCGCGAGCCGCGCCACTCCTTCCTCTTCGGTCGGCAGTGCTCATATCCGTGAACTGATTCGGCAGGGCCCTCGCGCCGCTGGAAAGCGGCCCGCGCAACCTGCCTCAGGAGCCTCAATGACCAAGCAAGCCAAGGGCTTCACCCGGCGGCAGTTGCTGAAATCTTCCGCCGCATCCCTGGCCGTCGGCGCCGCCGCCAGCAGCCAGGCCGCCACCGTGATCGGGACGCCGAAATGGCTGCCCTTCGACCATAACGGCCCGCTGCATTACGACAGCCCTGGCTGGCAATTCTTCACCGCCGAGGAGGCCAAGGAGGTGGAGGCCATCGTCGAGCAGCTGATCCCCGCCGATGAGCTGAGCGTCAGCGGCAAGGATGCGGGCTGCGCCGTGTTCATCGACCGCCAGTTGACGAGCGACTACGGCGACTTCGGCCGCCTGTACATGACCGGCCCCTTCACGCCGGGTACGCCGGCGCAGGCCGACCAGTCGCCGCTGGTGCCGCGCGAGCGCTATCGCATCGGCCTGGCGGCGCTTGGCAAGTACTGCCAGGGCACATTCCAGAAGAACTTCAGCGCGTTGCCCGGCGAGCAGCGCGACCAGGTGCTGACCGACCTGGAGAAAGGCGCGATCACCCTCGACGGCATCGACGCCAAGCTGTTCTTCCAGCAGGTGCTGGACAACACCATGGAAGGCTTCTTCGCCGACCCGATCTATGGCGGCAACCGCGACATGGTGTCCTGGAAGATGCTCGGCTTCCCCGGCGCGCGCTACGACTACCGCGACTACATCGCCCTGCACAACCAGAAGCTGGACCTCGTGCCGCTCTCCATCATCGGCAGCTCCGCCTGGACGAAAAAGGGATAACCACAGCATGGCCAAGAAACTACCTTCCACCGATGTCGTGGTCGTCGGACTCGGCTGGGCGGGCTCCATCGTCGCCCACGAACTGGCCGATGCCGGCCTCGAGGTCATCGGCTTCGAACGCGGGCCGTGGCGCGACACCGCCGCCGACTTCAACCTCGCCTCCGCGGCTGACGAGCTGCGCTACAACCGTCGCCAGGAGCTGATGCTGCGCACCCGGCAGAACACCTGCACGATGCGCAACAAGGAAACGGAAACCGCCCTGCCGATGCGCTCCTGGGGCTCGTTCCACCCGGGCAACGGCACCGGCGGTGCCGGCAACCACTGGGCCGGCATCACCTTCCGCTTCCAGCCCGAAGAGTTCCGTCTGGCGAGCCACCTGCAGGAACGCTACGGCAAGGAAGTCCCGGCCGAGCTGACCCTGCAGGACTGGGGCACCACCTGGGAAGAGATGGAACCGCACTACGACGCCTTCGAGCGGCTGGCCGGCGTTTCCGGCAAGGCCGGCAACCTCAACGGCAGCATCGTCGAGGGCGGCAATCCCTTCGAGGGCGCGCGCTCGCGCGAGTACCCCAACCCGCCCACCGCGCAGACCTACGCCCCGACCCTGTTCGCCGAGGCCGCGCGCAACCTGGGCTACAAGCCCTTCCCGGTGCCCTCGGCGCTGGCCTCCCAGGGCTACACCAACCAGCTGGGCGTGACCATGGGGCCGTGCACCTTCTGCGGCTTCTGCACCAACTACGGCTGCGCCAACTATTCCAAGGCCAGCGCCATCGTCAACGTCATGCCCGCGCTGATCCGCAAGCCCAACTTCACCGCCCGCACCAACTCGGAAGTGCTCAAGGTGACCCTGGACAGCACCGGCACCCGCGCCACCGGCATCGTCTATGTCGACTCCAGCGGCGACGAATGGGAGCAGCCGGCGGACATCGTGGTGGTCGCCGCATTCATTTTCGAGAACGTGCGGCTGATGCTGCTCTCTGGTGTCGGCGAGCCGTACAACCCGATCGCCAACACCGGCACCACCGGGCGCAACTTCGCCTACCAGACCGCCAACAGCGTGAAGCTGTTCTTCAAGGACAAGAACTTCAACCCCTTCATCGGTGGCGGCGCCATCGGCATGGGCATCGACGAATTCAACAACGACAACTTCGACCATTCCGGACTCGGCTTCGTCGGTGGCGGCAGCACGCGGGTGACTCCGATCGGCGCCGCGCCCATCGACTCGCGCCCGACCCCGCCAGGCACCCCGACCTGGGGCGTGACGTGGAAGAAGGCCACGGTGGAAAGCTACCTGAGCAATATGTCCATCGGCTGCGAGGCCAGCAGCTACACCACGCGCGGCAACTACCTGTCGCTGGACCCGAACTACAACGACCCCCACGGACGGCCACTGCTGCGCATCACCTTCGACTTCCCGGAGAACGACCTGCGGATGGCGCAGTACTGCACAGACAAGGTGGCAGAGATCGCCCGCAGCATGAACCCGCAGCAGATCGTCCCGGCGCCGCGCAAGGGCCCCTGGTCCAACACCTCCTACCAGTCCTCGCACATCGTCGGCGGCTTCATCATGGGCGCAGACCCGAAGAACAGCTCGGTGAACAAGCACCTGCAGGTCTGGGGCGTGCCGAACCTCTTCGTCGTGGGCTCCTCGGCCTTCCCGCAGAACCCCGGCTACAACCCCACTGGCACCGTCGGCGCACTGGCCTTCAAGGCGGCCGATGCAATCCGCCGGCTGTACCTGAAACGCCCCGGGGAGATGATCAGCGCATGAAGACTCTTCTCTCTCTCGGCACCCTCGCCCTGCTCGGCCTCAACCTGCAGCCAGCCTTCGCCGGAACCGCAGCGGACTCCTACAACCTGGTGGAGAAAGGCCGCTACCTCGCCGTACTGGGCGACTGCACCGCCTGCCACACGGTGCCAGGCCAGGCGCCATTCGCCGGTGGCGTAGCCATCGAGACGCCGTTCGGCAAGCTGGTGGGCGCCAACATCACGCCCGATGCGGAAACCGGCCTCGGCCGCTGGAGCTTCGAGGACTTCCAGGCGGTGATGTCCACCGGCCACGGGCGCAACGGCAAGCGCCTCTACGGCGCCATGCCCTACACCGCCTACACCAAGGTGCGCCGCGAGGACAACCTGGCGCTCTGGGCCTACCTGCAGACCCTGGAACCGGTACACAACCCGGTGGAAACCAACCAGTTGCCCTTCCCCTTCAGCGTGCGTACCAGCCTGATCGGCTGGAACTGGCTGAACTTCACCCAGGGCGAGTTCGTTCCCTCGCCGGACAAGACGCCGCAGTGGAACCGCGGTGCGTACCTGGTGCAGGGCCTCGGCCACTGCGGCACCTGCCACACGCCGAAGAACCTGCTGGGCGGCGACGACAACGACCGCTTCCTCGCTGGCGCCAACCTGCAGGGCTGGGTCGCCCCGGATATCACCGCCAATCCCCACAGCGGCATCGGCCAGTGGAGCACCGAAGACCTCGTGCAGTACCTGAAGACAGGCGCCAACCGCTTCGACATCGCCTCCGGCCCCATGGCCGAAGCGGTGGAGAACTCCACCCAGCACTGGAACGATGAAGACCTGCTGGCCGTGGCGGTGTACCTCAAGGACGGCGCCGCGGCGAAGGCCGCACCGACACCGGTGGCGGCGAACGATGCCGCGATGGTGGCGGGCAAGGCGATCTACGCCGACCGCTGCTCCGCCTGCCATGTGAGCAACGGCGAAGGTGTGAAGAGCCTGTTCCCGACGCTGGCCGCCGCACCGCTGGTCAACAACGACGACCCGACCTCGCTGATCCGCGTGGTACTGGCCGGCAGCCGGGCCGGTGGCACCGATGCAGCCCCCACGTCACCGGCCATGCCCGCGTTCGCCTGGAACCTCGACGACCAGAACGTCGCCAACGTACTGACCTACGTGCGCAACACCTGGGGCAACGCGGCGGCGCCGGTCACCGCCAGCCAGGTGGCGGACCTGCGCAAGGAGCTGACCCAGTAAGGTGCGGCAAGACGCCGGAGCGGACGCCGTCCGCTCCGGCGAGTCCCGCTATCCCGGTTTCTGCAGGAGCGGGCCCGCGAACCCCTCCCCGGCTTCGCGCTGCCCGGCGCTCCCCCGCCCCTGCGAACGCCCGGCGCGCGGGCGTGGTGATCACTTCAGGCGACGCTCGGCAGCGATCTCCGGCAGGTCGGTGCGGCGCAGGTAGGTGAGCAGCGCCTCGTTGAGGTTCAGGCGGTCGTGGATGTTCTGCTCGGCGAGGATCTCCAGGCACTCGCGGCTCAGGGTCATCACTGCGCCGTTCTTCGGTGCCCAGACGAACTCGCAGGCCGGGCGGATACTGTCCTCGGCCACGTCCATGCCGAAGGAGTCTTCGCTGAAGCGCACGATGTACTTGCCGGTCTTGAGGTTGAAACCGACGAAGCCAGACAGCGCGTCGGCGGCGTTGCAGATATCGCTGGAAGTGATGGCCATGCTGCCCCCTGGATTTGTTCTGTTTTGGATTCGCACGCAGGAGGTCCCCGCTTCTATGAGCGGGTGAACCTCGAATTCTGACAGTGTTGCCGGCGCCTGCTCAGGGGCCGGTTGTCGCACCCACCGCTGTTGCCCGGGCAACACTGGCCCAGCAGCGTTGCGCTCGACGAAACAGCCGCTGCTGTCCCGCCCATTCGCCAAGTTCCTGATCCGCCGGGATTTTCCTCCCATGGCACGGCTTTCGCTCTGCATACCCTGCGGCACCTTCGCCGCTGTGCAGCCCCGAGGAGCCCGAGCCATGAGCCAGCAACCGATCCGTTTCGCCTACTGGGTCCCCAACGTCAGTGGCGGCCTGGTGGTCAGCAAGATCGAGCAACGCACCCACTGGGACATCGATTACAACCGCCAGCTTGCGCGCATCGCCGAAGACGCGGGGTTCGACTACGCACTGACGCAGATCCGTTTCACCGCCGGCTACGGTGCCGAGTACCAGCACGAGTCGGTGGCCTTCAGCCACGCGCTGCTGGGCGCCACCGAGACGCTCAAGGTGATCGCCGCCATCCTCCCCGGCCCCTGGACGCCCGCGCTGGCAGCCAAGCAACTGGCGACCATCGACCAGCTCACCGGCGGGCGCATCGCCGTGAACATCGTCAGCGGCTGGTTCAAGGGCGAGTTCCAGGCCATCGGCGAACCCTGGCTGGAGCACGACGAGCGCTATCGCCGCTCAGAGGAATTCATCCGCGCCCTGAAAGGCATCTGGACCCAGGATGACTTCAGCTTCCACGGCGACTTCTACCGTTTCCACGACTACAACCTGAAACCCAGGCCAGTGCAGCGCCCGCACCCGGAAATCTTCCAGGGCGGCAGCTCGCGGGCCGCACGCGACATGGCATCACGGGTGTCCGACTGGTACTTCACCAACGGCAACAACGTCGAGGGCATCAAGGCGCAGGTGGACGATATCCGTGAAAAGGCGGCGGCCAACGGGCACTCGGTGAAGGTCGGGGTAAATGCCTTCGTCATCGCCCGCGACACCGAAGAGGAAGCCCGCGCGGTGCTTGCCGAGATCATCGACAAGGCCGATCCGGAAGCGGTGAACGCCTTCGGTCATGCCGCGAAACAGGCCGGTGCCGCCTCGCCGGAAGGCGAAGGCAACTGGGCCAGGTCCAGCTTCGAGGACCTGGTGCAGTACAACGACGGTTTCAAGACCAACTTGATCGGTACGCCGCAGCAGATCGCCGAGCGCATCGTCGCGCTCAAGGCGGTGGGCGTGGACCTGGTGCTGACGGGTTTCCTGCACTTCCAGGAAGACGTGCGCTACTTCGGCGAGAAGGTGCTGCCACTGGTGCGTGAGCTGGAGCAGAAGAAGGCGCGGCAGACCGAGGCGGCCTGACTCCGGCGTTTCCCTGTAGGAGCGGGCCATGCCCGCGATCGCGCGCATGGCGCGCTCCTACAGGGAGCGTTGCTCAGGCGCCCTGCGTCAGGTGTCGGGCAATCGCGGAACGCAGCGGCGGCAGGTTCTGCGCCAGGCGCAGGCCAGCATTGCGCAGCAGGCGCACCGGTGGGCGCGGGTCGGTGTACATGCCGACGATCAGCCGGGTAGCCTGGTACAACGGCCAGGTCGCCAGGCGATGGGCCATGGCGTAACGGCGCAGCGGCCAGGTGCCGCCAATATCGCCACCACGACGATGGGTCGCGAGAATTTCGTTGGCCAGTCGGCGCTGGCTCTGCAGGCCGAAGTTGAAACCGTGCGCGGTGACCGGATGCATGCCGACGGCAGCATCGCCGATCAGTGCGCTGCGCGGGCCGACGAAGCGGTCCGAGTACACGCCCACCAGCGGGTAGCTGTGGCGCGGGCCGAGCAGTTGCATGCCCCCCAGGCGGCGGTCGAAGCGGCGCTCCATCTCATGGGCGAAGGCCACCTCGTCCAGTTCCAGCAGCGGTGCCATCTCGCGCTGCGGCAGGGTCAGCACCACCGAGGAGCGGTCGCCATTGATCGGCAGCAGCGCCAGGGTCTGGCCGTAGCCGAACCACTCCCAGGCGACGTTGTGGTGCGGTTTCTCGTGGGCCATGCGGCAGACCATCATGGTCTTGCCGAAGTCTTCCATGTGCGCGCCGATGCCGAGCATGCGGCGGGTCTCGGAGAAGCGGCTGTCGGCCGCCACCAGCAGGCGCGCGTGGACGCGGCTGTCATCGTCCAGGGTCAGCGACACACCGTCCTGCTGCACCTGCAACGTGCGCAGGGCACGACCACAGACGAGCGAGACATCCGCGCACTCATGCACCGCGTCGAAGGCGGCACGACGGATCATCTGGTTGGACACGAAATAGCCCAGCTGCTCCGCGCCGGCGTGCTCGGCCTCGATGCGCAGGGTGAACAGCGACGGGCCGTTGAGCACCTGGGCATCACGCAGCGGCGAGACCTCCTCGGGGTCGATCCGCGACCACATTCCCAGGCGCTGCAGCTCGGCGCGGGAGGCGTGGGTCAGGGCGATCTCCCGGCCGTCCTCGGCAGGCTCGGACACGGCGGCCAGCGGCTGGCGGTCGATCAGCAGGATCGACAGGCCGTTGCCCGACAGCGAGCGGGCCAGGCAAAGCCCGGCGGGGCCGGCGCCGACGATGGCGATGTCCACGTGCATGGGTGACTCCTTTCGCGAGGATGGGCGGTCCCGGAGTCTAGGCTGGCCACTGGCCGGTTTTCTTGCCGTGGATCAGTGGCCTGCGGCGAATACCTCCAAATAGACGGGCCTGAACGGCAAAGACCTAGATCGACAGCCGCACGCCCCGCTGCGGATCGATCACCGTCGCGCCCCGGCGCTTGTTCACCACCAGTTCGCCAATCTCGATCAGCCGCGTGCGCGTGACGTTGCGGCTCAGGCCGAGCAGGTTGGCAGTGTGCACCTGGTTGCAGTGACAGAAACGATAGGCCGCGCGCAGCAAGGCGTCTTCCACCCGCGCGTGCAGGTTGCCGCTCTGCTCCTCGAACAGCCGCTGGAACGCCTGCTGGAGAATCTGCTCGGCACCGAGGGACTCCAGCCGTGGCTCTTCGCTGCGTTCGATGCGCAGGTTGGACAGGTGCAGGTCCTCGGCACGCACCACGCCGTCACGGCAGATCAGCAGCGTGTGATGGATGACGTTCTCCAGCTCGCGGATGTTCCCCGGCCATGAATAGCTGCGCAGCTTCTGCGCGGCCTCGGCGCTCAGCTGGCTCTGCCCGTAGCCCAGGCGCCGGCTGTACTCGGCGATGAAGTGGCGGGTCAGCGGGAGGATGTCGCCGGGCCGCTCGCGCAGCGGCGACAGCTCCAGGCTGACGACGTTGAGCCGGTAGTACAGGTCCTCGCGGAAATGCCCGGCGTTGATCGCCTTCTCCAGCTGTACGTTGGTGGCCGCCAGCACCCGCACATTGATCGGGATGCTCTTGCGCGAGCCCAGTCGCACCACTTCGCGCTCCTGCAGCACGCGCAGCAGCTTGACCTGGATCGGCATCGGCAGGTCGCCGATCTCGTCGAGGAACAGCGTGCCGCCGTCGGCCTCCTCGAACCAGCCGGCCTTGGCCGCCAACGCGCCGGTAAAGGCGCCCTTCTCGTGACCGAACAGCTCGGCCTCCACCAGGGATTCGGAGAAGGCCCCGCAGTTCACCGCCACGAACGGCCCGCTGCGTCGTGCGCTGAGGTTGTGGATGTGCCGCGCCACCAGCTCCTTGCCGGTGCCGGTCTCGCCGATGATCAGCACGCTGGCCTCGCTGGGCGCCACCTGCTGCAGATGGTCGAGCAATGCCTGGGACTTCGGGTCTTCGAAGACCTGGGCCGTGGCGCGGATGGAGGTGGCCAGTGCGGGGGATTTGGGCAGGGTCAGCAGACCCTCGGGAGTGGTCGCATTCATGAGTAGAAAGTCGGTTGCGGCAGTTGCTGGTTCAGCGCCCAGTCGCCCAGCTCGCGGACCTTGTAGTCCACCGGGTCGTGCAGAGTCTGGGTGCGCAGGTTGCGCCAGTAGCGGTCGATGCGCAGCGCGGCATGGGTGGAGCGCGCGCCGGTGACCTCGAACAGGCGATTGCAGATTTCCAGGCCGTTGCGGGTGGCCGCGACCTTCGCGGTGGCGATGGCCACGGCCAGCCGGCCGCGCTCCTCGGCGTCCAGCGTCGCACCTTTGCTCCATGCCTGGTCGAGCAGTTCGGCGGCGCGGCGCACCAGCAGGCGGGTGCTTTCCAGGCCGACCCAGAATTCGCCGTAGTGTGCGAGCACGTAGGGGTCTTCTCCGACCGTCGGAACGCTTGCGCGGAACCATGGGCGGGCTTCCTTGAGCGTGTACTGACGCGCCTCCTCGAACGCGCCTTCGGCAATGCCGAGGAAGACGTGGCTGAAGATCAACTGGGCAATCAGCGGCCGCAGGCAGGCAAACGGCGTGCTCAACGGGCCCGGGTCGAGCAGCAGTTCGCTCTCCTCTACTCGCACGCGCTCGAAGGTGGCGCTGCCGCTGTCGGTCTGGCGCTGGCCCATGTTGTCCCAGTCGTGGGCCAGGCTGATGCCGCTGCGCGCCGTGGGAATGGCCGCGATCAGCAGCTTGCCGCTTTCGCCGTCCAGCGCCGAGGCGATGAGCATTTCCGAATCCAGCGCACCGGAGCAGAAGCTCTTGCGCCCGGAGAACTCGCGCCAGCCGGAAAAGCTGCGCGACACGGTGCGGGTATCCAGGGGGTTGAGTGCATTGCCCCAGAACCATTGGTTGCGCGCGGTCAGCTCGAACCACGGCTGCCACTGCTCGGGGCGGGAGAACAGGCGCACGGTCGCCAGCATCAGGTGCTGGAAGCCGAACACGTGGGCGATGGAGCTGTCGACCACGGCGAACTGGCGGACGATATCCAGCGTGGTGCTCCAGTCGGCGCCCAGGCCGCCGTATTCGGTGGGGATGATCAGCGACAGCAGGCCGCTCTGGCGCAGCGCATCGCGCTCGGCCTTGGGCGTGCCGCCACGGATGTCGCGCTCGGCGGCGGTTTCGGCGAAACCGGCGGCCAGGCGCTGGGCAATTTGCCGGGGAGCCGGTGCGAGCTGCCCGGATGTCTGTGCGTCGAGCCGCGTCTGGGCGTTCACGCTCTCTTCCTCTTGAGTCGATTCAGGGCGCGCCGGGCCCCTGCCCGGCGCGTCGGTGGGCAGGATCAGCCGGCCTTGCGGCCGGGCAGCACATCGTTGGCGATCATCTCGCCGAACGGCCCGGTGAGATTGGTCACGCCGCGCCCGGCCAGGCTCGAATAGGGCTCCGGCAGCAGCGGGAAGACCAGCTCGGCGAATCGGTAAGCCTCTTCCAGGTGCGGGTAGCCGGAGAAGATGAAGCTGTCGATCCCCAGGTCCGCATACTCCTTGATGCGCTCGGCAACCTGCTGCGGGTCGCCCACCAGCGCAGTACCGGCGCCGCCACGTACCAGGCCGACACCGGCCCAGAGGTTGGGGTAGATCTCCAACTGGTCACGACGCCCACCGTGCAAAGCAGCCATGCGCCGCTGGCCTTCGGAGTCGAAGCGGGAGAAGGATTTCTGCGCGTTGGCGATGGTCTCGTCGGAGATGTTGGCAATCAGCTTGTCGGCGGCCTTCCAGGCTTCCTCGGCGGTCTCGCGGACGATCACGTGCAGGCGGATACCGAACTTCACGCTGCGGCCCTGCTTCGCGGCCTTTTCGCGCACGTCGGCAATCTTCTGCGCAACCGCCTGCGGCGGCTCGCCCCAGGTCAGGTAGACGTCCACCTGCTCGGCGGCCAGGTCGTGGGCCTCGCTGGAAGAACCACCGAAATACAGCGGCGGATAGGGCTTCTGGATCGGCGGATAAAGCGCCTTGGCGTTCTCCACCTGCAGGTGCTTGCCGGCGAAGTCCACCGATTCGCCCTGCAGCACGCGGCGCCAGATACGCAGGAATTCGTCGGTGACTTCGTAGCGCTCTGCATGGCTCAGGCGGATACCATCGCCACGGTTTTCATCCGGGTCGCCGCCGGTGACCACGTTGATCAGCAGGCGTCCGCCGGAGAGGCGATCCAGGGTCGCCGCCATGCGCGCGGAAACAGTCGGCGAGATGATCCCCGGACGAATCGCCACCAGGTAACGCAGGCGCTCGGTGAGCGGCGCCAGGGCCGAGGCGACCACCCACGAGTCCTCGCAGGAGCGACCGGTGGGAATCAGCACGCCGTAGTAGCCGAGTGAGTCGGCGGCCTGGGCGATCTGCTTGAGATACGGCAGCGATACCGGGCGCGCGCCCTCGCTGGTGCCGAGGAAGTGGCCGTCGCCGTGGGTAGGCAGGAACCAGAACACGTTCATCGATGGCTCCTCAGGCGGTCTTGCGCAGTTGCGGGCGGACGAACAGCGGCGCGGCGCGCTCGGCGGCCAGCTGGATACGGGCGCGCAGGGTGTCGCTGGTGATCTGGTAGTTGGCGAAATCCGCCTCGCTGGCGTACACGCCAATCGGCAGCGTGATCGACTGGAAGAAGCTGAACAGCGGGCGCAGCTGGTGGTCGAGGACCAGCGCATGGCGCTCGCTGCCGCCGGTGGCCGCAAGCAGCACCGGGGTGTCGATCAGGGCGTTCATGTCCACCAGGTCGAACAGGTGCTTGAGCAGGCCCGGATAGGAACCGCGGTAGACCGGCGAAGCGACGACCAGCAGGTCGGCGGCCTCGATCTCGCGCAGGGTGGCTTCCAGCTCGGCGGAGAGTTCCTGGCGGGACAGTGCCGCACCCAGCGGGCGGGCGATATCGGCCAGTTCGATGAGCTGGGTCTCGATGGGGAGCTGCTCGCCGAGGGCGTCCAGCACGGCCTGGGTGAGCACCAGGGTGCGCGAGGGGCGATAGGTGCCGCCGGAGACGGCGACCACTTTGATGGGGCTGGTCATGGGTTTTCCCTGTTGACTGTTGCGCTTGGTACAGAGGCCTTCAGCAAGGGCCGTACCAACCCCCGCAAGGGCCGCAACAGCAGGGAAATGTACGATTTCAGGGCACTTCAGCCGATTTCACCGGCGTTTCGTGTCACCCAGGCAACAGCGCTGCTGATCGACTGTTGCCAGGGCAACACCCGGCATCAGCTCACCGCCACTTCGCGCAGGCCGTGGGAGATGTTCAGGCCCTCCAGCTCGTCGAGGTACTCCTGCCTGCTCAACAAGCCGACGCAGGCGGTCGCGCCACGCTGGCGCAGTTGACCGGAGGCAAGCTTGCGCGCCAGCGCCACGGCCGCCATGCAGGGGATGTTCGGGCCATGGTCCTGGTGCGCAAGGATTTCCCAGCACAACGCTAGGGGCTTGCCGTCAGCATCCACACCCTGCAAGTGGACGAACATGCCGCTGCGCCCATCGCCCAGCGGCTCCATGGCCACCGCCATGCGGTGCAGACCGGTTCCCAGCCGCGCGGCATCCTTCACCAGTCCGGCGCGCACCAGCCAGGACAGCCCCCAGGTACCGAACTGAGTGAGTCGCAGACCCAGGCCAGCGGAAAAGCGCACGTCCTGCACACCGGGATAACGCTGCGGGAACAGGTCGAGGTCCGGCACGTCGCAATGAGCCAGCCAACGCTGCCCGAGCGGTGCTGGAAAACGGTGGCGATTCAGCCCCTGCCAGCCATGCACGTGCTGCCAACGCCCCTGGCGCCACTGGCGCAGCGGCTTGCCGCAGTAGCCCAGTACCGCAGAGACCGTGGCCTGGCCAGGAATCTTCGCCGAGGAACTGATGCCATGGTGGATGCTGTCCAGGCGCTGGAAGCGCGGCAGCAGTTCGTCGATCACCGAGGCGGCCAGCGCGGGGACCGAGCTGGCGCCGCTGCACACCAGCACGCCGGCGCTGCGCGCAGCGCGGTCGAGCTCCTGGATGCCACAGACGAACTGGCGGGCGTCGGCCAGGTCGACGTAATGCGCGCGGGCCCCGATGGCGGCGCGGGCAACGCGGTAGTCCTGGCCCTGGAACGGGCCGGCGGTGGAGATCACCATATCCACCTTCAGCTCGTTGAGGCGACCGGCCAATGTCGGCTGGTTCATGTCCAGGCACACCGGCTCGCCCCCCACCTGCGCGGCCAGTTCATTGGCGCGGCGCTGGTCGCGCCCGCCCACCAGCACGCGGATGCCGTCGATGCCGCTCAGGCGCCGCACGATCAGGCTGCCGAAGTTGCCGTAACCGCCCAGCACCAGTACACGAAAATTCTGTTCCATTTCCACTGACCCTGTTGCTCCCTGACTGCTGCTGGCCATGCCAGCTCCTTCATCCCGGCTTTGCACCCTCGTGGCGGGGTAGACTGTCGTCCAACGGCCACCAGCTGGCACGGGACGCCACGTAGTAATGCGCTTCGAGCTTTGTCCGCACGGGCTCGTCCAGGGTTCCCGCACGCACCCGCAACATTTCCGGCAGTGCATCGCGGGCGCTGTAGATCGGCGAGCCGCAGGTTCGGCAGAACACCCGCTTCTTGCCAGGCGTGGCGCGATATTCCGCCAGCTCGGAGGCGCCACTGAGCAGGTGGAATGCCGAGCGCTCCACCGGAACATTGGTGGCGAACGGCCCACCCTGCGCCTTGCGACACTGGCTGCAATGGCAGACCTGGATCGGCGCCAGCTCGCCGCTGATTTCGTAGCGCACCGCACCGCACAGACAACCGCCCGACTGCATGCCCTGCTCTCCCGCCCGGATTCACGAAGCGAAGGAGTCTAGATCAGCCTTGCCGACAAGTACCACCGTGCGCAGGGATGGTTTTCAGACTTCTGCGCCCCAGCCCAGCGGATACAACAGTTCTTCCTTGTAGCCGGCCCACACCCGCACCGCCGCCGGAAAGCTCGCATCCAGCGCAGCGTCACCGCTGTCGACCAGCAGGGGCCGACCGCCGAGGGTGCCCAGCTTGCGCTTGGTGGCGATCACCCGCAGGCGTTCGATACCGATGGCGCGCAATACGCGCGGGCTGATCTGCTGGTTGCCACGACCAAGGATATGCCCCTGCCCGCCGATGGCAGTCACCAGCAGGAAGGCCGGGTGCCCGTCCACCAGATCGAACAGCTGCGCCTCGGTGACGTCACGGGCAATCACCTCGCCATTCTCGATCACGTCCACGCCCAATAGCGTGGTGTCCAGGTGCAGGTCGGCGGCCAGCCCATGCAGCGTCGAACCCGGCCCGAAGACATAGCGCACGTCGTCTTCCCAGCTGTCTTCCAACCAGGCGGCGAGATCAGCCAGCACCAGCTCCTCGGTCTCCATGCCGGCCTGTTTCACGTGCTGCATGAAGTGGCCTTCCTCGGGCACCGTCAATTCGGCGTACCAGCGCGCGGCAACGCGCCCCTCGCGCAGGGCGGCTTCGTCGAGGTCGCGGACTTCGCCCTGGGTCAGGCGCACCAGGCCGCCATCCACCAGGCGCCGCGCCAGTTCTCCGGCAGCGCGTGGACTGATGGCGTACACACCGGAATGGATCTTCACCCCGGCAGGAATGCCCAGCACCGGTTGACCTTCGCGGGCCACCCCGGCCACGTCGCGCGCGGTGCCATCACCACCGGCGAAGAGGATCAGCGCCACGCCGGCCTCCTGCAGCGCCTGCACGGCGCGACGGGTATCCGTCGCATTGCTCCGCTCGCTCTCCAGCGCGCCGACCAGGCGATGGGCAAAGCCCATGTCCGCCAGCAGGTCGGCGCCCATCGCTGCGGGAAAGGTGAGGAACTCCAGGCGATCACGGACCGGCGTCAGGTGCTCCAGGGCGACACGCGTACGCTCGGCTGCCCGCGGCTCGGCACCGCGCGCCAGGGCGAGCTCGACCACCCCGTCGCTGCCCTTGAGTGCGGTCGGGCCGCCAATACCGGCCAGCGGATTGATGATCAGCCCTATGCGAATCCTGTCCATACTCAACCTCGAGGGAAACTTCTTCGAACCACCGGCGCAACGCCGGGTCGGACCAGGGAAGCGGTAACTCCACGCACTATAACGACAAGCGGACAACCGGGGACCTCGCGATTGGCATGCAATCTGCGAAGCCTTCCGTCGTCTGTCTTCGGTGACGATTCCATGGCGCTGCCAGCGGCAGCTTCTGTCACCGGGGTTTCATCTGATCTGCCTAGACTGCAAAGCACTGATGTAGAGGAGATTGGCCATGAGCCTGCAAACCCACCGTGAATCCGCCCCCCGTCCCACTCCCCGCCATCCGCAGCATCCGGTCGGCGGTTCGATCATCGATGCCCAGGGCCGTGAAGTCCCGATTACCGAAGACATGATCCAGCGTGCCTGCCAGGAGCTGGACAAGACCTGCGAGCCACCGCGCCGCTGAGCCTCCCGGCGCGGCGGTTCGTCCGCCCTACTCCCCGACCCGGTTGGCGCCCAACGCGGTCAGCAGGCTCTCCAGGCGTGGCGATTCGCCCTGGATGTCTACCCATAGCCCGGTGATTTCCCGGCGCGGCGGGTAGTGCTTGCGCAGCGCGTCGAAGGCCGCCCGCCGGGTCTGGGTGTCTCCGATCAGACTGCGGCGGAAGTTGGCGTCATCGCTGCGCGGGTCGTACACCGCCCGGCAGAGCATCGCCAATGCCCAGTCCGGGTCGCATTCTTCCTTCAGGCTCAATTCGGCCAGCCATTGCACAGGCAGCAGGTCGTCGAGATCAACGGTCGGTGCGCACTGCTGCCAGGCACAGAACGCCTCGTAGATCTGTGCCGTGCCGCGCAGCTTGCCGTCCAGGCTGTAACCGGCGATGTGCGGGGTGGCGATGCGGCAACGATGGGCCAGTTGCACATTCACTTCCGGTTCGCCTTCCCAGACATCCAGCGCCACGTCGATATCCGCGCCGGACTCCAGGTGGATGCGCAGCGCCGTGTTGTCGACCACGCCCCCCCGGCTGGCGTTGATCAGCCAGGTACCAGGACGCAACGCCTTCAGGCGCGCGGCGTCGATCAGGTGGCGCGTCGGGTGCTCGCCCTCGCGGGTCAGCGGCGTGTGCAGGCTGATCACGTCGCACTCGCGCAGTACCTCTTCCAGGCTGCGGAAATCACCGCCCTCGGCGGCGGCGCGCGGCGGGTCGCAGACGCGCACGTCCCAGCCCAGTCCGCGCAGTACATCCACCAGGCGACCGCCCACCTGCCCTGCGCCAATCACGCCATAACGGCGCTCGGACAGCTTGGCGCCGTGCACCTCGGCCAGCGCCAGCAGGCTGCCCAGCACCCAGTCCACCACGCCGCGCGCGTTGCACCCCGGCGCACTGGACCAGGCGATACCGGCTTCGGCGAAGTAGTCGAGGTCCAGGTGATCGGTGCCGATGGTGCAGGTGCCGACGAACTTCACCTGGCTGCCCTGGAGCAGCTCGCGGCTGACGTCGGTCACCGAGCGCACCAGTAATACGTCGGCGTCGCCCAGGGCGGCACGGTCGATGCCGCGCCCGGGCAGGCGGCGGATATCGCCATGGGCGCCGAAGAAGGCTTCGACCAGAGGGATGTTTTCATCGGCAAGGATACGCATGGGCTGACTCCAGAAATCGGCACCGGCTACTTTACCAGTGCCGCTGCGCGCGGTCCCGCGCAACACATGCCGGGCTTTGCTGACCGGGTGGACAGCCCTTAAACTGGCCGGCTTCCCGTTCATTTCTTCTGCCAAGGAAAGCCGTGACCAGCCTCACCCAGCCCGTCTCCCGCGGACGGCGCACCGCCACCGAACTCAAGGAACTGCTGACCCTCGCAGCGCCCATCATGATTGCCCAGCTGGCGACCACCGCCATGGGCTTCGTCGACGCGGTGATGGCCGGCAGCGTGGGGCCGCGCGACCTGGCCGCGGTGGCGCTGGGCAACTCGATCTGGATTCCGATCTTCCTGCTGATGACCGGCACCCTGCTCGCCACTACCCCCAAGGTGGCCCAGCGCTATGGCGCGGGCGACCAGGCCGGCACCGGTCCACTGGTGCGCCAGGCGCTGTGGCTGGCGCTGCTGGTCGGCCCGCTGGCCGGAGCGACGCTGTGGCTGCTGTCCGAGCCGGTGCTGCGGGCGATGAAGGTCGAGGAAGCGCTGATCGAGCCCAGCTGCTTCTACCTGCGCGGCATCGCCTGCGGCCTGCCGGCGGTGGCGCTGTACCACGTGCTGCGCTGCTTCAGCGACGGCCTGGGACGCACCCGGCCAAGCATGGTGCTGGGCATCTGCGGGCTGATGCTGAACATCCCGATCAACTACGTACTGATCTACGGCCACCTCGGCTTCCCGGCGCTGGGCGGCCCCGGCTGCGGCTGGGCGACCGGCTCGGTGATGTGGTTCATGCTGCTGGGCATGCTGGTCTGGGTGAACGGGGCCAAGGTGTACAAGCCGAGCCAGCTGTTCAGTCACTGGGAACTGCCAAAGCCGAAGGTGATCGGCAGCCTGGTGGCGGTAGGCCTGCCCATCGGCATCGCGGTGTTCGCCGAATCCAGCATCTTCTCGGTGATCGCCCTGCTGATCGGCGAACTCGGCGAGAAGGTGGTGGCGGGCCACCAGGTAGCGCTGAACTTCAGCGCGCTGGTGTTCATGATCCCCTACTCGCTGGCCATGGCCGTGACCGTGCGCGTGGGCCAGTCCCTGGGCGCCGGCGCGCCGCGCGATGCGCGCTTCGCCGCAGGCGTCGGCATGGGCGCGGCATTGGCGTATGCCTGCATTTCCGCCAGCGGCATGCTGCTGATGCGCGAACACATCGCCGGGCTCTATACCCAGGACCCGGACGTCCTGGCACTGGCCGCCACGCTGCTGGTGTTCTCGGCGCTGTTCCAGTTCTCCGACGCCGTGCAGGTCACCGCCGCCGGCGCCCTGCGTGGCTACCAGGACACCCGCGCGACCATGATCATGACGTTGTTCGCCTACTGGGGCATCGGCCTGCCGGTTGGCTACAGCCTCGGCCTCGCCCACTGGCTGCAGGAGCCCACCGGCCCGCGCGGCCTGTGGGAAGGCCTGATCGTCGGCCTGACCTGCGCCGCGGTGATGCTGTGCATCCGCCTGTCGCGCAGTGCCAAGCGACAGATCGTGCTGAAGGAAATGCGGGGAGCCGGCTAACGGTCCCGGAAAACGCAAAAAGCCGCCCACGGGCGGCTTTTTGCTGTGCGGTCGATGTCAGTCCACGACCAGCGCCGGCTTCGGCCGGCTGCTGAGGGTCGTGCCCACCGAGGCGACGATGATGGCGCCGATGGCGATCCACTGGTGCGACGTCAGTTGCTCACCCAGGAAGAACAGGCCGGACAGCGCACCGAACGCCGGCTCGATGCTCATCAGGGTGCCGAAGGTACGCGCCGGCAGGCGGGTCAGCGCGACCATTTCCAGGGTGTAGGGCAAGGCACTGGAAAGGATCGCCACGCCCAGCAGCGCCGGGAACAGGCTGACATCGAACAGCGCCATGCCACTGTGCGCAAGACCGATCGGCGCCACGCAGATCGCCGCGATGCTGATGCCCAGCGCCGCACCCTGGGCCCCCAGGTCGTTGCCGGCGCGTTGGCCGAAGATGATATAGAGCCCCCAGCAGACACCCGCCCCCAGCGCCAGCGCGGCGCCTTTCGGGTCGATGCCATGGCCGAAGTCGGCGATCGGCAGCAGCAGACCCAGGCCGACCACCGCGATGCCGATCCAGAGGAAATCGATCGGCTTGCGCGAATAGAACAGTGCCACCGCCAGCGGCCCGGTGAACTCCAGCGCCACGGCGACGCCCAGCGGGATGGTCTGCAGCGCCATGTAGAAAGTCAGGTTCATCAGCCCGAGGGTCACGCCATAGATGAACAGCGGCTTGAGTGGCTTGCCGCGCAGCGAGGTGCGCCACGGGCGAAGGATCGCCAGCAGGAGGATGGCCGCGAAGATCAGGCGCATGGACGTCACGCCCTCGGCGCCGAGCACCGGGAACAGGCTCTTGGCGACCGATGCACCGGTCTGGATCGAGGCCATGGACACGATCAGGATGAGGATGGGGAAGACAGTGGAAATAAAGCGAGAGCGAGGCATGATGCGGACCTGAACAGGCGTTGCAACGGTTGGGATTTCTTGGTTGACTGTTATGCGCAACATAATGCGCAAAAAGGCCCGAATGAGCAATATACTGCCCACTCCTCCCGAACGCCCCAGCGTGCTGGTGCACGTTGCCGATAACGTGAAAACGCACCGCCGCAGCGCCGGCTTGAGCCAGGACGCGCTGGCCAAGGCCTCGGGCGTCAGCCGACGGATGCTCGTCGGCATCGAGAGCGGCGACACCAATGTCAGCCTCGCCACCCTCGACCGCATCGCCGCTGCCTTGAAAGTCACCTTCGCCGACCTGGTACGCCCGCCGTCCACCGGTGGCCTGACCCGCGTCGATGCCGTCGCCTGGGGCGGCGAGCAGGCCGACAGCCGCGGCACCCTCCTCGCCAGTACCCCGGCCACGCGCCAGGCCGAACTCTGGCACTGGACGCTCGCCCCCGGTGATCGCTACAACGCGGAACCCGACGCCGAAGGCTGGTACGACATGGCCTACGTGATCGAAGGCCGGCTGACCATCGTCCTCGCCGAGGAAACGCTGGAGGTCGACGCCGGTGGCTTCCACGTGTTCAAGAGCAACCAGCCGTTTTCCTACCAGAACCACGGGAATGTGCTGGTGCGGTTCGTCCGCAACGTCGTGAACTGAGCCCCGGCGCCGGGGCTCTCAAGGTCGGCTCAGAGCTTCTTCCCACCCAGCAGGAAGTGCGACAGGGCAGGAATCAGGATCAATGCGCCAAGCATGTTCCAGAGGAACATGAAGGTCAGCAGGATGCCCATGTCCGCCTGGAACTTGATCGGCGACCAGGCCCAGGTGATGACGCCGGCCGCCAGGGTCACACCCACCAGCGCGACGACCTTGCCGGTGAACGCCACGGCCTGCTGGTAGGCCACCGACAGCGGCAACCCGGCGCGCTGCATCTGCAACTGCACGCTGAGCAGATACAACGCGTAGTCCACGCCAATCCCCACGCCCAGGGCAATCACCGGCAGCGTGGCGACCTTCACGCCGATGCCCATCATCACCATCAGCGCTTCGCAGAGGATCGAGGTGAGCACCAACGGCAGCAGCGCCACCAGGGTCGCGCGCCAGCTGCGGAAGGTGATCAGGCAGAAGATGCCCACCGCGGCGTAGACGTAGAACAGCATGCGGTGGTTGGCCTCGCGCACCACGCGATTGGTCGCCGCCTCGATCCCGGCGCTACCGGCGGCCAGCAGGAACTGGCGGTCCGGGGTGCTGTTGGCGCGGGCGAAGTTCTCGGCGATGCCGGCCACGTCGTCGAGGGTCTGCGCCTTGTGGTCCTTGAGGAAGGCGATCACCGGCATCAGCGAGCATTCGGTGTTGAACAGCTCCGGAGTGTTCACAGAGGCCTGCTGGGCGGCGTAGTTGAGCACGTCCTGGTTGCGCTGCAGGCTGGCGAACTTGGGGTTGCCCTCGTAGGTACCGGCAGTGATCTGCCGTACCGCGTTGACCAGCGAGGTGGTGGCCTGCACGCCCTCATGCTGTTGCAGTGCCCAGCCGAGGCGATCAGCGAGGATCAGCGTGCGGTAGTTCAGGCAGCCTTCGGGGGCGGTCTTCACCATCACCGCGAACAGGTCGCTGGAAAGCGCGTAGTGGCTGGTGATGTAGGCGTTGTCGCGGTTGTAGCGCGAATCCGCGCGCAGTTCCGGAGCGCCGGCATCGAGGTCGCCGATCTGCAGGTGCTGGCTGATCAGCAGGCCGCCCGCCCCTAGAAACGCCGCGACGATCAGGGCGGCGCTCGCCCAGCGGCGCTGAGTGAAGCGGTCCAGCAGGTCCCACAGCTTGCCCAGGCCGGCATGCCGGTCCGCCTGGCGCTCCTCGCGCAGGGCACGCGCGGCGGCCTTCGGGCTGACGCCGACATAGGACAGCGCCACCGGCATCATCAGTAGCGAGGTGAAGATCAGCACCGCGACGCCGATGCTGGCGGCGATCGCCAGGTCCTGGATCACCGGGATGTCAATCAGCATCAGCACGGCGAAGCCCACGGCATCCGACAGCAATGCGGTGACGCCGGCCAGGAACAGGCGGCGGAAGGTGTTGCGCGCGGCGACCTGCTTGTGGGTGCCACGGCCGATGTCCTGCATGATGCCGTTCATCTTCTGGGTGGCGTGGGACACGCCGATGGCGAAGATTAGGAACGGTACGAGGATCGAGTACGGGTCCAGCGCATAGCCCAGCCAGGCCACCAGGCCGAGCTGCCAGACCACCGCCAGCAGCGAGCAGCTGATCACCAGCAGGCTGCTGCGCAGGCAGCGGGTGTAGAAGAAGATGATGACGAAGGCGGTGACCACCGCCAGGCCGAAGAACAGCATTACCCGCACCAGGCCATCGACCAGGTCACCCACCAGCTTGGCGAAACCGATCACGTGCAGGCGCACCGGGCCCTTGCCCTCCTCGCCGGCAGCGAAGGCGCGGGCGTCACCGAGGTATTCGTACTTCAGGCGCAGGTCGTCGAGGGCGCGGGAGAATTCGCGGTAGTCGATGCCCTTGCCGGTGGCCGAGTCACGGTCCAGCAGCGGCACGACCAGCATGCTGGAGCGGAAGTCGTTGCCCACCAGGCTGCCGACGATGCCGGCGCGGGCGATGTTCTCGCGCAATTGCCCGATGGCCTCGGGCTTGCCGTCGTAGCCATCGGGCATCACCGGACCGCCCTGGAAGCCCTCTTCGGTAACCTCGGTCCAGCGCACCGCCGGCGACCACAGCGACTTCATCCAGGCACGGTCGACACCGTGGCTGAGGAAAAGCTGGTCGCTGATCTGCCGCAGGCTGTCGATATAGGCCGGGTCGAAGATGTCACCCTTGGGGTTCTCCACCACCACCCGCACCGAGTTGCCCAGGCCGCGCAGCGCAGCGCGGTTGTCCAGGTAATTGCGGATGTAGGGGTCGCTGTGCGGGATCATCTTCTCGAAGGCCGGGCGCATCTCCAGGCGGGTCACGGCCATATAGCCCAGCACCAGGGTGACCAGCGCGATCAGGGCGATGAACAGTGCGCGGTGGTTGAACACCAGGCGCTCCAGCAGGTTGCCGCTGTGGGTGTCAAAGTCCCGCAGTTCGCGGACTACAGGCATCTCGCCTTGCTTCAGGTCGACCATGAGGCTGTCTCTCTATCTCTTGTTCTTATGGTTCTTGAACGGGTGAAACACCGGCGCGCTCAGCGCACCGGCATCGCGTTCTCGCGCACGCCGCGGGCGCCGACCAGCAGCAGGCGGCCAGGGCCGGCCACAGCGCCGCTGACGGGCAGGCGCTCGGCGAGGTCCAGGGTTTTGAAACTCGCCCCGCTGTCATCGCTGACCAGGCCCTGGCCGGCCTGGCTGAACAGGTACAGCCGGCCGTTGGCGTCGAAGCTGGCGGCGGTCAGGCTCACCGGCAGGCCGGTGTCCACGGCTTTCCAGCTCTGGCCGCCATCGAGGCTGCGGATCGCATGGCCGCGCAGGCCGTAGGCGAACACCAGGCCGGGCCGCGCGACAACGCCGAAGAAACTGCCCGCATAAGGCGACTGCAGGGCGACGAAGCGCTCCTGTTGGCTCTCCTGCTGATGTTGCAGACGCAGCAACAGGCCCTGCTCGCCGACGATGAACAGGTCGTCGCCGCTGGCCGTGATGGCGGTGAGGTGCAATGCCTGCGGATTGTCGATGCGGTGGTTCCAGGGTTCCCACGTACGCCCGCCGTCGCTGGTGTGCAGGATCAGGTTGAACGCGCCAACCACGAAGCCTTCCTTCGCGTCGCGGAACCACAGGTCCAGGAACGGCTTGTCGGCGCCCTCCTCCTGCAGCCGCTTGGCCTGGTCCAGCCAGGTGGCGTTGTCCGGTTGCGGGTGCGCAGCGTAGTAGTCGAGCATCAGCTGACCGATCTGCCGACCGTCCAGCTGGCGCTCCCAGTGCAGGCCGCCGTCGGCGCTGTGCAGCACCACGCCGTCATGGCCGACCGCCCAGCCGTCCTGCGCCGTGGGGAAGCGCACGGCGGTGAGGTCGGAACTGACCGGCACCTCGGCCTGGCGCCAACTAGTGCCGCCGTCGTCGGAATAGAGAATGTGGCCGCGCTGGCCGACGCTCACCAGGCGCTTGTCGACGCGGGTGACGGCCAGCAGCGGCACATGGCAGGGAACGGCGCTGTGAGGCGCCGGCTGGTCGAGCACGTCGACGAACTCGCCGGTGCTCTGGCCGGCATGAACGCCGCCTGCCAGGAACAAGGCGCCCAGGAGCAACAGGCGCTTGAAGGGGATCTGCATGAAGCTTTCCTCGCAACAGCCGCAGCGGCCCCTGCATTCATCCGCAGGAGCCGCCGCTTCTTTCGTCAGCGAATGCCGCTACCGGCCAGCGCCTCGGGGGACCACTGGGTCTTGGCCAGCGGGTCGATGTAGCTGATGCCGCCGTACGGGCCGACGACGCCGTTGATGTTGTACGAGCCGGCGGTCAGGTCGTAGATCATGAACGGCGTGGCGTCCGGGATGCGCTTGTCGTAGCTCTGGCTGAGGAAGGCGAAGGAACCGCGGTAGAGCTGACCACGGGCGTCGTACTGGTCGGAGGCCAGGGCCACCCAGCTGTCTTCGTCGAGGTAGAAGCGACGCTTGGCGTAGATGTGCCGCGCGCCGGACTTCAGGGTGCCCTCGACGACCCACACGCGGTGCTTCTCCCAGCGCACGTAGTCGGGCGACAGGTGATTCGGCGTGACCACCGGCTTGATGTCGCTGGCGTAGGTCAGTCGGTAGGTGTTGTAGGGCACGATCATTTCCTGCTTGCCCACCAGCTTCCAGTCGTAGCGATCCAGCGCACCGTTGAAGACGAACACGTCATCGTAGGTGCCGGCGCCCGCCATGCCGGGGTTCGGCGTGTCGTAGGCGAGGTTCGGCGCCAGCTTCACACGGCGCTGGCCAGGCAGGTACTGCCAGGCGCGGCGCGGTTGCTGCAGCGGGTTGGCGGCGTCCTTGAGCATCATCGCCTCGCCGGCGCGACGGGCCGGGCCGCTGTAGTACAGCTTCATCTGGTAGTAGACCTCGGAGCCTTTCACCGGCTGGTTGAGGTCTTCATACACCGGGTAGTTGATGAAGGCCTGGCCGGTGGTGGCGAGGTTGGCGCTGCCGGAGGCGTCGACGTTCCAGGAGTCGTACTTGGCCTTGATGTTCACGCCCTGGTAGCGCAGCAGGAAGTTCCACATGGCCTCGGCGCCGGTCTTCGGGATCGGGAACGGCACGCCCGGCAGTGCGTTGTCGATCGCGGTACCGCCTTCCAGCGACTGTGCGGTGACGGCGTTCTTCTTGCTGTTCTCCAGCACGGTGTCCGGCAGCGCGGCGCTGCGGTGGGTCGGGTAGACGTCGACGCGGAAGGTCGGATAGCGCTTGGCCAGCTCGACGGTGGTGGCGGACAGTTCGTTCTTGTACTGGTCGACGTTCTTGCCGTCGATCACCAGCACCGGCTTGTCGCTGGCGTACGGGTCCGGACGCATGCTGTCGCCGGCCTTGAAGCTGGCCGGGGCTGTGGTCAGGCCGCCGGCGTAGGCGGGAATCGAGCCATCGCTGCTGGCGGCCTTCTCGGCACCGACCAGGGTCAGGGTGCTGCCCAGCTGGGCGGCATCCTGCGGGGAGACGGCGGCCTGGGCCAGACCGCAGAGGGTCAGGCCGAGGGCGGTGGCGATCAGGGTGGGTTTGAAGTTCATGCTGTGTTTCTCCTGCTTCGAAATCGAAGCCTGGGGTGAAATCAGAAGGTGGCCTTCAGGGATGCGGTGACCATGCCGCGGTCCTTCAGCAAGGGAGCGAGGCCGCCTTGCGAGGTGATCTGGCCGGGAATGCACTGGTACTGGCCGTTGGCGCCGGGGGTGTTGTTGTCGTGGCCGGTTTCGCAGGTATCGAAGGGGCCGAAGGCGTCGACGTACTTGAGGTCCAGGCGGTACTGCTGGTGGAAGTCCGCGGCGACGCCAATCGAGTAGCTGCCGGCGTCTTCGTTGCCGCCCAGTTGCACCGCGGAGTTGCCGTGCAGGCCGACGTTGTAGGCGACCGGCATGGACAGATCGACGCCGGGGAACGCCTGGTACCAGGTCGGGGTGAAGTTGGCGGACATGGCGTAGGCGTTGGTGGTGACCTTGTCGACGCCGTGGTAGCTGGAGTCGCCCTTGAAGGTCTGCTCGCCTTCGGTGACGTCGATCAGGTGCGTCAGGGTGCCTTCCACCGCCAGCGACGAGGCGTCCCACAGCGGGGTGGCGCCGAAGGTCACCAGGCCGTTGAGCACGACGTGGAAGGTCTTGCCGCGAGCAAGGCCGGTGTCGCCGTCGCTGGGCAGCTCGCCGATCAGGTTGGCGCCATTGATCGCGCCGCGCTTGGCCGCTGCGTAGAGCGTGGAGTTGACCGTGGTGAAGTTGCTCGCCAGCGGCATGTTCTCGCGGTAGTTCAGGTCCATGCCGACGCTCACCCCGGCGATTTCCTTCGACAGGCTGATGCCGTAGATGTCGATGTCGTCGGCGTAGGCGGTGATGTAGTTCATGCCCTGCAGGCCCGCGAGGCCAGGCTTGTGCATGTTCGGCGCGTCCACCAGTACCGCCGGGAGGGTGTCGGAGGTCTTGCGGTAGTAGAAGCCCAAGGTGCCGTCGAGCCATTCCGGGCTCCACTTGGCCATCAGGCCGAAGTCGCCGGTGTTGTCAGGCTCGCGGTCATGGCCGCGCGGGGCACCGTAGAAGGCATTGAGCGAAGGCAGCGGCAGCCAGAAGACATTGCCGCCGTCGTTGAGCATGTCGTAGGGGCCCATGTAGGTGCCGCCTTCGGGGAAGCGCGAGTTCTCGAACTCGAGGAAGTACTGCGCGGCCAGGGTCAGCTCGGGGTTGACCGTCAGCGAGGCGGACAACTGGTTGCGCGGCATGAACAGCTCTTTGGCCTCGGTGCCCGGCACGTTGTACAGCTTGCCCAGGTCCAGCGCCGACTGGCCGTAGTTGATGCCGTTGGCGGCGCTGAACAGGGTCTCGCCCCAGTAGATGGTGTGGCGGCCGAGCTTGCCGCTGAGCTGCATGTCGTCGCCGATCTGGTGGCTGGCGAAGACGAAGGCATCGAGCAGTTCGCCGGACGGGCCGTTGTAGTAGCGATCGGCGAAATTGCTCAGGCCATGGGTGTCGGGCTGCGCACCGCGCGGGGCGATCACCGTGCCATTGCGGCTGACCAGGTGGCCGGCGTTGCCCGCCTGGCCGGGGAACGGATTGTCGGAACCGACGTCATCGTAGGCGTGGTCGTACCAGCCGGCGGCCGACAGGCGGAAGCCCATGCTGTCGCGGTAGACGAAGTCCAGTTCGCTGAGCAGGTCGAAGCGCTGGGTCACCGGGGTGCCGGACGAGAAGTTGCGGTCACCGTCGTTGGTGTTGGCGGTGCCGGCAATCTTGCTGTTGGGCGATTCGACACGCTGCCCGTAGCTGAGCTTGACGGTGTTGTCGAAGCGGATCGAAAAGTCCGGGTTGCCGGTGTCCAGCTCGAAGGCCTGCAGCGGTTGACCGGCCATGGCGGCAAGGACTGCACTCGCCAGCAGGCAGCGTTGCAGGGGGCGGTACGGGTTGCTCTGATGATGCATTCGTGTGCTCCGTTTCTTGTTGTGGTCGGGACGCTTTCCGGGCCCGTCCCGCAGCCCCTTTGCACATGCGCCAGGGCGCACGAGGGCCTGCCCCGGCGCGAACGCCGGAACCGGGGTTGCTCTTGATGGGTGTGTCGGTGGAGTCGGTGGTCGAGGCGTCAGCTGTCCAGCATCTGGATCAGCGCCTCGGCCTCTGGCCAGTCACCGAATCCCGACGCCGGGTTCAGGTGACCGACTCGGCCCAGTTCGACCACGCTGGCACGCCAGTGGCGGGCCATGCGCTGGACCGCCTCGGGGCTGGCCAGCGGGTCGTTGTCACTGCAGGCCACCAGCGCCGGGAACGGCAGCGGCTCCAGCGGCAGCGGCGCCCAGCCCATCTCGGCCAGGACCGCCGGCTTGGGGTAATGGGCCGGCCAGTCGCCGTCCAGGTCCGGTGGTGTCGCCAGCAGCGCACCCTTGATCGGCCGGCTGTAGCGCGCTGCCCAGTGAGCGACCATCAGCACTCCGGCGCTGTGGGCGACCAGGATCACGTCGCCGTCGATGCTTTCCAGCTCGCACTGGATGGCTTCGATGCGGGCGTTCAGGTCCAGCTTGTTCTCGGTCAGCGGCGGTACGCTGCGAACGTTGGGCAGGCGCTGCTGAAGCAGGGTCTGCCAGTGCTCGGCGACGTGGTCGCGCAAGCCGGGGACCATGAGGACGGTGGTGGAAGATTTATTGTTGCTCACCGGTTCACCTTTCAGTGATTTCGAACTTGTTGGACAGACAGTAGAGATGCCCCGGTGGCGGTGCTTTGCATTGAGCGTCAGGCACTTCGCATTTGATGACAGGCCCCGGCCTGCCTAATATCCCGCCGCTTCCGCGGACGCCGGGCGTATCGGGACGTACGGTGCATTCCAGAGCGTTGCGGGCACTGGCCGAAGTGAGAACTTTCGTACACGATTGGTTACAGCTGTCGCTAGAATCTGAGGTCATCGACACAGCCAGCGTGCACTCTGGTCGTCGGGCGTCCACGGACCCCGCCTGCACGGAGCAATCACAAGAACAAGAAGGCGATCGGCATGACCCCAATGGTTCGCATTGCGGCCCTCACCAACTACCTGGAAGTGGCCCGACACCTGGGCCTCAACCCGCAGCAGCAACTGAGTGCGGTGGGCCTTTCCCAGTCCATGCTCGAGCACCCGGAGCAGCGCATTCCCGTGGCCACCGCGGTGACCTTGCTGGAGGAATCGGCACGCATCAGCGGCTGCGAGACCTTCGGCCTGCGCATGGCCGAATCGCGCCAGCTCGCCGACTTCGGTGTGATCAGCCTGCTGCTGTCGCACCAGGCGACACTGCGCGAAGCCATCGACACGATCATTCGCTACCGCCATCTGCTCAATGAATCCCTGGCCTTGTACATCGACCAGGAAGGCAAGCTGGCGATCCTCCGCGAAGAGCTCCTCACCGTGCCGCCGATGCCGATGCGCCAGGGCCTGGAACTGGCCCTGGGCACCCTCTACCGCCTCTGCGCCGCCCTCCTCGGCCCGCACTGGCGCCCGGTCAGCGTGAACTTCAGCCACGACGCCCCGGCGGACATGCAGGTGCACCGCCGCGTGTTCGGCTGCAAGATCGAGTTCGGCAGCGAGTTCAACGGCATCGTCATCCCCGCCGCCGACCTCGACGCCGCCAACCCCATGGCCGACCCGGCCATGGCGCGGCATGCGCGCAGCTTCGTCGACTCCCTGCCCGGCGCCACCGATGGCAGCACGCTGAACGAGGTGCGCAAGTCCATCTACCTGCTGCTGCCCATGGGCCGCGCGACCATCGAACAGATCGCCCAGTCGCTGGGGCTGAACGTGCGCACGCTGCAACGTCGGCTGGAAGACAACGGCGTGACCTTCTCCGACCTGATCAACGAGGTCAGGCGCGAGCTGGTGCTGCGTTACATGGAGAACCCACGCTATTCGCTGGGGCGCATCGCCGACCTGCTGGGGTACTCGATGCCCAGCTCCTTCACCCGCTGGTTCACAATGCAGTTCGGGGTGTCGCCGGCGGCGTGGCGAAAGGAGCAGTTGGGGCGGGAGGCGGAGTGAGGTTTTCCTGAGGGGGGATCGTGCCGTGCGGTTCGCGAGCAAGCTCGCTCCTACGAAAAGCCCATGCGCCGCTCTGGCTTTCGCTTTGGTTCCGAAGGTTTCCAGAAAAACATCCGAGCGCGCCGAATGCCCCGTTCAGGAGGCCTCGTTGAAGCGGAGTTTCGGGGGTTGAGCGACATGGATGTCGCGAGAGCGCTGTCGGGCCA
>CBIGPF010000011.1:0-61003 GCA_966191535.1 uncultured Pseudomonas sp. | reverse complement strand
CGGTCCAGGGCAATGGAACCGCGCGGGCTGGCGCCGTAGGACAGCCATTCGGCCAGCTCGGCGTCGTATTTGGCCGGGGTGCGCGTGGCCATGATCAGTTGTACCAGGTACTCCTCCACGGCATCGGCCATGTACAGGCCGAGGATTTCGTGGCGGGCGGCGAAGATGGCTTCCTGGGTGACCCGGCGCTCTGGCTTGGTCTCGCCGTGCAGCGCCTCGCCACGGGCCTGCTGGAGGATGCGGCGCTCCACGGAGGCTTCCGGGTAGCCGATCTTCACGTGCATGAGGAAACGGTCGAGCTGGGCCTCGGGCAGCGGGTAGGTGCCTTCCTGCTCGATGGGGTTCTGCGTCGCCATCACCAGGAACAGCGGCGGCAGGTCATAGGTGCTGCGGCCCACGCTGACCTGGCGCTCCGCCATGGCTTCGAGCAGGGCGGACTGGACCTTGGCCGGCGCGCGGTTGATTTCGTCGGCCAGCACCAGGTGGTGGAAGATCGGCCCCTGCTGAAACACGAAGCTGCCATTCTCCGGCCGATAGATCTCGGTGCCGGTGATGTCGGCGGGGAGCAGGTCCGGGGTGAACTGGATGCGGTGGAATTCGGCCTCCAGGCCTTCGGCCAGGTCCTTGATCGCCTTGGTCTTGGCCAGGCCTGGCGCACCTTCCACCAGCAGGTGGCCGTCGGCGATCAGGGCGATGAGCAGACGCTCGATGAGCTTTTCCTGGCCGAGGATCTGGCTGGAGAGATACTGGCGCAGTGCAAGGAGCGACTCACGATGTTCCATCGCGTGGATTTCCTGGACGAAAAGGTGGGGCTGTCGGGCCGCCTACTTTACTGCATCGGCCGTCACTCTTGCAGCGCTGCGCTTCGAGCCTTGTGCGGCGCTAGTGGTTCCTGGGGCGCCTGATCACCGGGCAGAGGGGTCAGGCAGCGCAACGACGTGTTGGGGTTGCGCTGATGACGCATGTCGCGCGCGCCGCCGTGCACCACGGCAAAGCAGTAGACCCGGGCCACCAGGCGCGGCATGCCGGCGTCCAGCAGCATGCGGTGGAACAGTTCGTCCGCCTCGGCCTTGGTCACCGGGGCGACGTTGAGGAACTGGTACAGCGCGTCATGCACCAGGCTGGCATGGTGCGCCACCGGCCAGAACATCACGCGCTCCTTCTGCTGTCCGTGTCGCAGGCACTGCACGTTTTCCAGGTGCTCCCACCAGTCCGGCGTGCCGAGCGTGGCGACCCAGAAGAACGGCACCTTCGGCGAGCAGCCGTCCCAGGCGTAGGTACGGGTACAGCCGAAGTCGTAGCCCACGGTACCGGCCGCGAGGTCCACGCTGGCGGGGCCCGGGTTGATGATGATGCGCCCGTCGTGCACCACCAGCCACTCGCTATAGAAGAAGCGACCTTTGAACACCGGGTCTTCGCAGACCAGCGGGAAGTCGATGTAGTTGATCCACGGGCCGTTGCGGTCGCGACTGCAGAATCCCCACTCGCGCACCGAGCGTTCCCGCGCAGCCTGGACCCGACGCAGGCGCTCTTCGCGGCCGACGATGCGCGGCAGCAGCACGCCGAGATAGACCGGGACCGCGCCGATCAGCAGTGGCCGCACGGCGTCGTCGAGGAACAGCCAGGCCAGGACGAGCAGTGCCGCGCCCAGCAGGGTGACCAGCAGGTTGTCCAGGTGGCGCAGCAGCGGGCGGTGCAGGGGCGGGTGGCGTTGCATGGCGTCCGTTCCAGAAGCGGAGCCACCATGATAGCGCTTTGATATTTCCGGCGGCAGATGCGGAACGATCGTACTGCGAAATCGGTCGTCTCTGCGTGAGAGCGGCGCCTGCATGCCGTTGACCGAATATGTCGCAGCCCCGTAAGCCAGCGCCGGGTGACTCCCGATAAGCTCGGTGCGATCGGTGACCGCCCGGTCGGGGCTGTCAATCGAGGGTCACACTGCCCGGCTATACCTGTGGCCCGACACAAGACGATATGCGTTCTACGCTCAATCCAATAAAACGAGCCCAGCGGAGTAACAACATGGCGTTCTTCACCGCAGCCAGCAAAGCCGACTTCCAGCAACAACTGAAAGCGGCCCTGGCGCAGCACGTCGACGACAAGGGTCTGCCACAAGTGACCCTGTTCGCCGAGCAGTTCTTCGGCTTCATCTCCCTCGACGAATTGACCCAGCGCAGGTTGTCCGACCTGGTCGGCTGCACCTTGTCTTCCTGGCGCCTGTTGGAACGCTTCGACTCCGCCCAGCCTGAAGTGGCGGTCTACAACCCCGATTACGAAAAGCACGGCTGGCAGTCCACCCACACCGCCGTGCAGGTACTGCACCCGGACCAGCCGTTCCTGGTCGACTCGGTGCGCATGGAGCTGAACCGCCGCGGCTACAGCATCCACACCCTGCAGACCAACGTGCTCAGCGTGCGTCGCAACGCCAAGGGCGAGTTGCTGGAGATCCTGCCGAAGAACAGCACCGGCAAGGATGTGCACCAGGAGTCGCTGATGTACCTGGAGATCGACCGTGTCTCCCAGGCCGGCGAACTGCGCACCCTGGAAAAGGCCCTGCTGGAGGTGCTCGGCGAAGTCCGCCTGGCGGTCGCCGACTTTCCGGCCATGCGCACCAAGGCCGAAGAGTTGCTGGCCTGGCTGGGCAAATCCAAGGTAAAGGCCCGCGCGGAGGAGACCGCCGAGGTGCGCGCCTTCCTCGAGTGGCTGCTGGACAATCACTTCACCTTCCTCGGCTATGAGGAGTTCACCGTGCAGGAGGAGGCCGACGGCGGCCACCTGGTGTACGACGAGAAGGCCTTCCTCGGCCTGACCCGCACGCTGCGCGCCGGCCTGAACAAGGACGACCTGCACATCGAGGACTACGCGGTCGCCTATCTGCGCGAGCCGGTGCTGCTGTCCTTTGCCAAGGCTTCCCAGCCCAGCCGCGTGCACCGCCCGGCCTACCCGGACTACGTGTCGATCCGCGAGATCGACGCCAAGGGCAAGGTCGTCCGCGAGTTCCGCTTCCTCGGCCTGTACACCTCGGCGGTCTATGCCGAGAGTGTGTTCGACATCCCGTTCATCCGTGGCAAGGTCGCCGCCGTCCTGAAGAATTCCGGCTTCGACAGTCGGGCGCACCTGGGCAAGGAACTGGCGCAGATCCTCGAGGTGCTGCCGCGCGACGACCTGTTCCAGACCCCGGTGGATGAGCTGTACAACACCGCCATGTCCATCGTGCAGATCCAGGAACGCAACAAGATCCGCCTGTTCCTGCGCAAGGACCCATACGGCCGCTTCGCCTACTGCCTGGCCTACGTGCCGCGCGACATCTATTCCACCGAAACGCGGATGAAGATCCAGCAGGTGCTGATGGAGCGCCTGAAGGCCAGCGACTGCGAGTTCTGGACCTTCTTCTCCGAATCCACCCTGGCCCGCGTGCAGTTCATCCTGCGCGTCGATCCGAAGAACCGCATCGACGTCGACGCCGCCCAGCTCGAACAGGAGGCGATCCAGGCCTGCCGGTCCTGGCAGGACGACTACGCCGCGCTGGTGCTGGAGAACTTCGGCGAAGGCCAGGGCAACAACCTGCTGGAAGACTTCCCGAAAGGCTTCCCAGCCGGCTACCGCGAGCGCTTCGCCCCGCACTTCGCGGTGGTGGACCTGCAGCACCTGTCCAGCCTGTCCGAGAGCCGCCCGCTGGTGATGAGCTTCTACCAGCCGCTGGCCCAGGGTGAGCAGCAGTTGCATTGCAAGCTGTACCACGCCGACACGCCGCTGGCGCTGTCGGATGTCCTGCCGATCCTGGAAAACCTCGGCCTGCGCGTGCTCGGCGAGTTTCCCTATCGCCTGCGCCACACCAACGGCCGCGAGTACTGGATCCACGACTTTGCCTTCACCTACGCCGAAGGCCTGGACGTCAACATCCAGGAGCTCAACGAGACCCTGCAGGACGCCTTCGTCCACATCGTCAACGGCGATGCCGAGAACGACGCCTTCAATCGCCTGGTGCTGACCGCCGGCCTGCCGTGGCGCGACGTGGCGCTGTTGCGCGCCTACGCCCGTTACCTCAAGCAGATCCGCCTGGGCTTCGACCTGGGCTACATTGCCAGCGCGCTGAACGCCCATGTGGACATCGCCCGCGAACTGGTGCGCCTGTTCAAGACCCGCTTCTACCTGGCCCGCAAGCTCACCGCCGAGGACCTGGAAGACAAGCAGCAGAAGCTGGAGCAGGCCATCCTCACCGCCCTGGACGATGTCCAGGTGCTCAACGAGGACCGCATCCTGCGGCGCTACCTCGACCTGATCAAGGCCACCCTGCGCACCAACTTCTATCAGCCGGACGCTGCCGGGCAGAACAAGAGCTACTTCAGCTTCAAGTTCAACCCCAAGGCCATCCCGGAAATCCCGCGACCGACACCGAAGTTCGAAATCTTCGTCTACTGCCCGCGCGTGGAAGGTGTGCACCTGCGCTTCGGCGACGTGGCCCGTGGCGGCCTGCGCTGGTCCGATCGCGAAGAAGACTTCCGCACCGAAGTGCTGGGCCTGGTGAAGGCGCAGCAGGTGAAGAACGCGGTGATCGTGCCCACCGGTGCCAAGGGCGGCTTCATCCCGCGCCGCCTGCCAGTCGGCGGCAGTCGCGATGAAATCCAGGCCGAGGCCATCGCCTGCTACCGCATCTTCATCTCCGGCCTGCTCGACATCACCGACAACATCAGGGAAGGCCAGATCGTGCCGCCGGCCAACGTGGTGCGCCACGACCCGGACGATCCCTACCTGGTGGTGGCGGCGGACAAGGGCACCGCGACCTTCTCCGACATCGCCAACGGCATCTCCGCCGACTACAACTTCTGGCTCGGCGACGCCTTCGCTTCCGGCGGCTCCGCCGGCTACGACCACAAGGGCATGGGCATCACCGCACGTGGCGGCTGGGTCTCGGTGCAGCGCCACTTCCGCGAGCGCGGCATCGACGTACAGAAGGACAGCGTCAGCGTCATCGGTATCGGCGACATGGCCGGTGACGTGTTCGGCAACGGCCTGCTGATGTCCGACACGCTGCAGATGGTTGCCGCCTTCAACCACATGCACATCTTCCTCGACCCCAACCCGGACCCCGCCGCGAGCTTCGCCGAGCGCCAGCGCCTGTTCAATCTGCCGCGCTCCAGCTGGTCCGACTACGACGCCTCGCTGATCTCCGCCGGTGGCGGCATATTCCTGCGCAGCGCCAAGAGCATCACCCTGACGCCGGAAGTGCGTGCGCGCTTCGACATCGACGCCGAGCGCCTGACGCCGACCGAGCTGATCCACGCGCTGCTCAAGGCGCCGGTGGACCTGCTGTGGAACGGCGGCATCGGCACCTACGTGAAGTCCAGTGATGAGACCCACGCCGACGTCGGCGACAAGGCCAACGATGGCCTGCGCGTGGACGGCCGCGAGCTGCGGGTGAAAGTGGTGGGCGAGGGCGGCAACCTCGGCATGACGCAGCTGGCGCGGGTCGAGTTCGGCCTAAACGGCGGCGCGTGCAACACCGATTTCATCGACAACGCTGGTGGCGTGGACTGCTCCGACCACGAAGTGAACATCAAGATCCTGCTCAACGAGGTGGTGACCGCCGGCGACATGACCAGCAAGCAGCGCAACAAGCTGCTGGCGGAAATGACCGACCAGGTGTCCGACCTGGTGCTGGGCAACAACTACAAGCAGACCCAGGCGCTGTCCCTGGCCGAGCGTCGCGCCCGCGAACGCATTGCCGAGTACAAGCGACTGATGAGCGATCTGGAAGGCCGCGGCAAGCTGGACCGCGCGCTGGAGTTCCTGCCCACCGACGAGGGCCTTGCCGAGCGCATTGCCGCCGGCCAGGGCCTGACCCGCGCCGAGCTGGCGGTGCTGATTTCCTACAGCAAGATCGATCTGAAGGAGCAACTGCTTGGCTCGCTGGTACCGGATGACGACTACCTGACCCGCGACATGGAGACGGCCTTCCCGCAGACCCTGGTCGACACCTTCGGCCAAGCCATGCGCAAGCACCGCCTGAAGCGCGAGATCGTCAGCACGCAGATCGCCAACGACCTGATCAACCACATGGGCATCACCTTCGTGCAGCGCCTGAAGGAGTCCACCGGCATGACGCCGGCGAATGTGGCGGGCGCCTACGTGATCGTGCGCGATGTCTTCCATCTGCCGCACTGGTTCCGCCAGATCGAGGCACTGGACTACCAGGTGCCGGCGGAGGTGCAACTGACCCTGATGGATGAGCTGATGCGCCTGGGCCGCCGTGCAACCCGCTGGTTCCTGCGCAGCCGCCGTAACGAGCAGGATGCCGCGCGTGATGTCGCGCACTTCGGTCCGCGCATCGCCGCCCTCGGCCTGAAACTCAACGAACTGCTCGAGGGCCCGACCCGCGAGCTGTGGCAGGCGCGCTACCAGGCCTATGTCGATGCGGGTGTGCCGGAGCTGCTGGCGCGGATGGTCGCCGGTACCAGTCACCTCTACACCCTGCTGCCGATCATCGAAGCGGCGGATGTCACCGGCCGCGACCCGGCCGATGTGGCGCGCGCCTACTTCGCCCTGGGCAGCGAACTGGAACTGACCTGGTACCTGCAGCAGATCAGCTCCCTGCCAGTGGAGAACAATTGGCAGGCGCTGGCTCGCGAAGCGTTCCGCGACGACCTGGACTGGCAGCAGCGGGCGATCACCGTCTCTGTGCTGCAGATGCAGGATGGCCCGGCGGAGATCGACGCACGCGTGGCGCTCTGGTTGGACCAGCACGCCCCGATGGTTGCCCGCTGGCGGGCCATGCTGACCGACCTGCGTGCATCCACCAGCACCGACTACGCCATGTACGCCGTGGCCAACCGCGAGCTGCTCGACCTGGCGCAGAGTAACCAGCAGGGCGTCTGCCCGGCCTGATGCCCTGAACCGTTTGACCTTTTGATGCTCCAGCCCCGCCTCGTGCGGGGCTTTTTTTCGGCTCTGGATTGGTCGTCGGGAGCGTTAGCAATGGGCATGGGCTCCCCGGCAGGAGCGTCCCATGGATGCGATCACAGGCCTGACCCGCTCCTGCAGGCTGACGTCGGAATTTCCAGAAGGGCGTCAATGGCGCGGCGATGGAGGTCGCGCAGACGTGAGAAGGACAGCTCGCACGGGGGCGGGATCAGCTCCCGCTGCGCCCATCCTCGCGCGGCTCGGTCAGCGCCCGGCGGTACTTGGCGTACAGCTCGTCGGACATGTTGCTGGCTCCCAGCATCTTCAGTGCGAAGGACTTCACTTGCTCATCGCTGTAAGGCTCATGCTGCGGTGCCGGTTGGCTGGCGCAGCCGACCAGCCACAGGGGCAGGGTCAGAGAGAGAAGGGCGAGGGCACGGTTCATGATTTTCACACGCAGGCTGGTTCGGGATGGTTGTCAGGCTATCAACCGCCCGACGCGAGCAGAAATCATCCCGTTCGATAATGGGTATTGCTTCTGGCGACTTCCGACCGATCGGTCTGTCAGAAGGTTCCCCAACTACGGCGTTTTTCCCTTAATCCGGATATCCTTCCCGGCTGTTCATCTCTCTTCAGGACTTCCCCATGAAAGCGCAAATCGCCGAACTCCTCACGCTGATCAGCTCCGGCTGCCTGGGCGAGGAGGAGATCCAGCAGATCGCCGACGAGGCCTCGCAGGCCTATGCCGATCCGGCGGCTTTCCTTGCGGCCAATGCGGACATCAATTACGACGACGACTTCCCCATTCCGCTGGGTGAATGGGTCGTGGTGGGCAGCCTGCCGGAAATCGTGCTGTTCATGGGCGATAGCTACGAGGAGCTGTTCGGCGAGATCCGCGCGTCCTTCGACCCGAGCGTGAGCTTCGTGCTGCAGGCCAAGCAACTGCGCAAGACCGAACCGCTGACTGCGCTGAATCGCATCCAGACCCAGCTTGGCGCGCTCTATCCGGAAAAGGGCGGTTACGTGCTGGTGGACTTCAGCGAGCCGCTGGATACCGAACTGCAGTGCGTGCTGGTCTACCGCAACGATCTTGAGCGCGTCATGGCGCTCTGCGTGGAAATCGGCATTCCTGCCGTGCCGGCGCTACAGGCGGCCCAGGAAGCGGGCCAGGACTGACCCGGCTGGTGTCCGGCGCGGGGCGTCAGTCCCTCGATCTGGCGAGCTGGAATGTCGAGGGTTCCGCCCTGCGCGCTGCCGTCCATCTGGTTACGGCACTGGGCGGTCAGGGCGCCACACGGCGCCCGCTTCGGGGACGATGCCCTGGGGGCTGGGCCTCAGAGCGTCTTGCCTGCACCGCGCAGGTAGGCGATCACATCGGGCGCGCCGGCTTCCCGCAGCCCCTGGCCGAAGGCGTCTGACTGCGGGTGATCCCGTGGCAGCAGCAGGCTTTCCGGGGTTTCCGAGTTGAACAGGCCGAAGCGTGCGTAGGGCATGCCGGTTTCCAGCAGCAACCCCATGAATGACGCGTCGCTCCAGGCCTTGGCCGGCATGGCCAGCATATGGAAGTCGCGTTCCAGCTCCTCCAGTACGGACGATTGCAGCTCGAAACGCTGGATGCTTGCAGGCAGGATGATTTCCAGCCCGCGGCGGCGCGCGTAGACCACCGCATTGGCCAGCTCGCAAGGATGGTTGTCGTCGTCCCAGAACAGCCGTGCGCCATGCCAGCCGGCACTGCGCAGCTGCAATTGCGCCTTTCGCTCGAAGCCGGGCAGGGCCACGCCCAGCACCTTGGTGAAGTCGTTGTAGCTGATGATCCGCACCTTGCGGCACTGCTCGCAGTTGGACAGCTCTTCCAGGCCCGCCAGCGGGCTGTCGAGCAGGCTTCGGCAGCACAGGCCATCGATGCTGCGCACGTCGACAGCGGGGTGTTCCTCGCGGTGGCTGGCCACCAGGCGCTTGAGGACGGCGTGGATGCGTGCCTTGTCTTCCTGTACAGGGCCGGACAGCGCGCCGCGCGGCAGGTCGATCAACCGGTAGAGCGGCGGGCCGGATTGCCAGCCAAGGCCGGCAGGCCAGTCGGGCAGGGGCTCGAAGGGCAGGGACAGGCTCCGGCTGCGCTCGGCGACGTTACGCCCATCGGCACTGCCGATGCCCAGGCGCTGGGCCAGGGCGGCCAGGCGGCTGGTCACGCTGCGGGGGCGGGGTGGTTGACTCATGGACGACGCAAGGCTCCCGATGGCCAGTTGGTCAATGCAGGAAGCGCCGAGCCCGATGCACGGCGAATTGCCCTAAGCATAGAAAACCCTGGCGCCGTTGGGCGCATGCGTTGTGGCAAAATTCTTTCCTCCACTTCCAGGAGGCCTCCATGGCTTGCGTTGTGCTGGATATTTCCCTGCCGGCGGATCGGCTGCAGGCGCTCTATCGCGGGCAGGCGAACCGGGTTCAGGTGACCAGTCGGGATGGTCGGCAGGTCAATCTACCGGCGCATTACCTGCGCCCATTCGTCACTCACTCCGGAGTTCACGGCAGCTTCGAGCTGGAATTCGACGATTCCGGGCGGCTGCTGGCGCTGCGTCGCCTCGCCTGAGCGAGGCCAGGCTGGCTATAATAGCGCCCCATTTTGCCGACCGATGCCCGACCATGTACAGCCTGGCCCGCGAGCTCCTGTTCAAGCTCTCCCCGGAAACCTCCCATGAATTGTCCATCGACCTGATCGGCGCGGGTGGCCGCCTGGGCCTCAATGGCCTGCTGACCCAGGCGCCAAAGAGCCTGCCAGTAAAGGTGATGGGCCTGGAATTCGCCAACCCCGTGGGGCTGGCCGCCGGTCTGGACAAGAACGGCGACGCCATCGACGGCTTCGCTCAGTTGGGCTTCGGTTTCGTCGAGATCGGTACCGTTACCCCGCGTCCGCAGCCTGGCAACCCCAAGCCGCGCATCTTCCGCCTGCCGAAAGCCACCGCGATCATCAACCGCATGGGCTTCAACAATCACGGCGTCGATCACCTGATCGAGCGCGTCAAGGCGGCCAAGTACAAGGGCGTGCTGGGCATCAATATCGGCAAGAATTTCGATACTCCGGTCGAGCGGGCGGTGGATGACTACCTGATCTGCCTGGACAAGGTCTACGCCCACGCCAGCTACGTCACGGTCAACGTCAGCTCGCCGAATACCCCCGGCCTGCGCAGCCTGCAATTCGGTGATTCGCTCAAGCAACTGCTCGAAGCGCTGCGCCTGCGCCAGGAAGACCTGGCCGTGCAGCACGGCCGCCGTGTGCCGCTGGCGATCAAGATCGCCCCGGACATGAGCGACGAGGAAACCGCGATGGTCGCCGCCGCGCTGATCGAGTCGGGCATGGACGCGGTGATCGCCACGAACACCACCCTCGGCCGCGAAGGCGTCGAGCACCTGCCGTTCGGCAACGAGGCGGGCGGCCTGTCGGGCGCACCGGTGCGCGAGAAGAGCACCCATATCGTCAAGGTATTGGCCGCTGAACTGGGCGGTCGCCTGCCGATCATCGCTGCCGGTGGCATCACCGAAGGCGCCCATGCGGCGGAGAAGATCGCGGCGGGTGCGAGCCTGGTGCAGATCTATTCGGGCTTCATCTACAAGGGCCCGGCACTGATCCGCGAAGCGGTGGACGCCATTGCGGCGGCCAAGCGGGCGTAAGAACAGACAGTGAAAATAAGTAGGGCTCCTTTCGGAGCCCTTGGGCTTGCGCCCTTTTCCGCCCGGATGGGGCGGCTTGGGGAAGTCGTGGGTGACCCTGGATTCAGCCTGTTGCGTGCTGCAATTGGTTCACTCGTTGAATACCGGCGGCGCCGGTCAAACCATCCCAGTTGTCGCCGCGGCCCTCACGCCAGCCGTTGAGCCAGGATTGCCGGGTAGTGGGATGGGTAAACGGACAGAGGTCGCGAGATTTTCCAGTAATGCCGTGCTGATAACCGCGCAAAAAGGCTCTTTCCAACGGATCACGCTTAAGTCTTCTCATAGGGTATTGCCCTCACTTGTTGACTGTTATGTCCCGTTGGCCCCCCAGGGAGGCCGGGCGGAAGTTTCCGCCAATGGGGCGCATTGCCGGCGTGACGCGCCCCGCCCGACACCATTGCGGTGAAGGATTACCCCGAGTTCTATCGAAAGGTTCCGGGGCTGTGAATGACCAATTTGTCATAAGGACGTAACTCTTATGGGTTCAAGCCATAAGGTTCGCCTGATTTGCAAAATGCCAGTACGGCATAACCCGCCAGGGGCGGGTGGTTGCCAAGGATCAAGAGGAATGTGTGTCTAATTGAGACCACCTCTCGTTCCGACGAGTGGGATGACTTTCTGCGACGCGAGGCCGCAGGCCGGTTGCCGGTTCATCCCTGAAAATGAATACACAGGGTCGCCTTGGATGAACAAAAGGTGGCCGACAAGGCCGTAAGCGGCTTTGCTGAAAGGGCTGCGTCCCGGGAACTATTTGCATGGCGGATTTGCACGATCTCTTCCTCACCTGCCCGAAAGGGCTCGATGGCCTGCTGCTGGAGGAAGCCCAGGCGCTCGGGCTGACCGAGGCGCGCGCCCAGGTTTCGGCCATTCGCGGCAAGGGCGACCTGGAGACGGCCTACCGCCTGTGCCTCTGGTCGCGCCTGGCCAACCGCGTGCTGCTGGTGCTGTCGCGCTTCCCGGTGAGCAACGCCGAAGACCTCTACCTGGGCGTCAATGCCGTGTCCTGGGGCGACCACCTGGATGCCGGCGGCAGCCTGGCCGTGGAGTTCAGCGGCAAGGGCTCGGGCATCGACAACACCCACTTCGGCGCGCTGAAGGTCAAGGACGCCATCGTCGACAACCTGCGCGCCGAATTCGGCCAGCGCCCGACCGTGGACAAGGTCAACCCGGATATCCGCGTGCACCTGCACCTGGATCGCGGGCAGGCCGTGCTGTCGCTGGACCTTTCCGGCCACAGCCTGCACCAGCGCGGCTACCGCCTGCAGCAGGGGGCCGCGCCGCTGAAGGAAAACCTCGCCGCTGCCGTGCTGATCCGTGCCGGTTGGCCGAAGATCGCCGCTGAAGGCGGCGCATTGTCCGACCCCATGTGTGGTGTCGGTACCTTCCTCATCGAGGCCGGCCTGATCGCTGCCGACATCGCGCCGAACCTCAAACGTGAGCGTTGGGGCTTCAGCAACTGGCTCGGACACGTGCCGGCGATCTGGAAAAAGCTCATCGAAGAAGCCCAGCAGCGTGCTGAAGTCGGCCTGGCCAAGACGCCGTTGTGGATTCGCGGCTACGAGGCCGACCCACGCCTGATCCAGCCCGCGCGCAATAACATCGAGCGCTCGGGCCTGGCCGAGTGGGTGAAGATCTATCAGGGCGAACTGGCCACCTTCGAGCCGCGTCCGGACAAGGGCCAGAAAGGCCTGATCATCTGCAACCCGCCCTACGGCGAGCGTCTGGGTGACGAAGCCAGCCTGCTGTACCTCTACCAGCATCTGGGCGAACGTCTGCGCCAGAGCTGCCTGGGCTGGAGTGCCGGTGTGTTCACCGGCGCGCCGGAGCTGGGCAAGCGCATGGGCATTCGCAGCCACAAGCAGTACGCCTTCTTCAACGGTGCGCTGCCTTGCAAGCTGATCATGCTCGACGTGGAACCGCGCCAGTTCGTGACCGGTGACCGCGGCGAACGCAGCGAGTCGTCTCCTGCCCAGGGCGCCGCAGTGATCGAGCAGGCGCGCCTGAGCGAGGGTGGGCAGATGTTCGCCAACCGCCTGCAGAAGAACGTCAAGGCGCTCGGTAAGTGGGCGCGCAAGGAAAAGATCGAGTGCTACCGCGTGTACGACGCTGACATGCCCGAGTACGCCCTGGCCGTCGACCTCTACCGCGACTGGGCGCACGTGCAGGAATACGCCGCGCCCAAGTCCATCGATCCGGAGAAGGCCCAGACCCGTCTGCTCGATGCGCTCGCCGCGTTGCCGCAGGCGCTGGGCATTCCCACCGAGCGCATCGTGATCAAGCGTCGCGAACGCCAGACCGGCAAGAAGCAGTACGAGCGCCACAATGCCGAAGGCCGCTTCATGGAAGTGGAAGAGGGCGGCGTGAAGCTGCTGGTCAACCTGACTGATTATCTCGATACCGGCCTGTTCCTCGATCACCGCCCGATCCGCCTGCGCATCCAGCGCGAGGCTGCCGGCAAGCGCTTCCTCAACCTGTTCTGCTACACCGCCACGGCAACCGTGCATGCGGCCAAGGGCGATGCCCGCAGTACCACCAGCGTCGACCTGTCCAAGACCTACCTGGACTGGGCGCGTCGCAACCTGTCGCTCAACGGCTTCTCCGACAAGCAGCGCCTGGTGCAGAGCGATGTCATGGAGTGGCTGCGCGAGGACCGCGGCGAGTACGACCTGGTGTTCATCGATCCGCCGACCTTCTCCAACTCCAAGCGCATGGAAGGCGTATTCGATGTGCAGCGCGACCATGTCGAGCTGATCGACCTGGCCATGGCCCGCCTGGCCAAGGGCGGGGTGCTGTACTTCTCCAACAACTTCCGCAAGTTCGAGCTCGATGAAGGGCTGTCGGCGCGTTATCAGGTCGAGGAAATCAGCGCCCAGACGCTGGACCAGGACTTCGCCCGCAACAGCAAGATCCACCGCGCCTGGCGCATCTCCGTCCGTTGAGGCCCGAGCGGCGTGCGGCCTGGGCCGTGCGTCGCGCCAACGCTGGGCAAATGGCCATCGGCTGCTATAAAAACTGAGTCACCCTGAGAACGGGAATCCACATGACTCAGTTGCCGGCCTACGAGCAGTTGCCTGCCGCTCAGGGAGTCGCCAGCCAGAAGAAGGCCCTGCGTGCTGCCAGTGTGGTGCTGGTGGCGGGGCTGCTGCTGACGGCGCTGCTGGGCTGGAATGTGTGGCGCAATGCCCGCATGGCCCTGGAGCAGCAGTTCGTGCTTGCCGCCAATGAGCGCATCGACCGGGTTCGCGAACGACTGGCGATGCAGTTGAGCGAACTGGAGTCGATCCAGCGCTTCTTCGAGAATTCCGAGAAGGTGTCCCGCGAGGAGTTCGAGCACTTCGTCAGCCCACTGCTGGGCGATACTCTGGGCTATGCCTGGCTGCCGCGTGTGGACCAGCGTCACCGTGAAGCGTTCGAGGCCAGCGCCCATGCCGCCGGCATGCTCGACTACATGCTGTTCGAGCTCGACTTGCAGGGGCTGCCCATTCCAGCCCAGGCCCGCGATCGCTACTTTCCCGTCCTTTATGGCGCCTCCGAGTACCTGGAGGAAATGCCCCTGGGCCTGGACCTCAATTCCACCCTGCCCGGGCGCGAGCTGACCCAGCGAGTGATGAAGACGCGCTCGGTGGCTGCCTCGATGCCGGTGGTGCTGCCTGGTGCGCCGCCGGCAGACTCCACGGGATTGTTGCTGGCGGCGCCGCTCTATCGCAACAGCACGACGCCCAGCCCGACGGCGGAGACCCGCGTCGGCATCCAGGGCATCCTGCTGGCGGCGATCAGCTACCGCCTGCTCATCGAGCAGGGATCGGAAGCGCGAGGCGAGCAGTTGGCGCTGACGCTGCGCGATGCCGGCGACCCTCGCCCGGATGTGCCGCTTTATCGCAGCCCGGTGATGGCGGACCAGACGGCGGGACTGGTTTCCGAACGCCACCTGCCATTCGCCGGCCGCGACTACCTGGTGCGCGTCGAGCCGTCCAGTGACTTCCTGCAGCGCAATCAGGGGCATCCGCAACTGTGGGTAGTGTTCGCCGGGGGGCTGACGTCGCTTCTGCTGGCCGGCTATGTGCTGACGCTGCTAGGCCAGCGCCAGCGCGCCCTGCAACTGGTGGACGAGCGCACTGCCGAATTGCGCGCCAACCAGTTGGAGCTGCAGGAAAACCAGGCGCGCCTGCACTTCGCCATGGACAGCGCGGGCCACGGCGTTTGGGACTGGAGCCTGGATACCGGCAATGTCTTCTACTCCCATGCCTGGAAAGCCATGCTCGGCTACCGCGACAGCGAGGTAGGCGCGACCACGGAGGAGTGCCTGAGTCGGGTCCATCCGGACGACAAGGACGCGCGTTGCGCAGCGTTGCGCCAGCATCTTCGCGGTGAGTCCTCGCTGTACCAGAGCGAGCACAGGCTGCGCTGCAAGAGCGGGCGCTGGCTCTGGGTGCTCGATCGTGGACAGGTGGTGGAGCGCGACAACGAAGGTGCGCCGCGCCGGATGATCGGTACCCAGACCGACATCAGCTCGCGCAAGGCGGCCGAGCTGGAGCTGGGGGAGGTGAACAGCCGTCTGCATGGCCTGCTGGATGCGGCGACCCAAGTTGCCATCGTCTCCACCGACCTGCGCGGCTTCGTGCGCAGCTTCAATGTCGGGGCGGAGCGGATGTTTGGCTACAGCGCCCAGGAAGTGATCGGCCGGCCGGTGCCGGAGAACGTCTTCGTCAAGGATGAGATCCGTCGCCGCGCACAGGACCTGTCGAGCATCCTCGGGCGGGAGATTCGCGGCTTTGATGTCGTCGGCGCGCTGGTGGGCGAGGGACACGAAGAGCACGAGTGGACGTGTGTGCGCCGTGATGGCCGGCAATTGAAGATCAACCTGATCATCACCGGCGTGCGCGATTCGACGGGGAACACCACGGGTTACCTGGGTATCGCCACCGACATCACCCGGCGCAAGGAGGCGGAGATGGAGCTGCGACGCCTGTCGGTGACCGATGCACTGACCGGCATCCACAACCGCCGCTACTTCAAGGAGCAGCTGGACCAGGCCATGGCGCGCTGCGCTCGCAGTGGCGAGCCGCTGTCGTTGGTGATGTTCGATATCGATCACTTCAAGGACATCAACGACCGCTTCGGCCATGAGGCGGGCGACATCGTGCTGGTAACCCTGTGCCAGCGGATTGCCCAGCGCCTGCGCAAGGTGGACGTTTTCTGCCGCCTGGGTGGCGAGGAGCTGGTGGTGCTCTGCCCGAGCAGCACCACGGAGCAGGCCTGGCAATTGGCAGAGGCGCTGTGGCAGGGCCTGCGTGGCCAGCCGATGGAGGGCGTCGGCGTGGTAACCGCGAGTTTCGGGGTCGCTTCGTGGAGCGCTGGCGAGAGCGCGGACGATCTGATGCGCAAGGTGGACCGCGCGGTCTATCGCGCCAAGCGGCTGGGCCGCGATCGCCTGGAGAAAGTCGAAGCCTGATACGAGAACCCCGGCCATCGGGCCGGGGTTCGCAAGGGTCAGTGCTTGGTGCTGCTGTAGAGATCCAGCAATACCTGGTCGAGGATCGACGAGGCGCCCCACGGCCGATTGCTGTTGAGAATCGCCACCACCACCCAGGTGCGACCGTTGGCGTCGCGGCTGAAGCCGGCGAGGGCTCGCACGGTGTTCAGGGTGCCGGTCTTCACGTGGGCTTCGCCCGCCATGGGCGTGCCGCGCAGGCGTTTGCGCATGGTGCCGTCCTTCGCCACGATCGGCAGCGACGAGATGTACTCCGCGGCATAGGGGCTGTGCCACGCCGCCTGGAGCATCGCTGCCATCTCGCGGGCGCTGACGCGTTCGTCACGGGACAGGCCCGAGCCGTTCTCCATCACCAGGTGGCTCGCGGTGATGCCCTTGCGTGCCAGCCACTGACGAATCACTCGCTGCGCGGCCTGGGCGTCGTCTGCGTCGGCACCGTTGCGGTACTGGCGGCCGACCGAAAGGAACAGCTGGCGGGCCATGGTGTTGTTACTGTACTTGTTGATGTCGCGGATGATCTCGACGACGTCCGGCGACATGGCGCGGGCCACCAGGGTGGCGTTCTTCGGCACGGCACCTTCGCGGTCCTTGCCGAGGATGCTGCCGCCCAGTTCCTGCCAGATGCCGCGTACGGCGCCAGCGGTGTAGGCCGGGTGTTCGAGCAGCGACATGTAAGTCTGCGCGCTGCAGCCCTGGGGAATCTGCCCGGTGGCGACCAGCGAAGTGCCGTCGAACTGGGTCACCGGGTTGAAGCGCAGTTTTGGCCAGGCCGGGCAGGCTGCGGCCTTGCCCACCTGGATCTGGTTGTCGATGCGCACGTTCGCCAGCGGTGGGTCCATCAGCACGGTGGCCTTGCTGCCTTCGGTACGGATCACCAGGCGCACGCTCTTCAGGTTCACCATCAGCGAGTCGGGGCCGACCAGGAAGGGCTTGTTGTCGTCACCGCCGTCGTCGTTGAACACCGGCAATTGCGGGATGTTGAAGTAGCTGCGGTCCAGCACCAGGTCGCCGGTGACCTTGTTCACGCCGTTGGCGCGCAGGTCGCGCATCATCAGCCAGAGCTTCTCCAGGTTCAGCTTCGGGTCGCCGCCGCCCTTGAGGTAGAGGTTGCCATTGAGGGTGCCGTCCTTGAGCTGGCCGTCGGTATAGAACTCGGTCTGCCACTGGTAAGTGGGCCCGAGCATTTCCAGGGCGGCGTAGGTGGTGAACAGCTTCATGGTCGACGCCGGGTTCACCGAAACGTCGGCATTGAAATAGGTGGCGTTGCCAGGGCCTTCCAGAGGAATCATCACCAGCGACAGGGCGTCATCGGTGAGCTTGCTGGCCCGGAGCGCTTTCTGTACGCGCTCGGGCAGCGTGTTGTTGATCTGGGCAACGGCCGGCAAGGCGAAGGGCAATAAGGTAGCGAGAGCGAGGACGCGCAGAGACTTGAACATAGAAAAGATGACATCCCAGTGGTCGGGCATTGACTTGAAAAAATGAAAAGATGAAGCGCAACACTACAGATGAAATACTCCCTGTTGGATCGGGAGCTACGACACATTATGCCGCAAGCCGATCCGGTATGCGCAGGCCTTCGGATGCCGGTCGTCTCGCAGAAGCACCCTGCGATTGCGGGAGTACGTGCCGGTGGAGCGCACCGGGCGCATTAATCAACGAGAGGCAAGTGTCCTCCTGAGGAGAGTTCTGATGGCTACCCATCGTTCCCGTCGTTTGCGCAAGAAGTTGTGTGTCGATGAGTTCCAGGAACTCGGGTTCGAATTGAGTTTCCAGTACAAGGACGGGCAGGGCGAAGAGGCTATCGACGCCTTCATGAAGCGCTTCGCCGCGACTGCCGTCGAACCCAATGACCTGGTCTACAGCGGATGCGACGAGTACGGCTTCATCTGCCTGGCTCGGCGAGGGTCGGTGAGTGCGGAGCGGCGGGAGATGGTCGAAGGGTGGCTGAGGCAGCAGCCGGAACTGGCGGGGGCTACCGTCAGCCCACTGATCGATGCCTGGTATCCGGATCAGCCGGTCAGTTTGCCTGCTCGCTGAGTAGCGGACGGCAGTGCGCTTCGAGAGTCTTCAGTTGTACGGGGCGCCTCTGCAGGCAGGTCAGTATGGGGGCGCGCTCTGAGAGATGGCTGCGGGACGTGCAGCGTCTCTGGCTCTCTTTCTCTTGACAGGACTGCTCGGTGAATGTTGGCGGGGTTGCCAACTTCATCGAGCCGTTCGACGCGATCTGATGGGCGTCGTCTTGTCGTGGGCCAGTTGCATTCAATGATGAGTGCACTCTCCCGCTGTTTCAGTGATGTTCAATTTTGGTGTCAGTTGTAGACGCGCTGTCATTTCAACTCTGTTGGTTTTTCTAACAACTGAAAGCGTAGAGTTTCTGAGTTTTTGGTTCTGCACGGTGCATGTACGTCGAGTTCTCAGGCGAAAGTAATAAATATTAATCGGCTTTCTGAGTTGATCAGATTGTTTTGGCGATCCTTCTGTTGATTCGGTTTTTGATTTATGGGGGGGCTGGCTTTTTCAGGGGTGTGGATTCTTTGTTTCTGTTTTTGATTGGTCGAATTTGATTCTTGGAAGTAGCCCCTTTTAGTATCTGGTTGAGGGTCACCTGATAGTGGCGTGTGGTGGCGGATTGCCTGCGGCATCCTGCCAACGAAACCGGCTCATTGCTTGAACGTAGATAAGCCTGTTGCTCCTTCCACGTGCGCTTGCCGCGCGGGCTGTGGAGTACGCAATCTTGAGAAAATAGAGATCGGTTTTCGGAAGTCTGAGTGGTATCTAGAGCCGATGCTGCGGCTTCTCAGGATTGATTCTCGGAAATTATCCTGCGTGGTGTCGGAATTTTCTTATTGATTGAATGCGATGCTGGGATGGCTCGCTTTGTTTGTAGGATTTTTTTAGATGTCTCGTAGGAATAGCCTCTAATTAACGATAATGAAGCCGGGTCATCTCGACAGCGCGGACATGGCATATATCTTACTGACGGATATTTCAATTCTATGCGTCTGTGAGAAAAATCTAATGAGCAAGATTCTTATTGTCGATGATCACCCAGTTATTCGCATGGCAATGCGCGTACTACTGGAAAAGGAAGGTCACACTATCGTCGGCGAGTCCGACAACGGTGTCGATGCGCTTTCGCTTGTGAAGGAACTGGTTCCCGATCTCGTTGTGCTGGATATCGGTATTCCCCGACTCGACGGCCTTGAGGTGATCAGTCGTATCTCCGCTCTTGAACTGTCACTCAAGGTTCTGGTGCTGACCGGCCAGAGCGCCTCGTTGTTTGCCATGCGCTGCATGCAGGCCGGTGCTTCGGGTTTCGTCTGCAAGCAGGGCGGTCTGTCCGAGTTGATCAGCGCGGTCAATGCGGTTGTCGCCGGTTACAACTACTTCCCCAGCAAGGCCGTGCGCCAGCCTCGTCGCAACAACGAGCAGATGGACGACCAGGAACTTATCCAGCGTCTCTCCGATCGTGAGATGGCTGTCCTCCAATATCTGGCCAACGGTTATTCGAACAAGGAAATCTCCGAACAGATGTTCATCAGCAACAAGACGGTCAGTACCTACAAGACCCGGCTGCTGCTGAAACTCAATGCGCATTCGCTGGTAGACCTGATCGAGTTCGCCAAGCGGAACGCGCTGGTTTGAGGTGGGTGATGTCCTGCTTGCGCCGTTGCATTGCCGCGTTGTTGCTCATCGCTTGCGGATGGGCAATAGCGGAACCACGCGACTGGAGTCCAATGAACCTGCTGGCACGTCCGCTGGACGAGTCGGTCAAGGTCACGCTGGACGACAGGAGCTGGCAGTGGCTGAGGGACAAGCGGACACTCCGTCTGGGGGTTACCGCTCCGGACTACGCCCCATTCGATGTCACCACCAGTGGCACGGAACTGGAGGGCGTCACGGCCGATATCCTGGGCGTGCTTGCCGACACGCTCAACGTCCGGGTGGAGGTTCGGCGCTACGCTGACCGGGACGCGGCAGTCGATGCATTGGCCCATGGCGACATCGACCTGCTGAGTCGCGCCACGAACTACGAGTCGGCTCGACCCGGCATCGTTTTGTCCCGCCCGTATTTTTCCAACCAGCCAGTGGTTGTCGGTCCGGAAGGCACACGACTGGCAAGTGTCGGGCAACTTGTTGGCAAGCGCATTGCGGTGGTCAGCGACTATTACTCGGCCGAAGAGCGCGACAGGTACTTCAGCGGCGCCTCGGAGAAGAGCTATCACTCCGTGCTCCGAGCGCTCGAAGCCGTGGCCTTCGGCCAGGCCGACTTGTATGTCGGTGATGTGTTCAGTGCGCAATACCTGATCAGCCAGCGAAACCTGGCCAATCTCAAGGTGCTCAATTTCGCCGGCTTCGATGGTCCCGGGTTCAGCTTTGCGGTGAGTGCATCCGAGCCGCAGCTTCGGGACATCCTTGACCGGACCCTGGCCGCTATTCCGCGCTCAGTGGAAGCCGCCATTCAACGTCGATGGAGTCCCGGTGGCGCCTACTCGATCGCCGATCAACGCCTGATACTGACTCCCCGCGAGCAACGCTGGCTGGACCGCCATCCCAGGCCTGTCGTTGTGGTTGACCAGGCCCTGGCGCCCATCTCCTTCTTCGACGCCCATGGCAAGTTTCGTGGCATCGCCGCCGATGTACTTGAACTCATCCAGAGTCGTGTCGGCATCGATTTTGAGGTGCGGCCGCAGTCCAGCGCAACGGCAATGTTGAGCCAGACCCGCGCCGGCAAGGCCCAGGTGATCGCGGCCATGACGCCGACGGCAAAGCGCGAGGAGTGGCTGGGTTTCACCCGGCCTTATATGACGAATTCCTTTGTCGTCGTCGTGTCTCAGAAGGCTGACTGGTTGCACTCCCTGGATGACCTCGACGGGCGGCGTGTCGCCGTGTCCAGAGATTCCGCAATCGCCGAGTTCATGCGTGAGCGTCATCCCAAGGTGAAACTGGTGGAGGTCGAGAACAACGTCGACGACCTGTCCATGATCAGCGAGGGAAAGATCGATGCGGGCATCCATATGCTGTCGCCTGCGAACTACCTGATTTCCCGCTATTACCCGGATTTGCGCGTTGCGCTCGCCCTTGATCGGGAGCCGGGGCAATTTTCCCTGGCAGTTTCCCGCGCGGATCCGGAACTGCTCGGAATTCTGAACAAGGCGATTCTCGCCATCTCGCCCGAGGACATGAGCAACATCGTTGCGCGCTGGTCCGCCAGTGTGGAAAAGCCCGACAGCATCTGGCAGGGCTACCGCCTGCAATTCGTCCAGCTTGCCTGGGCCGCAGCGCTGATGTCCCTTCTTTTGCTGCTGTGGAACTGGCGCTTGTGGTTGAAGGTTCGTCGCCGCCAGGCTTCCGAGCGGGAACTCAACTACCGGCTCGCGTTCAAGCGAGCGCTGATTGATGGCATTCCCCAGCCAGTGGCGGTGCGCGATTGTGACGGGCGCCTGGTTACGTGCAACATTGGCTTCCTGAGGGAGACTGGCATGTCCCGTGAAGCGGTTGCTGGTACCCGGGTTGGTGATTGCTCCTGGCTGGCTTCGCAGGATGCGGAGATGCTCGAGCTGATCCACGAGCAGGCGATGGACTCGGACGGCAATGCAGCTTCTGATCTGATGCTGCCTATTCATGATGATGTGCGCGAAATCCATTACTGGGCCACGCCGTACCGCGGTCCGGGTGGGGAGATTTCCGGTGTAGTGACCGGCTGGATAGACGTCACCGAGCGTGAGCGTCTCTACCATCAGCTGGAAACCGCCAAGGAGCAGGCTGAGGCGGCGAGTCGTGCCAAAAGCACCTTCCTTGCCACCATGAGCCATGAAATCCGTACGCCGATGAATGCGGTGATCGGAATGCTGGAGTTGGCGCTGACGCGTGCGGACCAGGGGCACTGGGAGCGGGAGCCGGTCGAGGTGGCCTATGATTCGGCTCGCTCGCTGCTGACGCTGATTGGCGACATCCTCGACGTGGCCAAGATCGAGTCCGGACGCTTGATGCTGATGCCGGAGCGTGCCCATTTGCGTGATCTGGTGGAGTCCGTCGCGCGCGTGTTCGATGGGCTGGCACGGCAGAAGGCGTTGGAGCTCAGGATGGAGATCGAGGCGGATGCGGCCTGCGATGTGCTGATCGATCCACTGCGGTTCAAGCAGATCCTGTCGAACCTGGTCAGCAACGCCATCAAGTTCACCGACTTCGGCCATGTGAAGATCCGGGTCTACGGTGAGCGTGTCGCTGGCGAGCGTCTAGCGCTCGAAGTCAGCGTGCAGGACAGCGGCATCGGTATTTCCGAGGTGGACCAGCGTCAACTGTTCGAACCGTTCAGCCAGGTTGCTCGCGGTGGCAGTGCGAGCCGCGGCGGCACGGGGTTGGGGCTCACCATCTGCCGCAAGCTGGCAGAGATGATGGGGGGCACGGTGCGCATGGAAAGCCGCCGGGGCGAAGGTACTACTGTCATCGTGCGCCTGCTGTTGCAGACGCTGGAAAGCCTGCCCGATAGCGACGTCGCTGTGGCAGTGACCCTTCCGAGGACTGCACAGTCGCTGAAGGTGCTGGTGGTCGATGACCACGCCGCCAACCGCTTGCTGCTGAGCCAGCAGCTGGAACACCTGGGGCACCACGTCGAGGTGGCGTCCGACGGTTCCCAGGCACTCCAGCTATGGCATCCGGGTGATTTCGATCTGGTCATCACCGACTGCAACATGCCGGTGCTCAATGGCTATGGTCTGGCCCGGCGAATTCGTGAGCTTGAAGATGAAATGGAAGCTGAGCCCTGCGTGGTCTTCGGGTTCACCGCCAACGCGCAGCCCGACGAGATCGAGAACTGCCGGCATGCCGGCATGGACGATTGTCTGTTCAAACCCATTGGCCTGGACAATCTTCGTATGCGGTTGGCAGTGGTGCCGAAGATATCTCCTGCTGATAGCCTGCCAGCCAAGGCGCCGAACCGCGCCGAGGTGTTCGATCTGACGTCGCTGCAGGCAATGACCGGGGGCAATCCTGGCCTGACCCGCCGTCTGCTGGAGGAGCTACACAGCAGCAACCGGCTCGATATCGATCAGGTCCGGCCACTCTGGGCCGCGGGTGACTGGAAGCAGTTGGCGGACCTGGCCCACCGCATGAAGGGCGCAGCGCGCCTGGTTCATGCAGAGGCGCTTCAGGATCTGTGCGGAAAGCTCGAAGGTGGGTGCAAGGACGGGCTCGACAGCGTCGAGGTAGGCAATCGGGCGCTGGCCGTGGAGAAGGCGATGGCTGCTCTGCAGGACGACCTCCTGCAGCAGCTGAGTGCACCGGCTGCCTAGAGCAAGTGCCGCTTCAGCTCGGGCTGGAGCGGCCGGTCATTTCGCGGGCCATTTCGGTGGCGTAGCTGTCGGTCATGCCGGCGATGAAGTCTGTTACGCGCAAGAAGGAGCGATAGAGCGTCCAGCTCGGGTCCGGCGCGTAGTGGCTCAACAAGTCGAGGATGCGCTGGTTCTTGAACGACGGTGTGCTCTGGCGGTGCTGTTCCAGCACGGCGCCACAGAAGGAATTCAGCAGGATTTCCAGGGTGGTGTAGGCGCCGATCTCATGCAGTGTCTTGCGCTTGTCCTGGAAGATTTTTTCCCGCGCCATACCTTTGGCCCGCTGCACACATCGCTTGGCCTGGCCATGCATATGCTCCACCAGGTCGCCCTGCAGGGTGCCTGCGAGCAGGGCCGGCTCCTGCTCGACGAAAGCCCGTGCGGCGGCATTGGTCAGGTGTTCGATGGCCTTGCCGCGCAGGATTGCCATCTTGCGCCGGCGGGAGTCCTTCGGGCCGAGCTGGCGGTAGGTTTCCGGCAGGTCGTCGCCAACCAGGTCAAGCAGCAGCGCTTCCACTTCGCTGTAGTCGAGCAGTTCCATTTCCACACCGTCTTCCAGGTCGATCAGGCCGTAGCAGATGTCGTCCGCGGCCTCCATCAGGTAGACCAGCGGATGGCGTGCCCAACGTTCATCTTCCAGTTGCGGCATGCCCAGCTTCTGGGTGATCTGCTCCAGCAGCGGCAGCTCGCTGCGGTAGCAGCCGAACTTGTGCTTCTTGTATCCCAGGGAGTCGGCGTGGCGGGCTGTCCACGGGTATTTCAGGTAGGTACCGAGGGTGGCGTAGGTCAGGCGCGTACCGCCGTCGAACTGGTGGTATTCGAGCTGCGTGAGGACGCGGAAGCCCTGGGCGTTGCCCTCGAAGTGCAGGAAATCCGAGCGCTCTCCGTCGCTCATGCCATCCAGCCAGCCGCGCCCGGCAGCCTGCTGGAACCAGTGGCGGATGGCGTCTTCGCCGGAGTGGCCGAAGGGCGGGTTGCCGATGTCATGGGCGAGGCAGGCGGACTGTACGATCACGCCCATGTCGGCGGGGTCGCACCATTCCGGCAGTCGGTCACGAATGATCTCGCCGACACGCATGCCCAGCGAGCGGCCGACACAACCTACCTCCAGCGAGTGGGTCAGGCGGGTATGGATGTGATCGTTGCTCGAGACCGGGTGTACCTGGGTCTTGCGGCCCAGGCGGCGGAACGCGCCTGAGAAGATGATGCGGTCGTGGTCCTTGTGGAAGGCGCTGCGGCCGAGTTCGGCGCTGCTGTGCACCGGTTTGCCGAGGCGCTCCCGGGGGAGCAGGGTGTGCCAATCCATTCTTCTTTCCGCGATCGAGAGAGTTACCGGCAACGCTAGCCGTTCGCGCCGGCAATCTCAATCGCGGCGCTAGAGGCCTTCGGCGTCGATGTCGATGAGCAGAAGGCGTCGACCCTGGTCGATGAACTGGCCTGCGGTCATGCAGTACTGGTTGGTGGTGGCGTCGCGGTAGGTGTTGGAGAGCGTCAGGCGACGCTCTTCCCAGCCTTCGGCGAGCAACTGGTAGAAGTACGGCCGCCAGGACCAGTTGTGCCCCAGGTAGCGGCGGTTCTCCTTCCAGAACAGGCCATTCCACTCCAGGTTCGGCGAGGTCTGGGTGCCGTGGCGATCACACTGGTAGATCCGCAGCAGACGGCTGAAGGAATCCGGTGCCGGCGGCAGGCTGCTCAGCATGGCGCCGCCTTCTGCCCACGGACGTAGCATGTTCATCAGTTCGGCGAGTTGCTGGCGCAGTTGGATGAGGTTGGCGCGCTCCTGCAGCTTGCGGTGCACATAGTGGTCGCGGCGCTGGGCGAAGGCATCGCGGAAGGCGTCGCTGGCCGGGAAGTCCAGCGCCGGTTTGGCGAACAGGAAGCCCTGTACGTAACGTGCTCCGCACTCCAGGGCGAAGTCCATTTCCTCTTCAGTCTCGACGCCCTCGGCGATGATCCAGCAGCCGGTCTTCTCGGCCATCTGTGCCAGGGCTTTCACCACCTCGCCACTGGGGCCGCCGCGGGCAGCTTCCTGGAACAGCCGCATGTCCAGTTTGAGGATGTCCGGTTGCAGGGCCAGCACGCGGTCCAACTGCGAGTAGCCGGCACCGAAGTCGTCAATGGCAATGCGCGCGCCGGCATCCCGATACCGCGCGACCACTTCTGGCAGGCGCTGGTGGGCGCCGCCCAGTTCAGTGATCTCGAAGACCACACGTTCCGGCGGAACGCCCTGCTGCTGTAGCTGCTTGAGGCTGGGCAACGGTTGGTTCGGGCGCAGGCGGCTGATCCAGCGCGGCGAGATGTTCAGGCTGAGGAACCAGTCCTTGGGCGCTTCATGGATGCGGGCAAGGGCGGCGTCGCGGATCTGTCGGTCGAGACGGCGCAGTTCGGCCAGGCCGACTCGCGGGTTGAAGAACAGCGGGCCGACCGATTGCAGGTCGCCGTTGTCCTGGCGCAACCGCCCCAGGGCCTCGACACCGGCGATCAGGCCGGTCGCGGTGTCGATGAAGGGCTGGAAGCAGGCGATGGGTTGCCCGTCGATCAAGGGACACATCCTTAGTGGCGTGACAGGAATGCGCTGGCGCGCGGCTTCCCGTTACTTAGCAAGAATGTGGCCAGTCTGGACGTCAGAGGTGCGTCGAAGGGGCGGGAGGGTCCGGGGGCTCGGGCTTCTTGCGCATCTGCAGGATGATCGGTGCGAGGGCCAGTCCTACGCGTAGCAGGCGTATCCAGCGGCGCTTGCGGCCGAACAGCAGCGCCAGCGCTGCGGCGCCGCCAGCGCCCCATAGCGGGGTTGCGCTACCCAGGCTGCTGCGCACGCTCTGTCCAAGGTTGCGGGCCTGCTTCAAGGGCTGCAGCAGGAGTTCGCCTTCCTGGCGGATCTGCTGGCGCTGCATTTCCATGCGCAGGCGGACAATGGCCTTGCGCAATTCGGCACGGCTCAGGTTGCGGGCGTCCGGCATTTCGCTCATGGCAACAGTCGCTCCCGGTCTCGGGCCAGTTCGTCGAGGGTGGCGCTGAACGGCGAGCTTTCATCGCTGACCAGCATGTGCAGGCGCCAGGCGCAAAGCAGGCTGCCGCCGACGTAGAAGAGGCACAGCCCGATGGCGGCCTGCAGGCGGTAGCTGTCCCAGAAGAGGATCAGCACCAGCACCGACAGGGCGACCAGCAGGAGCAGGGCGAAGACCAGGGCAAGACCCGCCATCAGCAGCATCTGCACCGTGCGGGTCTTCTGCTCCTGCAGTTCGATGCCGAGCAGTTCAACGTGCCCGTGCAGGAGGCCCAGGACCGCGGCGCCGAAGCGCCGCGGGGAAGGGGAGTTGGCCGAAGACTTCGGCCCGGCGTCCATTCCGTCGCTCATGGATCAGCGCCGGCTGACCAACAGGCCGAGGAGGAAGCCGACACCGGCGGCGATACCGACTGCCTGCCACGGATGGTCACCGACATAGTCCTCGGTGGCGTCCACGGCGGCCTTGCCCTGGTCGCGCACGGAATCCTTGGTGGAGTAGATGGCATCGCGGGCGCGCTTGAGGCTCTCGTGGATCTGCGCGCGCATCTGGTCGGCTTCGGCGCCAGCCAGGTCGGCCGAGCTTTGCAGGAGTTTCTCGGTGTCGCTGACGAGGGCCTGGAATTCGGCCAGGAGTTCATCCTTGGCGGCGTTCACTGCGGTCTTGCGAGGCATGTGATGCTCCTTGTGCGGGTTGAGGTTCGTAGATTTCGAGCCCCAGGGGCGCGGGAAAGTTTCTCATAAATTCGTCGCGGGGCCGCTCCCGCGTGCGAGCTGAAGCCTAGCCGTTGATTGGTTCGCCGGTGGTATGCCGCTTGCATTTCTCTGGTGCGCATGGAGAGCGGAGCGCCCCACGGCGGGGCGTTTCCGGTGCCTTGAATGGCCGGGAATCTGAGCTCAAACCACTGAAAAATCTAAGGAAGTACAGGAAATTGCGAGGCTGGTCGGATGGCTCGTGGGCCAATCTGGTTCAGCGCTCGGCTCCCCTGTGGTGCGCCACTGCTTCAGTGTGGTGCGACGCTGGGTCGCCGCGAGCCGTTTTGGTGCTTTCTCCTTGACCTCCGGGGCTGCCTGTAGCGATGGAAAACCTCAATAGTGCCGTAGAGACGCTGGTCCACGGCTCCAACACGCTGTTCCTGCTGATGGGTGCGGTCATGGTGCTGGCCATGCACGCGGGCTTCGCCTTCCTGGAAGTGGGCACGGTGCGCCTGAAAAACCAGGTGAATGCCTTGTCGAAGATCCTCTCGGATTTCGCCATCTCGACCCTGGCCTACTTCTTCATCGGCTACTGGATCGCCTATGGCGTCACCTTCCTGCAGCCAGCGGCGACCCTGGCGCATGAAAACGGCTATGCCCTGGTGAAGTTCTTCTTCCTGCTGACCTTCGCTGCCGCGATTCCCGCCATCATTTCCGGCGGTATCGCCGAGCGCGCTCGATTCGGCCCGCAATTGTGCGCCACGGCGCTGATCGTGGCCTTCGTCTATCCGTTCTTCGAGGGGCTGATCTGGAATGGCAACTTCGGATTCCAGGGTTGGCTGAAAGCCGAATTCGGCGCGGCCTTCCATGACTTCGCCGGCTCCGTGGTGGTGCACGCTTTTGGCGGCTGGCTGGCGCTGGCGGCGGTGGTTCTGCTGGGGCAGCGCAATGGACGTTATCGCGAGGGCCGGCTGGTCGCGTTCGCGCCTTCGAACATCCCGTTCCTCGCCGCGGGCTCCTGGATCCTTATTGTCGGCTGGTTCGGCTTCAACGTGATGAGCGCGCAGTCCCTGGCCGGCGCCAGCGGGCTGGTGGCGGTGAACTCGTTGCTGGCCATGGTCGGCGGCACTGTGGCGGCGCTGCTGGTCGGCCGCAATGACCCTGGCTTCCTGCACAACGGCCCGTTGGCCGGGCTGGTGGCGGTCTGCGCTGGTTCCGACTTGATGCACCCGATCGGTGCCCTGGCGACCGGCATGGTGGCGGGTGCGCTGTTCGTCTGGGCGTTCACGGCGACCCAGGTGCGCTGGAAGATCGACGACGTACTGGGCGTCTGGCCGCTGCACGGCCTGTGCGGTGCCTGGGGCGGCATCGCCTGCGGCATCTTTGGCCAGCAGGCGCTCGGCGGCCTGGGCGGGATCAGCTTGGCCAGCCAGACCATCGGCACCTTGCTCGGTGTGACGGTAGCCTTTGCCGGCGGCCTGATCGTCTACGGCCTGGTGAAGTCTGCTGTGGGCATTCGCCTGACGAAGGAAGAGGAGTACTACGGCGCGGACCTGTCGATCCACAAGATCGGTGCGCTCAGCCAGGACTGATTCGTCCGCGGCGAGGCAAAGAAAAAGCCCGGCGAATGCCGGGCTTTTTCGTCATGCCGTACTGATTACCAGAGCGGCATGGTGTAGCTGACGATCAGACGGTTCTCGTCGTAATCGTTGGTGTAGTTGGTACGCATGGTCGCGTTACGCCATTTCACGCCGAGATTCTTCAGCGGGCCGTCCTGGAAGACGTAGGCGATGTCGGTATCGCGTTCCCATTCCTTGCCTTCGCCGTCGGTGGTGATCAGGTCGATGTTGTCGCCTTTCACGTAGCGGGTCATGAAGGTCAGGCCCGGGATGCCGAGGCCGGCGAAGTTGTAGTCGTAGCGCGCCTGCCAGGACTTTTCGTCCTTGTTGGCGAAGTCGCCGATCTGGATGTAGTTCACCAGGTAGGGATCGGTACCGTTGATGTAGGCGAAGCCGGTGTCGCCGCTCATCTTCTGGTAGCCGACACCAAAGGCGTGGTAGCCCAGCGAGTAGGTGAACATGGCGTTGAGCGCCTTGTTGTCGACGTTGCTGCCGCCGTCGTCATCGGACTTGGCCCAGCGGATGTCGGACTTCAGCGACTGCTTGTCGGCGATCGGCAGCACATGGATCAGTCCCAGGTAGTGCTGCTTGTAGATGTCTTCCAGGCCGCCGTAGTGGTAGCTGGTGCTCAGGCTGTCGGTCCACTTGTAGGTGAGGCCGCCAAACAGGAACTTGTTGGACGTGAGGCTATCGCCGAGCTTGATGTTGCGCTTGCCGCCGCCGGTGATGGTCATGTCCTCGTAGTCCGAGGAGTCGCGCTGGTTGACCTGGTAGAGGCGGCCACCGTCGACGGTCAGGCCGTCGAGTTCCGCGGAGTTCACGGCGAAGCCGCTGAAGGTCTGCGGCAGGAGGCGGGTGTCGTTGAACTGCACCACCGGCATCTTCGGCATCAGGGTGCCGCCCTTCAGCGTGGTCTTGGAGGCGCGCAGCTTGGCGGTGACCCCCAGGTCGCCGTAGCTGTCCTCGGCTCGCTTGTCGCTGGAGGAACGCTGCAGCAGGCCGGTGCCGCTGCGATCAGGCGAGGAATCGAGTTTCAGGCCCAGCGTGCCCAGGGCGTCGACGCCGACACCGATGGTGCCGTCGGTGTAGCCCGATTCGAATTTGAGGATGAAGCCCTGGGCCCATTCCTCGGCCTTGTTCTGGGCCGGCGGTGGGTTGTCCTGGCGGAAGTCGCGGTTGAAGTAGAAGTTGCGTAGTTCGACGGTAGCCTTGCTGTCATTGATGAAGTCAGCGTGGGCGAGTGTCGGAAGGATAAAGCTGGTACCCAGCGTGGACAAAGCCACGGCACGGGCGATCGGGGTCTTGCTCATTGTTATTGTCTCCTCGAGCGCTTGGGGCAGTTCGGTGATGCCGGTTGGATCAGGGCCGGCATGTCGATCTGTTACAGCCTATCTACTAAATCATTACCGAATGTTGACGACCCTTAGACCTTAGTCGCTGATTAGTGAGCTGGCTAATGAAGCGCTGAGCGGCGACTGGCGTGGCTTTCACTCGATCCAGTGGGGGTAGTAGCCAAGCGTGTCCTGCACCTGTGCATCGTGGGCGGGCACCACGGTGAGCTTTGGATAGGCAAGCATCAGTTCGTGGACGCGGGCGACTTCGGCGAGGGTCTGATCGCGGTCGCTGTCCACCAGCGTGCGGCTGACCCAGAACTTCTCGTGGGGACCGGTAAAGCCCGACAGGCGCCAGGTGGTGTCGCCGCTGAAGAAGAAGCGCCGACCGTCTTCCAGAGTAATGAACAGGCCGACCGAGCCCGGTGTGTGGCCGCGCATCGGCACCAGCACCAGGCTGCCGTCGCCGAACAGGTCGAGGCTGCGGTCGTAGCCGAGGAAGGGGCCGGACTCGAACTGGAAGGGCACCCATTTCACCGGGTGGCGGAACTGGCTGGGAAACACCGCCGGCGGCTGGGCGATGTGCGCGTAGTTGATCTCCTCGTAGGTTGCCCAGACCGGCACTTCCGGGAAATCGGACAGCCCCGAGGCGTGGTCCCAGTGCGCGTGGGACAGGATGATCCGGTCGATGCGGATGTCGCTGCCCTGCAACTGATCGCGTGCGGGTTTCAGGCCTTCGTACTGGAACAGCGGCTTGTCCCACCAGGGCATGTCCTGCTTGAACTGCGCGTCCGCCTGGCTGCCCAGCCCGGTATCGAACAGCAGGGTCGCGGCGTGATGCTGGATCAGCACGGCGGTGTGATTCAGCGGCACCTGGCGCGTCCAGTCGCCACCGGCCACGGTGAACGCATCCAGAGTGGTGACGCCGGAGGTGCGGATCAGCGAGAAGCGCAGGTCGGCGGCCTGGGCGTTCAGGCAGGCGAGGGCGAACAGCCCGGCCAGCAGCAGGGATGGCAGACGCATCGGAATTTCCTTTTCGTGGAGCGGAGGGACGCCGCCGTACGGGCGGCGGCGTGGTCAATCGGAAGAGCGTCAGAAGGCGGGTTGTGCGACGTAGCCGGGAAGGGCGCGCACACGGGCCAGCCAGTCGTTCACGTAGGGATAGCCGGACGGCTCCAGGCCACCTTCCGCCGCCAGGGCGACGTAGGGATAGATGGCGATGTCGGCGATGCTCGGCTTGTCCGTCTGCGCCAGCCAGCGGTGATCGGCCAGCGTCGCATCGAGCAGTTCCAGCGCGTGGCGGCCCTTGGCCTGTGCGGCCGCCAGGTCGCCGGGGCGCTTGAACAGCTGGATCACCCGCGCCATTGCCAGGCCGTGCTGCACCTCGTTGGCCGAGAAGCTCAGCCAGTTGGCGATGCGCCCCTGGGTGATGGCGTCCTGTGGGCTCCAGTGCGACTCGGCGTACTGCCGGGCGAGGTAGGCGAGGATGGCATGGGAGTCGCCCAGGCGCAGCTCGCCGTCCTCCAGCGCTGGCACCTGGCCGCGCGGGTTGATTGCCAGGAAGGCTGGGCGCTTGTGTGCACCGCCTTGCAGGTCCACCGGCACCAGCTCGGCCCTCTGGCCGATGAGTCCGAGGAACAGGCGGACCTTGTAGCAGTTGCCGGAAAGTGCGACGTCGTGGAGTTTCATGGCGAGAGCCCTGTTCAGTGTTGTGGGGACGACGACATAGATATTAGACAGACAGGTCTGTATAGTTCAAGCGAAATGACCGCTTGCCAATCGAGGTCGCGTCGTCGACCCCGGCAATGCTTCGGCTCCCCACGGTCGCCGAGCCTCGCGCATAATGTGCGGTCAGGAGGGAATGCCATGGCATCCAGCAAACGCGAGCTGCTGCTCACCACCGCTCAGGACCTGTTCTACCGCGAGGGCTACCACGCCACCGGTATCGACCGAATCCTCGCCGAGTCGGGCGTCGCGAAGATGACGCTGTACAAGTATTTCAAGTCCAAGGACGAGCTGATCATGGCGGCGCTGGAAGAGCGCCACGCCCGCATGGTTGAGCGCATGGAAGTGGCCGAGCGCATCCTCGCCCCGCGCGAGTCGATCCTGGCGGTCTTCGACGGGTTGCAGGACGTGCTGAACAGCCCGGACTTCTGCGGCTGTGCCTTCATCCATGCCGCCGGCGAATTCCATGACCGCGAACATCCCATTCATCAGCAGGCTGCCGAGCACAAGGCTTTTCTCGGCCGCTTCTTCGCTGCCCAACTGGCGCGACTTGGCGTCGCAGAGCCGGAAGCCCTGGCCCGCCAGCTGCAATACCTGCTCGAAGGCGTTCTGGTGATGGCGCATATGCAGGGGCCGGCGCAGCAAGGGCGCGAAGCCCGCGCCGTTGCCGACACACTGCTCAAGCACGCCGGAGTCTGAATCGATGTCGCCAACCCTGGAGTCCACCATGTCCCCGGAATGCCAACTCTTCGGCACCCTCGGCTGCCACCTCTGCGAAGTCGCCGAAGCCGTGCTGATGCCCTTTGTCGAACACGGCCTGCTGGTCGAGCTGGTGGACATTGCCGACCGCGAGGAATGGGTCGAGCATTACGGCCTGAGCATCCCGGTGCTGCGCCGTTGCGATTCCGGCGCCGAGCTGAACTGGCCCTTCGACGCCGAGCAGGTCGCCGCCTTCCTCAGCCGCTGATGCCTTCGGCGGCTTTCCCTCTCCTCAATCAACCGATGCGAGGCGCATTGCAATGAAGATCGGATTTCTCGGACTGGGTGGCATGGGCGCCGCCATGGCTGCCAACCTCATCAAGGCCGGTCACCAGGTCATCGTGTGGAACCGTTCCCCCGGTGCCGCCGAGCCGCTGGTGGAGCTGGGTGCCATCGCCGCCAGCACGCCCGTGCAGGCGTTCGATGTCGAACTGGTGATCTCCATGCTGGCCGACGATGCCTCCAGCCGCGCCGTGCTGCTGGACAGCGGTGCACTGGCTTCGGCCAGGGCCGGGTTGGTGCACCTGAGCATGGCCACGCTGTCTACCGCCTTCGTTGGCGAGCTGATCGAGTTGCATCGGGAGCAGGGCGTCGAGTTCGTCGCCGCCCCGGTGTTCGGTCGCACTGATGTTGCCGCCGCCGGAAATCTGAACATTCTGGTGGCCGGCCCCGAAGCCGCCATCGCCAAGGCGCAATCGGTGCTTGATGTGCTGGGGCAGAAGACCTGGCCGCTGGGCGACGATCCGCTGCGCGCGGTCGCGGTGAAGATCGCCGGCAATTTCATGATCGCCAGCGCCATCGAGGCGATGGGGGAGAGCGCTGCACTGGTGAAGACCTACGGTGTGGCGCCGGGCGAGTTCATGGAGATCATGGGCAACACCCTGTTCAACGCACCGGTGTACCGCAACTACGGTGCGCAGATCGCCGAGCAGCGTTTCGACCCGGCAGGTTTCCGCCTGGTGCTGGGGCTCAAGGACGTCGGCCTGGCGCTGTCGGCCGGGCACGAACAGCGGGTGCCGCTGCCGCTCGCCAGTCTCCTGCGTGACAACCTGCTTGAGGCCATCGCCCACGGTGACGGCGAGCTGGATTGGAGCGCCCTCTCGCAAGTGGCGTTGCGCAAGTCCGGGCAACTCTGATGCGCCCATGAAAAAGCCCGTCCTGGTGGGCGGGCTTTTTCGTGCGCGCGAATTCTTCGTCTGAGGAAAAATCGCAGGCAATAAAAAACCCGCCGTTAGGCGGGTTTTTCGGGATTTGGTCGGAGCGACTGGATTCGAACCAGCGACCTTCTCGTCCCGAACGAGACGCGCTACCAAGCTGCGCTACGCTCCGTTTGATGGCGCGCATTCTACCGAAAAACTTTTGATGCACAAGGGGTTAGCGGAAAATATTTGGAAAAAGTTTTCGCCGCCCATGAAAACGCGAACGCCCCGCAGACCGATCATGGGCTGCGGGGCGTTTTCACCACCGGGAGAATCAGAGGTCCTTGACGGTCCGTACCTGATCCTTGTTTACACGGGCGGTTTTTCCATCCAGCTGTTCGAACTCATAGAAGCCGGAATCCTGGTCGTACTTGGGTTTGTCGACCGACTGAATCTCGCGACCATCGTTCAGAGTGATGACGGACGGAGTGGAGCAACCAGCGAGCACGCTAAAGCCCAGGGCGAGCAGGAAGGCGGGAAGCATCCGTTTGTTCATGGGTGAATCTCCTGATGAGCGAACAAAAAAGTACGAAAAGTCTGACCGGGCACTTTGCAGCATAGTTCCCGGAAAATTTTCGAGTCTGTCGCTATCGGGCGCGATAGAGCAGCTCCGGGGTATTCAGATTGGCCAGGCGCGGGTCATTGGCGGGGCAATCCACCGCCTGCAGGCCCAGGTTGGAGAAGACATGGCGCGGGCTGCGGTCGCCCTGTTGCCAGGCATCTTCTATCGGCGCGCGCATTGCCACCGGGATGATGCTGAACAGCGGTTCCCACTGCGTGCCGCAGCGCAGCATGTGCACGACCTCCGGCGCTGCCGCCGAGGCGCGCAACAGGCGCTCCAGCAGTTCGGCGTCCAGGCGCGGGGCATCGCAAGGCAGGACCAGCAGGTGAGCGTGGCGTGCAGCCGCGAGTCCTGCCCGAATGCCGGCCAACGGGCCGGGAAAATCGGTGCTGTCGTCCTGTACCAGGCGATCGGCATAGCCGGCATAGACGTCGGCGTTTCGGTTGCAGGAGATGATCAGGTCGTCACTGTAGGGGCGAGCGAGAGCGGCGGCGTAGCTCACCAGCGGGCGGCCCTGCCAGTCCAGCAGGCCCTTGTCCTGGCCGCCCATGCGCTGGCCGCGTCCTCCGGCGAGAATCAGGACGGAACAGGAGGGCAGTGGGGCTTGTGGCATGTCAGGGTCTCCGGGGCGGGCCTGTGATATAACACCGCGCATTCCAACCTCACAAGCAAGGGCCCTCATCATGAGCCACAAGGCCGAGCAGCCATTCGTCCCGCTGAACATCGCCGTCCTCACCGTCAGCGATACCCGCACCCTGGAAACCGATACCTCCGGCCAGTTGTTCGTCGATCGACTGAAGGCCGCCGGCCACAACCTCGCTGCCCGCGTTCTGCTCAAGGATGACCTCTACCGCATTCGCGCGCAGGTCGCGACCTGGATCGCCGAAGACGACGTGCAGGTCGTGCTGATCACCGGCGGCACTGGCTTCACCGGCCGCGACAGCACGCCGGAGGCGGTGAGCTGCCTGCTCGACAAGGTGGTGGACGGTTTCGGCGAGTTGTTCCGGCAGATTTCCGTGGCCGACATCGGCACCTCCACCGTGCAGTCCCGTGCGCTGGCCGGCTTGTCCAACGGCACCCTGGTCTGCTGCCTGCCGGGCTCCACCAATGCCTGCCGCACCGCCTGGGACGGTATCCTCGGTGAGCAGCTGGACGCCAGCCACCGCCCGTGCAATTTCGTGCCGCACCTGAAGAAGGCGGCGCCCTGCGAGAGCCGCGGATGAGCTGCTGCGACAAGCCGGGCCTGCTGCCGGTCGAGGACGCCCTGGCGCGCCTGCTGAGCCTGGCGGAGCAGGCGCCGATTCTCGACACCGAAACCTTGCCGCTCGCCGAGGTGGATGGCCGCGTGCTGGCCGAGCCGTTGCTGGCCGGGCTGGACCTGCCGCCATGGCCGAACAGCGCCATGGATGGTTATGCGCTGCGCCAGGCCGACTGGCAGGGCGAGGCGCTCGTGGTCAGCCAGAAGATCTTCGCCGGGCAGGCGGGCGAGCCGCTGCAGCCCGGTACCTGTGTGCGCATCTTTACCGGCGCGCCGGTGCCTGAAGGCGCCGATTGCGTCGAGATGCAGGAAAACGTCGACGTGCTGGAAGATGGCCGCGTGCGCTTCCTCGAGGCGCTCACAATGGGCCAGCACGTGCGTCCGCAGGGCCAGGAAACCCGCAAGGGGGACTGCGTGCTGCCGGCCGGCACGCGCCTCGGGCCGATCGAGATCGGCTTGGCCGCATCCCTCGGCCACGCTGAGCTGACTGTGCGCCGCCGTCCGCGCGTGGCACTGCTCTCTACCGGTGATGAGCTGGTCGAGCCCGGCAAGCCGCTGGCGCTCGGGCAGATCTACAACAGCAACCGCCATCTGCTGCGCACCTGGCTGCAGCGCTTCGGTTGCGAGGTGGTGGACGCCGGCATCCTCCCGGACGACCTGGCACGCACCCGTGCGGCCCTGGCCGGATTGTCGACTGTGGACCTGATCCTCTCCACCGGCGGCGTGTCCGTCGGCGAGGCGGACTTCCTCGGCGCAGCCCTGCGCGAAGCGGGTGAGCTGGCGCTGTGGAAGCTCGCGATCAAGCCGGGCAAGCCGCTGACCGTCGGGCATTACCAGCAGGTGCCGGTAATCGGCCTGCCGGGCAACCCCGCGTCCACCCTGGTGACCTTCGCGCTGCTGGCGCGGCCTTACCTCATGCGCCGTCTCGGCATGCAGAAGGTCGAGGCGCTGCGCCTGCAGGTGCCCGCCGGTTTCAACTGGACCAAGCCAGGCAATCGTCGCGAGTACCTGCGTGCGCGCCTGGAAAATGGCCGTGCGGTGCCTTACGCCAACCAGAGCTCCGGCGTGCTGCGGAGTGCGGCCTGGGCCGAAGGGTTGGCGGAAGTGCGCGAGGGTATGACGCTGGCCGAAGGCGATTGGCTGACCTTCATTCCCTTCAGTGAGTTGCTGGACTGAGCCAGTCTTCGTAGGCGCTCTCCTGCGGGGCAGGTCCGTGCCGAGTGCCGGAGTGAAACTGCGCTATCCGATGAAAAACGCCGGTCTCAGACCGGCGTTTTTTTATGCCGCTGGCGGTACTCGCCGGGCGTCTGTTCGGTCCAGCCCTTGAAGCTGCGGTGGAACGAGCGCGACTCGGTGAAGCCCAGGTACTGGGCGATGTCCTGGATTGGCAGGTCGCTGTGCACCAGGTAGTGCTCGGCCAGTTCCTGGCGCAGTTCGTCGAGGATCTGCTGGTAGCTGGTACCGGCCTGCTGCAGGTGGCGCTGCAGGGTGCGCACGGTCATTTCGAAGCGCTCGGCGACGCGCTCCTTGCGCGGCAGCCCGTCCTTGAGCAGCAGGCGCAGCGCGTTCTTCACCCGCAGCGGCAGCGGCTCGTCATCGTCCAGTTCGGCCATCAGTGCCAGGGCGTGTTCTTCCAGAGTGCGCAGCAGGTTGGCGTCGGCCTGGCGCAGCGGGTAGGTCAGCAGCTGCAGCGGCACCAGCAGGGCGCTGAAGGATTGCTCGAAGCGCACCGGGCAGCCGAACAGTTGTTCGTACTCGGCGACATCGGTGCCCTCGGGCTGCGCGTGTTCGAACCAGACTTCCTGGGGCGAGCCGTTGGTGTCGGCGATCCAACGGGCGTAGAGCAGCCAGGACGCCAGTACGTTCTCCACCATGTGCCGACGGATCTGCGCGGCCTCGTGGCGGCAGTTCCAGATCAGCTTGATGTGATCCGCACCCGGTTCCAGGCGGCTGACGCCCATGTCGCCGACCAGTTTTTCGTAGGGAATGATGCGGCCCATGGCCTCACCCAGGTTGGCGCAGTTCATGGTGATGTAGCCCAGCACGCTCCAGGAGCCGGGCTGCACGAAGCGCGCGGAGTGCAGGCCGAACAGCGGATCGCCGGAGTGTGTGCACAGATGCTGCAGCAGGCGCTCGTGGGCCTCGCTGGGCAGCCGCTGGCTGTTGTCGTTCAGCTGCGAACGCTCAAGGCCCGCCGCTTCGAGGGCGACCTCCAGGTCCATGCCGAGGGACTCGGCGTGGCGCAGGTATTTCAGCAGTGCGGGGACGGATGTGTAGCCGAGGGAATGCATGGCGTGAGTTCTTGTTCTTGGGTGTCTCGATCGGCAACTGCGCCTGTCTTGATCCGACAGTGACAGGGCAGGGCGGCTGGCTAGTATAGGCAGCCATCAAGCGGCACTGAAATAGCCAAGACAGACCCTGAACAAGAAGGAGCGGGCATGCGACGCTGGAACGGCTGGGGTGAAGAAACGACGGTGGTGGAACTGCCCGACAACGGGCGCGGTTTTCTCGCCGAACTGGTCGGCCCGGGCCTGACGCTGCCGGACGCCACGCTGGAGCAGGTGCTGGCCAAGGTGCCAGCGTCGCGCCTGCCCGAGCATCCGCTGGTGGTGCGCGAGGCGCGCGATCGTCTGCTGCACGCCCGCGGCCAGAGCCTGCCGGACTGGCTGGCAATGCGCGAAGGCGAATTCGGCGTGTTCCCGGACGGTGTGGCCTATCCGCAGACCGCCGAGCAGATCCGCGAGCTGCTGAAGTTCGCCGAGCTCTGGGACTGCCTGGTGATTCCCTACGGCGGCGGCACCTCGGTGGCCGGCCACATCAACCCGCCAACGTCCGACAAGGCAGTGCTGACCGTTTCCCTGGAGCACATGAATCGCCTGCTGGAGCTGGACGAACAGAGCCTGATCGCCACCTTCGGCCCCGGCGCCAATGGCCCGCAGGTGGAAAGCCAACTGCGCGCTCGTGGTTACACCCTCGGCCATTTCCCGCAGTCCTGGGAGCTTTCCACCCTCGGTGGCTGGGTTGCCAGCCGTTCGAGCGGCCAGCAGTCGCTGCGCTACGGGCGCATCGAGCAACTGTTCGCGGGCGGCACCCTGGAAACCTTCGCCGGCAGCCTGGAGATCCCGACCTTCCCGGCATCCTCCGCCGGACCCGACCTGCGCGAAGTGGTGATGGGCTCCGAGGGCCGCTTCGGCATTCTCTCGTCGGTGAAGGTGCGGGTTACGCGCATCGCCGAGGACGAGCGCTTCTACGCGGTGTTCCTGCCGTCCTGGGGGCAGGCGCTGGAGGGTATCCGCACCCTGGTGCAGGCGCGCGTGCCGCTGTCCATGCTGCGCCTGTCCAATGCCGTGGAAACCACTACCCAGCTGGCACTGGCCGGCCATCCGGGGCAGATCGCCTGGCTGGAGCGCTACCTGAAGCTGCGCGGCGCGGCCGAGGGCAAGTGCATGCTGACCTTCGGCGTTACCGGCGATCGCGTGCAGAACGCGACGTCGCTGCGTGCCGCGCGGCGCATTCTGAAGAGCTTCGGTGGCGTGTTCACCGGCACCCTGCTGGGCAAGAAGTGGGCGCAGAACCGCTTCCGCTTCCCTTACCTGCGCGAGGCGCTGTGGGAGAACGGCTACGTGGTCGACACCCTGGAAACCGCCACCGACTGGTGCAACGTCGACAACCTGCTGAACCGCATCGAAGCCAGCCTGCGTGAGGGCCTGGCCGCCGAGGGTGAGCGCGTGCACGTGTTCACTCACCTGTCCCACGTCTATGGCGAAGGGTCGAGCATCTACACCACCTACGTGTTCCGCCCGGCCGCCAGCTATGCGCAGACCTACGAGCGCTGGCGCAAGCTCAAGCATGCCGCCAGCCAGACCATCGCCCACAACCGCGGCACCATCAGCCACCAGCACGGCGTGGGCAAGGACCACGCGCCCTACCTGCCGGTGGAGAAGGGAGCGCTGGGCATGGCGGCGATCAAGGCGCTGGCCGGGCATTTCGACCCGTCTGGCCGGCTGAACCCCGGCACCCTGCTGCAGGACTGAGCCGATGCCTGCCTGGAATGCGGCGTGGCGCGCCGAGGCACTGCCAGCGCTGGCGGCGCGCGACTGGGACCTGATCGTCGTCGGCGGTGGCATCACCGGCGCCGGCATCCTGCGCGAAGCCGCGCGGCGCGGCTGGCGCTGCCTGCTGATCGAGCAGCGCGACTTCGCCTGGGGCACCTCCAGCCGTTCGTCGAAGATGGTCCACGGCGGCCTGCGCTACATCGCCAAGGGCCAGTTCGGTCTGACCCGCGATTCGGTGCGCGAGCGCCAGCGCCTGCTCGGCGAGGCGCCAGGGTTGGTCGATCCGCTGAGCTTCATCATGCCCCACTACCAGGGCGGCTTCCCCGGCCCGCGGGTGTTCGGCACGCTGCTGTCGCTGTACGACGCGTTGGCGGGGCGGCGCAATCACCTGTTCCATCGCCTGGAGGAACTGCGTTACCTGGCGCCGGGCCTGAAGGAGGATCGCCTGCTCGGCGGCACCCGCTTCCAGGATGCGGTGACCGACGACGCGCGCCTGGTGATGCGCGTACTCGGTGAAGCGCGGGCCGAAGGCGGTGAAGCGCTCAATGGCCTGAAGGTGATGGAACTGGATCGCCGCGACGGCCGGGTACAGGGCCTGGTCGCCGAGGACAGCGAAAGCGGCGCGCGCTTCACCTTCCGCACCCGCGCCGTGGCCGTGGCCACCGGTGCCTGGGCTGATGGCTTGCGCCAGAAGCACGGCAGCGAGCACATCCGCCCGCTGCGTGGCAGCCACCTGCTGATTCCGGCCTGGCGTCTGCCGGTCGCCCACGCCTTCAGCTTCATGCACGGACAGGACAAGCGCCCGGTGTTCGTCTTCCCCTGGGAGGGCGCGACCGTGGTCGGCACGACTGACCTGGACCACCGCGACACGCTGGATGACGACGCCGCGATCAGCCGCGAGGAGGTGGATTACCTGCTGGCCGCCTGCGCGCAGCAGTTCCCCTCTGCGCAGATCAGCGCGAAGGATGTGCGCTCGACCTGGGCCGGCGTACGCCCGGTCGTCAGCGATGGCGCGCCGTCACTCAAGCCGTCGGACGAGAAGCGCGAGCATGCCCTGTGGGTCGAGCCCGGCTGCGTGACCCTGGCCGGCGGCAAGCTCACCACCTTCCGCTTGCTGGCGCTGGAGGTGCTTGCCGCCTGCGCGCCGATGCTGGAACGCCCGCTGGAAGTAGCTGGTGAGCAGGTCTTCGAGACGGTCGATTACGTCGATTTGCCGGGGCTGATGCCGTCGCAGCAGCGTCGCCTGCGTGGTCGACATGGCCGCGCGCTGACGGAGCTGGCGCGGGTGCTGAATGCCGTGGGCAGCGAATGCATCGGCCACACCGATTCGCTCTGGGCCGAGTTGGCCTGGGCGGCGGAGGGCGAACTGGTGCTGCACCTGGATGACCTGCTGCTGCGCCGCACGCGTATCGGCCTGCTGCTGGCTGACGGCGGCGCCCACGAACTGTCGAGGATTCGCGCGCTGTGCCAGCCACGCCTGGGCTGGGACGACGCGCGCTGGAAACGCGAAGAACAGGACTACCTGGCCTTGTGGCGTCGCTGCTACAGCCTTCCGCACTGACCAAGGTCCCACTGACCGAGAGCCCCATGGATAACAAGAACTACCTGCTGGCCATCGACAACGGCACTCAGAGCGTGCGTGCGCTGCTCTTCGATCTCCAGGGCAACCTGGTGGGCAAGGGCAAGGTCGAGTTGGAAGCCTATTTCTCCTCGCAGCCTGGCTGGGCCGAGCAGCACCCGGATTACTACTGGGAGCAACTGGGCGAGGCCTGCAAGCGCTTGTGGGCCAGCGTGGACATCGATCGCAGCCGCATCCGTGGCGTCTCGCTGACCACTCAGCGCGGCACGGTGATCCATGTCGACGAGGCAGGCCAGGCGCTGCGCCCGGCGATCATCTGGCTGGACCAGCGCCGCGCCGAACTGGAAGGGTCGATCAAGGGGCCCTGGGGCTGGCTGTTCAAGCTGGTCGGCGCACAGGGCGCGGTGGATTATTTCCGCACCCAGGCCGAAGTGAACTGGGTCGCCCAGCAGCAGCCGGACATCCACCAGCGCACGCACAAGGTGCTGCTGCTCTCGGGGTTCCTCACCCAGCGCCTGTGTGGGCGTTACGTGGATTCGGTGGCGTGCAGCGTTGCCTACCTGCCATTCGACTACAAGAAGCTGCAATGGGCCGCGCCGCGCGACTGGAAGTGGCAGGCGCTGGAGGTGTGCCGCGAGCAGTTGCCGGAGTTGTTCAAGCCGGGTGAGAAACTGGGCGAGATCACCGCCGAAGCCAGCCGCCTGACCGGGATTCCCGAGGGCCTGCCGCTGATCGCCGCGGGCGCTGACAAGGCCTGCGAAGTGCTCGGCGCAGGAGCCATCGATCCGACCGTGGCCTGTCTGTCCTACGGCACCACTGCGACCATCAACACCACTCGTTCGCGCTATCTGGAAACCATCCCGCTGATCCCGCCGTACCCGGCGGCGATTCCCGATCACTTCAACACCGAGGTGATGATCTACCGCGGTTTCTGGATGGTCAGCTGGTTCAAGCGGGAGTTCGGCCTGCGCGAGATGCAGCGCGCCGAGGCACTGGGCGTCGAGCCGGAGAAGCTGTTCGACGAGCTGGTCAACAGCGTTCCCGCCGGCTCCATGGGCCTGATGCTGCAACCCTACTGGACGCCCGGCATTCGTGAGCCCGGTCTGGAGGCCAAGGGCTCGATCATCGGTTTCGGTGACGTGCACACCCGTGCGCACATCTACCGCGCCATCCTCGAAGGCCTGGCCTATGCGCTGCGCCAGGGCAAGGAGCGCATCGAGAAGCGCTCCGGCACCCGCATCCAGCGCCTGCGCGTGGCCGGTGGCGGATCGCAGAGCGACGCGGCGATGCAACTCACCGCCGACATCTTCGGCCTGCCGGCGGAGCGCCCGCACGTCTACGAAGCGTCCGGCCTGGGCGCGGCCATCGATTGCGCGGTGGGGCTGGGGCTCTATCCGGACTTCACCAGCGCCATCGCCGCGATGACCCGCGTCGGTGATGTCTTCCACCCGCGCCCCGAGGCGCAGCGCACCTACGAGCGGCTGTACAGCGAGGTCTACCAGCGCATGTACAAGCAGCTCAAGCCGCTCTACCAGAGCATCCGGGAGATCACCGGCTACCCGGCCTGAGGGGCAAAACAAGTGGGAGGAAATGTCCTCGCGCTAGTCTGAGTCCATATCCAATGGACTCACCGGGAGGACACCCACCATGACGCAACCCAAGGCCCTGCTGATCCTGCATGGCAAACAAGCCGCCAACGACGAGGTGCGCGCCGCGGTGCTGGATGCGCGCAAGGCGGGTCGAGAGCTGGATGTGCGCGTGACCTGGGAGGGCGGAGATGCCCGGCGGCTGGTGGAAGAAGCGTTGGCGGCGGGTTACACGACGCTGATTGCCGGCGGTGGCGATGGCACCGTGCGCGATGTCGCCGAGGCGCTGGCGCAGGCCGGCGGCAAAGCCAGCCTGGCGATCCTGCCGCTGGGCACCGCCAATGACTTTGCCCGTGCCGCTGGCGTGCCGCTGGAGCCGGCCGCCGCGCTGGCGCTGCTGGACGTGCCGGCGCGGCCCATCGACCTGGGTGAAGTGGACGGGCAGATGTTCCTCAACATGGCCACCGGCGGCTTCGGCTCGAAGGTCACCGCCAACACCCCGGAAGATCTGAAGAAGTTGCTCGGCGGCGCTGCGTATCTGCTCACCGGGTTGACGCGATTTTCCGAGGTGCATGCGGCGCAAGGGCGCTTCACCGGTCCGGATTTCAGCTGGGAGGGCGAGTTCCTTGCCTTGGGCATCGGCAACGGCCGTCAGGCGGGTGGTGGGCATGTGCTGTGTCCGCAGGCCACCGTGGACGACGGGCTGCTGGACGTGAGCATCCTGCCGACGCCGCAGGACATGGTCGGTACCCTCGGTGCACTGCTGGGCAGTGGTTTTGGCACCCAGGACGTCTTCGTTCGCGCGCGGGTGCCCTGGGTCGAAGTGGAGGCGCGCGAGGGCCTGGACGTCAACCTCGACGGCGAGCCGCTGGAAGGCCGCAAGCTGCGTTTCGAGATACGCCCGGCGGCGCTCTCGATGCACCTGCCGGCGGACTCGCCGCTGCTCTCGTCCACTGGGCGGATCGGCACGCCGACGGGCTGATCGGTCTGGCCCGGACCGGGCAAGTCGTGCATGATGGCGCACGGCCAGTATCTTGTTCCATACGATGCGGCCGATAGCGTTCCCGCACGACTCATTCCGAATCTGGAGCAGGCATGGCCGGTATTCTCGACACTGTCGATCAACGCACTCAACTGGTAGGCGAAAACCGCCTGGAAATCCTGGTCTTCCGCCTGGCCGGGCGGCAGCAGTTCGCGATCAACGTGTTCAAGGTGCAGGAAGTGCTGCAGCTGCCGCGTCTGACCCTGATCCCGCAGCGCCACCCGATGATCTGCGGGGTGATCAACCTGCGCGGCCAGACCCTGCCGGTGATCGACCTGTCGCGCGCCATCGGCATGCGCGCGCTGACCCCGGATGCCAACAGCACGATCATTGTCACCGAGTACAACCGCTCGGTGCAGGCCTTCCTGGTGGGGGGGGTGGAGCGCATCCTCAACCTCAACTGGGAGTCGATCCAGCCGCCGCCCGGTGGCGCCGGCCGCCAGCATTATCTGACTGCGATCACCAAGGTCGAAGACCGCCTGGTGGAGATCATCGACGTGGAGAAGGTGCTGGCCGAGATCGTGCCGATGAACACCCGCGTCTCCAGCGACCGCCTGGACGACACGCTGCTCAGCCAGACCCGCGGCCGCGAAGTGCTGGTGGTGGATGATTCCAGCGTCGCCATCTCCCAGTTGCGTGACACGCTCGGCCAGCTCGGCCTGCGCCTGCACGTCGCCACCGATGGCCTGCGTGCGCTGCAGCAGCTCAAGCGCTGGGCGGATGAAGGCAACGATATGGAAGAGAAGCTGCTGATGATCTTCACCGACGCCGAGATGCCGGAAATGGACGGTTACCGGTTGACCACGGAGATCCGCAACGACCCGCGTCTGCGCGACCTCTACGTGGTGCTGCATACCTCGTTGTCGGGCAGTTTCAACGACGCCATGGTGAAGAAGGTCGGCTGCGACGATTTCCTCTCCAAGTTCCAGCCGGATCAACTGGTGGAAGTGGTGCGTCGCCGGTTGCAGAAAGTCCCCGCCTGACGGCATTGCCTGACCGTCGGTCTGGCCGACGGTTCGCGGGCTCGGCCAGCTCCTGCATGGAACCTTCGTGGCATCGGGCATATCTGTAGGAGCGGGCCATGCTCGCGACAAAGGCGCCCCATTGCTAGACGCCCGTCCCACGCCGTATAAGGTCGCTTTCGCCCGCACGATAGGAAGCCTCCGATGTACAGCCTGAGCGAGCTCTACCGCTACCCGGTCAAATCCACTGCCTACGAAGCCCTTGAGTCCGTCAACCTGGACGCCCTGGGCCTGGAAGGGGATCGACGCTGGATGGTGGTGGAGGCATCCAATGGCCGCTTCCTGACCCAGCGTCTGTTGCCACAGATGGGGCGCATCGAGGCGCGCTGGCAGGAAGGGTTCGCCGCTTTGCGCCTGCGCGCGCCCGGCATGGATGACCTGCTGGTGAATGTCCCCGGCCGTGACGAGAACCTGCGTGGCGTGCTGATCTGGCGCGACATGCTGCAGGTGCCGGATGCCGGCGATGCGGCCGCCCAATGGCTGAGCGCCTTCCTCGGTCGCGATGTGCGCCTGGTGCAGATGCCTGAGCAGCGCGCGCGACAGGTCGATACCGCCTATGCCGAGCCCGGCGAGCATGTGCACTTTGCTGACGGTTTCCCGCTGCTGCTGATCGGCCAGGGCTCGCTGGACGATCTGTCGGCCAAGGTCGGCCGCCCGCTGGAGATGCTGCGCTTCCGCCCGAACCTGGTAGTGACTGGCGCCGAGCCGTTTGCCGAAGACGGCTGGAAACGCATCCGTATCGGTGACGTCACCTTCAAGGTGGCCAAGCCGTGCTCGCGCTGCATCCTCACCACGATCGACCCGCACACTGGCGAGCGCGATGCCACCCGCGAGCCGCTGGCGACCCTGCTGGGCTATCGCAATGTCAATGGCGAAGCCATGTTCGGCCAGAATCTGATTGCCCTGAACAGCGGCGCGCTGCGTGTGGGCATGGATGTGGAAGTTCTGGAGTAGGGCGCATAGCCCTGTGCGGCTGACCCCACCTTGTAGGAGCGAGCTTGCTCGCGAACCCGCCTGACGCCTGCGCCGCCGGAAATCTGTTCGCGAGCAAGCTCGCTCCTACAGTTAGCCGCAGCCGTCAGCGCTTTACAGCTTGCTGTCGACGCAACCGGTGCTCTGGCACTCGCGCTCACGTTCGCGAAGCACGGTCAGGCGTTCATTGGTCCTGTCCACGGCGCACTGCAGGTTGACGAAGTAGCCGCCGTCGCGCTCGTAGCTGCACTGGGCGTCACGGTCCTTGATCCAGGCGATCTGGCTTTTCTTCAGCGCGGCCTTCTGGCCGTCGTTGAGCATCTTGCGCAGGGTGCCGAATTCATTGTTCAGCTCGCGGTCGACCTGGGCGTATTCGGTGCTCAGGCAGTACACGCTGTCGAAGGCGTTGCGTGGCTTCTCGCAGGCGGCCAGGGCCAGGTCCGCGCTGAGCAGGCCGGCGGCCAGGACGGTGAGGGAGAGGAGCGACTGGCGCATGGGAATTTCCTTTTCCTTGAAGGGATGAAGAACGCCCGGCGAGTGCCGGGCGGGTAATGGATCAGAGTTCGTCGAAGAAGCGTTCGTGCCAGTCGACGATGGGCTGTGGCGCATTGAGCTTCTGCCCGTAGATCACCGCATAGGACAGCACGTTCTGCACGTAGGCACGGGTCTCGTCGAACGGGATGGTCTCGACCCAGACGTCGAAGGCCAGGTGGCGTGCATCCTTCAGCCACTGGCGGACGCGGCCGGGGCCGGCGTTGTAGGCGGCGGTGGCGAGCACGCGGTTACCGTTGAACTGGCCGTGCACCTGGCTCAGGTAAGCAGCGCCGAGCTGAATGTTCACGTCCGGGACGATGAGTTGCTGCGGCGAGGCCAGCGGGATGCCGAATTTCTTCGAGGTTTCCTTGGCGGTGGCCGGCATCAGCTGCATCAGGCCGGTGGCGCCGACGCCGGAACGCGCATCGGCCATGAAGGCGCTTTCCTGGCGGGTGATCGCGAATACCCAGCTGGAATGCAGGCCGCGGTTGCGGGCCTCGCGTACCAGGGTGTTGCGGTAGGCCATGGGGAAGCGGATATCGAGGTCGTCCCAGTACTTGGCCTGGCTGATCGCACGGATCGCCGGGAAGTACCACTGCATGTCGTAGGCGATCTTGGCCTGGGCCAGCAGCTCGTCGTGGCTCAGGTGGCGGGCGGCGTGGTACCACTCGCGGCGCGCGTTGATGATCTCTCCGCGGGCATAGAACTCCAGGGCTCGGCGGGTACTCGGCGCATTGCGCACACGTTGCATTGTGCCCGCATCCGGCGACACCGGACGGTTGTTCAACTGGTAGGGCGCGTTGATCCGGTCCGCGGCGAGGAAACCGTAGAAATCACGCTCGCTGGCTACCGGCTGGTACAGGCTGATGGCCTGCTTGTTCTGCGGTTGTGCCAGTTGCAGCGCGCGCGCCTGCCAGTATTTCCAGCGGTTGGTCTCGGCCAGCGAAGGCGGCAGCGCGCGGGTCAGCTCGTAGGCGTCTTCCCAGCGGCCCAGGCGCAGCAGCAGACGCAGGCGCCATTCGGTGACGGTGTCGTCGCGCAGTTGCGGGTCGTACTTGACCATCATCGGCAGTGCGCGCGGGTCATAGCGACGCGCCAGGCTCAGGCCGATTTCGCGGGCGATCGAGACTTTCTCGTCGCTGGAGAAGGGCAGCACCGAGCTGTAATAGTCGAGCAGGTTGATGGCCTTTTCCGGGTCCTGCTTGGCCAGCCGGCGCAGGCCCAGGCCGACGACATCGGCGGTGGCGTGGTCGCGGGCGCCGAAGCGGGTGGTCTGGCTCAGTTGCGCCGGGTTCTGCGCCACATTGACCATCAGCGCGCCCTGGCTGCCGAGGGTCGGCAGGCGCTTGGAGAGCACGGTGGCGAGGCTGTAGTTGCCTTTCTCGGCGGCCAGCTTCAGGCGCTTCCAGACCTTCTCCTCGGTGAGCTGGCCATCGGCCTGCCACATGGCGAAGGTCGTGTCGCAGGCGTCGGGTTGCGGCTTGCCGACCAGCCAGAGCTTCTCGGCGGTGGCGTAACCGTCGGCCTTGTTGCCGTGGCCCAGCTGGTACTGGCCGTAAAGGCAGTCCAGCTCGGTGAAGTTCATCTTCGGGTCGTAATAACGGACGAAGGTATTCCAGTCGCCGCGGTCGGCCAGCTGGCGCATCCAGCGCAGTTTCAGCCAGTTGATCTGCGGCAGGTCGCCATGCTGCTCGATGAAGCGCTCGATCTCGGCGTTGCTGGCGCTTTTCAGGCGGTTGGTCAGCTCGTCGTAGGCGAGGTAGGGCTGCAGCGGATAATCGGCCAGTGCCGATTGATAGCTGAAGTACGGGCCGCTGTCGTTGCGCGCAAGTGCCTTCTGCGCCTCGTCGTACATCTGGCGCTGTTGGGGCAGGGACGCTGCGTTGGCTGTCGAGGCGGACAGGCTGAGGATCAGGCAGGAGAACAGGGAGAAAAGGCGACCGCGCATGGCTCTTCCGGGAAGATGATCGGTGGGCGCTGGATGGCGCGCGCCCGCTGCTACCTAGCTTAGCCTGTTGCGCGAGGACGGCGAAAGCGCCGCCGGGAACGCGGCGCGCAAAGGCGGACGCATGTCTCGTCGCGCGAGTTTGTGTGCAACCCTCTGACTTTTGCGCGCTTTCCCTTAAACTGCGCGCCCTGTTTGTGGAGATACCCAATGACCCTGCTCAAGTTCACCGACGTGTCCCTTGCCTTTGGCACCACTCCGCTGCTGGATAAGGTGTCCTGGCAGATCGCTCGGGGTGAGCGGGTGTGCGTCATTGGTCGCAACGGTACCGGCAAGTCGAGCATGTTCAAGCTGGTCAAGGGCGAGCAGAAGCCCGACGACGGCGACATCTGGCGCGCACCGGCGCTGAAGATCGGCGAGCTGCCGCAGGAATTGCCGCGCGCCGACGACCGTACCGTCTACGACGTGGTTGCCGAAGGCCTGGCCGAAGTCGGCGAGTTGCTGGCCCGCTACCACCACCTGAGCATGCACATTGAAAGCGAAGAGGACCTGAACAAGCTGGCCCGCGTCCAGCAGGACCTCGAAGCCCGCGATGGCTGGCGCCTCGGGCAACTGGTGGACACCACCCTGAGTCGCCTGCAACTGCCGGCCGACAAGACCCTCGCCGAGCTCTCCGGTGGCTGGCGCCGCCGCGTGCTGCTGGCCCAGGCACTGGTGGCCGAGCCCGACCTGCTGTTGCTGGACGAACCGACCAACCACCTGGACATCGGTGCCATCGCCTGGCTGGAAAACGCCCTGGCGGACTTCCCTGGCGCCGTACTGTTCATCACCCACGACCGTTCCTTCCTGCAAGCCGTGGCGACCCGCATCCTCGAACTGGACCGTGGCCACCTGATCGACTGGAACGGCGACTACGCCAGCTTCCTCGTGCATAAAGAGCAGGAGCTGGCGGCGGAAGAGGCGGCCAACGCGCTGTTCGACAAGCGCCTGGCCCAGGAAGAAGTGTGGATTCGCCAGGGCATCAAGGCCCGCCGTACCCGTAACGAAGGCCGCGTGCGTGCGCTGAAGGCGATGCGTAACGAGCGCGCCGAGCGCCGCGAACGCCAGGGCAAGGCCAGCTTCCAGATGGAGACGGCCGAGAAGTCCGGCAAGCAGGTGATCGTCGTCGAGAAGGCCGGCTTTGCCCATCCGGGCGGCCCGGCGCTGATCCGCGATTTCTCCCTGGTACTGCAGCGCGGCGACCGTATCGGCCTGCTGGGCGCCAACGGTACCGGCAAGACCACCTTGCTCAAGCTGCTGCTGGGCGACCTGCAGCCGACTTCCGGCAGCGTCAAGGAAGGCACCCGACTGGAAGTGGCTTATTTCGACCAGCTGCGTCACCAGCTCGAGCCGGAAAAGACCGTCATCGACAACATTTCCGAAGGTCGCGAATTCATCACGATCAATGGGCAGAATCGCCACGTCCTCAGCTACCTGGGTGACTTCCTGTTCTCCCCGCAGCGCGCCCGCACGCCCGTGAAAGCGCTCTCCGGTGGCGAGCGGGCACGCCTGTTGCTGGCGAAGTTGTTCAGCAAGCCGGCCAACCTGCTGGTGCTGGACGAACCGACCAACGACCTGGACGTGGAAACCCTGGAGCTGCTGGAGGAGGTGCTGCTGACCTTCGACGGCACCGTGCTGATGGTCAGCCACGACCGGGCCTTCCTCGACAACGTGGTGACCAGCACCCTGGTATTCGAAGGCGAAGGTCGCGTGCGCGAATTCGTCGGCGGCTATCAGGATTGGCTGCGCCAGGGTGGTTCGCCCAAGTTGCTCGGTGTGGGTGAGGAGAAGGGCGACAAGCCCGCTGCTGCCCCCGCTCCCGAGCAGGCGGCGGTGAGCGCACCCGTAGAAGCGGCGCCGAAGAAAAAGCTGAGCTACAAGCTGCAGCGCGAACTGGAAGCCATTCCCGGGCAGATCGAAGCCCTGGAAGGGGAGATGGCCGCGCTGCAGGAAGAAACCGTGTCGCCGGACTTCTACCAGCGCCCGCAGAGCGAGGCCCAGGCCGCCCTGGCGCGCCTGAGTTCCCTGCAGGAAGAACTGGACCGGTTGATCGAGCGTTGGGCCGAACTGGAAGAGTGATCCGTTCGGTCTGGCGATGTGCCCGTGCGAATCGCTGATCAAAGACTGTTAGGGATGGCCGAATGGCAATCGAATACCGCATCACCCTGGATGATGAGCACGAGTTCAGTTACCGCATCGAGCTGGAACGCCAGTACGACCCTCAGATAGCCGCGCAGACGCCGCGCTGGACGCGTCTCGAGAACAACCGCTGCAGCAACTGCCCGTTGAACCCCGGGCAGTACAGCCACTGCCCGGCGGCGGTGGACCTGCACCGGGTGATCGAGGATTTCCGGGGCCTGCCGGCTTTCAAGAAGGTCTCGGTGCTGGTCCGCACACCGGAGCGCGAGTACATCAAGCATGCCGGCCTGGAAGAAGGCCTACGGGCGCTGCTCGGCGTCATCATGGCCACCAGCGCCTGCCCGCTGCTGGGCAAGCTCAAGCCGATGGCGCAGCAGCACCTGCCGTTCGCCAGCAATCAGGAGTTCATTCTCCGCGCGGTGTCGCTCTACCTGATGCGGCAGTATTTCAACTTCCGCGAAGGGCGGCATGCCGACTGGGAGTTGAAGGGGCTGGTGAAGCAGTTCCAGCAGCTGCAACTGGTCAACCAGGCGTTCTGGCAGCGTATTCACGAAACCTGTGATGGCGACTCGAACCTGAAGGCTTTCCTCAGCTTCTTCTCCATGGCGTCGAGCATGAGCTATTCGCTGGAGGCGCAGTTGCAGAAGGTGCGGCCGCTGCTGATGAGCGGGGACATGCTCGGGGCCTGAAACGACTCGGGCCCCGCAGGGCCCGATTCTACCTGGCGTGTCTCAGCTGGTTTTCTGCAGGCGCACGGCGAGGACATCGCAGGGCGCACCGTGCAGCACGTCGTTGGCGGTGGAGCCCAGCAGCAGGGCGAGGCCGTGGCGGCCGTGGCTGCCGACGACGATCAGGTCGCAGTCCTGCTCATCGGCGAGGCGGTGGATTTCCTGGCGCGGCTGGCCATAGACCAGGTGGCACTGGGAGCTGGTGATCTCGGCGTAGGTGAGGGTGAACTGGTGCAGGCGCTCCTTGGCCTGGTCGAACTGCTGCTGTTGCAGCATCGACAGGTCCATCGGCACGTCGCCGCCGAACGCCATCGCCATGGGCTCGACCACATGCACCGCCGAGAGCTGGGCGTCATTGGCCTTGGCCAGTGCGACCGCCCGCTTCATCACCGGATCGCATTCTTCGGTAAGGTCGACGGCGACCAGAATGTGTTGGTAGGGCATGAGCGTCTCCTCCGGGGGACTCGTTATTAATCAGTATGGCCCCAATGGCCGTGCTTGACCTGTTTGACCGGTATAACCGATATGACCACCTGGATGGTAATTCTTCTCATCGCATTGGTACTCAGTCCGCTGACCTGGCTGATTCCATCGCGCGGCCAGCGCGGGCAGATGGACCTGCGCCTGCAGGCGAGGCGCCTGGGCCTGGCGATGCAGATGGCGCAGCAGGAGTGGCCGCACTGGCTGGAGCGGCAGCCGCCGCGCCAGTGTGCGCAGTACCACCGCGCCCGTGGCAGGAACCGGGATGCCTGGTGCTATTGGCAGAGCGAGCCGGGGGTGTGGCTGGACCGCTGGCGCGAGGCGAGCGCCCCGGCCGAGCTGGCCCAGGCGCTGGCCAGCCTGCCGAAGGACGTCTACATGGTCGAAGCGACGCCCCAGTTCCTGGCGCTGTACTGGGGCGAGCGAGGCGACAGCAGCGACCTGGAACGGGTCGCCACTTTCCTTAAGCAGCATGCCTGACGCGATCAGCTCTGCTGCGCGGCATAGAGACCGGAGACTTTCTCCAGGTCTTCGATGATGCGGTCGGAGTACTTGTTGATCAGGAAGGGCACACTGTTCTGGTTGTAGTTCTGCAGCGATTTCTCGATGTAGCGCCACTTGATCGCCACGCCGCGCAGTTCCTGGCCGATCTCCGGCGTGGTCTGCGGCGCCTGTTGCAGCTTCACCAGGTTGATCGCGAAGCGGTTGGCCAGATCGTCCAGCGGGCGTTCCTCGCCACCGCCGAAGAAGCTGGCTCCTACCGAAGCGTTACGCGAGGCGTAGTCCACCGCGATGTCCTGCATCAGCAAGCTCTGCTCGCGGGTCTGCTGGGTCAGCGGCGGCACCTTGCTGCCGCTTTCCTCCTGGATCTTGGCATAGAGCTGCTCGGCGGTGTCCAGCAGCTTGCGGTTCTGTGCGGCGAGGTCGGCCACCGGCTGCAGGTCGGTGTAGCCACTCTTGTCCAGCGCACCGGTGAGCGTCTTCAGTTGGCCCGCATAGGCCTTCCACTCATCCTGCAACTCGGCCTTTAGCTTCTTCGATTCGTTGCCGGGCATTTCCCCGAGCTTGCCCAGGGCGTCGGTGGCGCTCTGTGACGAGGCGTCGACCATCTTGGCGTACTTCTGGTCGCCTTCCATCGCATTGAACATGAAGAAGTCGCCGAGGCTGCGCTGGGCTGCGAGGCGGGTCTGGTGGACATTGAGCAGGTCGCTGGCCGCGTCGGCGGCAGCGATGAGGGGCAGGGCGGTGAGCGCGAGCGCAGACAGCAGACGCACTAGCGGACGGCTGGGCATCGTTCCAACTCCTTGGAGCCATGGGCTTCTTGTTGTTTTGTATTCCACAGGTTCCAGGCGTCCACCGGTGTTGGCAGAAGGCAGATCGCCATTGCGCCCGACTCTAGCGCGGGCCATGGGGTTTGAACAGTGGCTGTCGGGACGACGGTGCCAGGTAGCAAATGTCACGATAGACGTGGTGAATAGGGTCTCAGGGTTGCGCTGAATGCTCCGGCCCAGACGGCCCGGCCGCTTTGCGACTGTTACGTCTCGCCGATTGACAAGCATTGGCTTTTGCTAGAAGGTGGGCGCACCCAAATCAAACGGGCGTATGAATCGAGCGTTTGCCATGTGCGATGACTCGATCAGAACGCCCCGGCTATCGCGTCGGCGGGTGTGCCGCAAGCTTTGGGACTATCCTCGGCGCTGCCGAACGGTCCCGATACACGGTGTCCGACGTGTGATTTCAAGCTTCCCTAGCGTGGAGATCAGTTGATGATTTACCAAGGTAAAGCCATCACGGTTAAGGCTCTTGAGAGCGGCATCGTCGAACTGAATTTCGACCTCAAGGGCGAGTCCGTCAACAAGTTCAACCGACTCACCCTGAATGAACTGCGCCAAGCAGTCGATACCATCAAGGCCGATGCGTCCGTCAAGGGCGTGATCGAGACCAGCGGCAAAGGCGTATACATCGTCGGTGCCGACATCACCGAGTTCGTCGACAACTTCAAGCTGCCTGACGAAGAGCTGCTGGCTGGCAACCTCGAAGCCAACAAGATCTTCAGCGACTTCGAAGACCTGAACGTTCCGACCGTAGCCGCAATCAACGGCATCGCCCTGGGCGGCGGTCTGGAAATGTGCCTGGCTGCCGACTTCCGTGTCATGAGCGCCACCGCCAAGGTCGGCCTGCCGGAAGTGAAGCTGGGCATCTACCCGGGCTTCGGCGGCACCGTTCGCCTGCCGCGCATCATCGGCTGCGACAACGCGGTCGAGTGGATCGCCTCGGGCAAGGAAAACAAGGCTGAAGACGCACTGAAAGTCGGTGCCGTCGACGCCGTCGTGGCTCCGGAGCAGCTGCAAGCCGCCGCCCTGGACCTGGTCAAGCGCGCCATCGCCGGCGAGCTGGACCACAAGGCCCGCCGTCAGCCGAAGCTGGAAAAGCTCAAGCTGAACGCCATCGAGCAGATGATGGCCTTCGAGACCGCCAAGGGCTTCGTCGCTGGCCAGGCCGGCCCGAACTACCCGGCTCCGGTCGAAGCGATCAAGTCGATCCAGAAAGCCGCCAACTTCGGTCGTGACAAGGCGCTGGAAATCGAAGCCCAGGGCTTCGTGAAACTGGCCAAAACCTCGGTTGCGCAGAGCCTGATCGGCCTGTTCCTGAACGACCAGGACCTGAAGAAGAAGGCCAAGCAGTACGACGAGATCGCCAAGGACGTGAAACTGGCTGCCGTACTGGGCGCCGGCATCATGGGTGGCGGCATCGCCTACCAGTCCGCTTCCAAGGGCACTCCGATCCTGATGAAGGATATCCGCGAAGAGGGTATCCAGATGGGTCTGAACGAGGCCTCGAAGCTGCTGGGCAAGCGCGTCGAAAAAGGCCGCATGACCCCGGCCAAGATGGCCGAGGCCCTGAACGCCATTCGCCCGACCATGTCCTACGGCGACTTCGGCAATGTCGACATCGTCGTCGAAGCCGTGGTCGAGAATCCGAAGGTCAAGCAGATCGTGCTGGCTGAGGTTGAAGGCGTAGTGAAGGAAGATGCGGTTCTTGCGTCGAACACCTCCACCATCTCCATCAACCTGCTGGCCAAGGCGCTCAAACGTCCGGAAAACTTCGTCGGCATGCACTTCTTCAACCCGGTGCACATGATGCCGCTGGTCGAAGTCATCCGTGGCGAGAAGTCCAGCGATGTCGCCGTTGCCACCACCGTGGCCTACGCCAAGAAGATGGGCAAGAACCCCATCGTGGTGAATGACTGCCCCGGCTTCCTGGTCAACCGCGTGCTGTTCCCGTACTTCGGCGGCTTCTCCAAGCTGCTGGGCTTCGGCGTGGACTTCGTGCGCATCGACAAGATCATGGAGAAGTTCGGCTGGCCCATGGGCCCGGCCTACCTGTCCGACGTGGTCGGCATCGATACCGGCCACCACGGCCGCGATGTGATGGCCGAAGGCTTCCCGGACCGCATGGCCGTGGAAGGCAAGACCGCCGTCGACGTGATGTACGACGCCAATCGCCTGGGTCAGAAGAACGGCAAGGGCTTCTACGCCTACGAGACCGACAAGCGCGGCAAGCCGAAGAAGGTCAACGACCCGCAGGCTTATGAGCTGCTGAAGTCCATCGTTACCGAGCAGCGCGAGCTGACCGACGAGGACATCATCAACTACATGATGATCCCGCTGTGCCTGGAAACCGTGCGCTGCCTGGAAGACGGCATCGTCGAGACCGCTGCCGAGGCCGACATGGGCCTGATCTACGGCATCGGCTTCCCTCCCTTCCGTGGCGGTGCCCTGCGTTACATCGACTCCATCGGTGTGGCCGAATTCGTCGCACTGGCCGACCAGTACGCCGACCTGGGTGCGCTGTACCACCCGACCGCGAAGCTGCGTGAAATGGCCAAGAACGGCCAGAAGTTCTTCGGTTGAGTGCGCAACGAATAGAGCGAGAGTGAATTTATGAGCCTGAATCCGAGAGACGCCGTCATTGTCGACTTCGGCCGCACCCCGATGGGCCGTTCGAAGGGTGGCATGCACCGCAACACCCGCGCGGAGAACATGTCCGCGCACCTGATCAGCAAGCTGCTGGAGCGCAACCCGAAGATCGACCCGGCGGAAGTCGAGGACGTGATCTGGGGCTGCGTGAACCAGACCCTGGAGCAGGGCTGGAACATCGCGCGCATGGCGTCGCTGATGACCCAGATCCCGCACACCAGTGCCGGCCAGACCGTCAGCCGCCTGTGCGGCTCGTCCATGAGCGCCCTGCACACTGCCGTGCAGGCGATCCAGACCGGCAACGGTGACGTCTTCGTCATCGGCGGTGTGGAGCACATGGGCCACGTCGGCATGATGCATGGCGTCGATCCGAACCCGCACATGTCCCTGTACGCTGCCAAGGCGTCGGGCATGATGGGCCTGACCGCCGAGATGCTGGGCAAGATGCATGGCATCACCCGCGAGGCGCAGGACAAGTTCGGCGTGCGTTCGCACCAACTGGCCTGGAAAGCGACCCAGGAAGGCAAGTTCAAAGACGAAATCATCCCGATGGAAGGCTACGACGAGAACGGCTTCCTGAAGGTGTTCGACTTCGACGAAACCATCCGTCCGGAAACCACCCTGGAAAGCCTGGCCGCCCTGAAGCCGGCGTTCAACCCGAAAGGCGGCACCGTGACTGCGGGCACTTCCTCGCAGATCACCGACGGCGCTTCCTGCATGATCGTCATGAGCGCACAGCGCGCCCAGGATCTGGGTGTGCAGCCGATGGCCGTGGTTCGCGCCATGGCCGTGGCGGGTGTTGATCCGGCGATCATGGGCTACGGCCCGGTTCCGTCGACCAACAAGGCGCTCAAGCGCGCTGGCCTGACCATCAACGACATCGACTTCTTCGAGCTCAACGAAGCCTTCGCCGCACAGGCCCTGCCGGTGCTGAAGGACCTCAAGATCCTCGACAAGATGGAAGAGAAGGTCAACCTGCACGGCGGCGCCATCGCCCTGGGTCACCCGTTCGGCTGCTCCGGTGCGCGTATCTCCGGCACCCTGCTGAACGTGATGAAGCAGAACAGTGGCACCCTGGGCGTGTCCACCATGTGCGTGGGCCTCGGTCAGGGCATCACCACCGTCTTCGAACGCGTCTAAGCTTTCGTCGATGGGAGAGCCGGGGCCTTGTGCCCCGGCTTTCGTTTTTGTCGGGCGGGGATTGCCCGACGGCCGCGCAATGAGCACAATCGCCGCCTTTTGGCCGGCCGAGGGAGAACCGACATGCACTTGCAGCCCGGACTGTATCGACATTACAAGGGACAGCAGTACCGTGTGCTCGGCGTCGCCCGGCATTCGGAGACCGAGGAAGATCTGGTGATCTACCAGGCGCTGTACGGCGAATTCGGCCTCTGGGTTCGCCCATTGAGCATGTTCACCGAGGCGGTGGAAGTGAACGGCGAGAACGTTCCGCGCTTCGCTCTGGTGAGCGCCGAAAACGATCCGCTGGGTCTTCAGACCGGCCCGTCCGGCGAAACCCAAGCTTGACCTTGGCGCGACCGCCACTATATATAGCGGTGCCGCTCCTAGCTCCTCCCTCCTTATAAATTCATCTTTTCGACGCAGGAATCTTCCGATCCATGGGTAAATCGCTGGTCATCGTGGAATCACCGGCCAAGGCCAAGACCATCAACAAGTACCTGGGCAACCAGTACGTGGTGAAGTCGAGCATCGGCCACATCCGCGACCTGCCCACCAGCGGCTCGTCTGCGTCGAAGGAGCCTGCGGCAAAAACGCGCAAGACCGCCGCCGAAGCGCCGGCACTGTCGCCGAAGGAGAAGGCCAAGCGCCAGCTCGTCACCCGCATGGGCGTCGACCCGGAGCACGGCTGGAAGGCCAAGTACGAGATCCTGCCCGGCAAGGAAAAGGTGATCGAGGAACTGCGCCGCCTGGCCAAGGATGCCGACACCATCTATCTCGCAACCGACTTGGACCGCGAAGGGGAGGCCATTGCCTGGCACCTGCGCGAGGCCATCGGCGGCGATGACTCGCGCTACAAGCGCGTGGTCTTCAACGAAATCACCAAGAAGGCCATCCAGGAGGCCTTCTCCCAGCCCGGCGAGCTGGATATCAACCGCGTGAATGCCCAGCAGGCACGCCGCTTCCTCGACCGCGTGGTGGGCTACATGGTCTCGCCACTGCTGTGGGCCAAGATCGCCCGCGGCCTGTCCGCCGGCCGCGTACAGTCGGTGGCGGTGAAGCTGGTGGTCGAGCGTGAGCGCGAGATCCGCGCCTTCGTCCCGGAAGAATACTGGGAAGTGCATGCCGACCTCGGCACGCCGAAAAACGACAAGGTCCGCTTCGAAGTGGTGCGCGAGAAGGGCGAAGCCTTCAAGCCGCTGAACGAAGCGCAGGCCACCGCTGCGCTGGAGAAGCTCAAGTCCTCCAGCTACAGCATCGCCAAGCGCGAAGACAAGCCGACTTCCAGCAAGCCCTCGGCGCCGTTCATCACCTCCACCCTGCAGCAGGCCGCGAGCAACCGCCTGGGCTTCGGGGTGAAGAAGACCATGATGATGGCCCAGCGACTCTACGAAGCCGGCTACATCACCTATATGCGTACCGACTCGACCAACCTGTCGGCCGACGCCATCGACATGGTGCGTGGCTTCATCGACAGCGAGTTTGGCAAGAAATACCTGCCGGCCAAGCCGAACTTCTACTCCAGCAAGGAAGGCGCCCAGGAAGCGCACGAAGCGATTCGTCCTTCCGACGTCAACCTGCGTCCGACCCAGCTGTCGGGCATGGAGCGCGACGCCGAGCGCCTGTACGACCTGATCTGGCGCCAGTTCGTGGCCTGCCAGATGCCGCCGGCCGAGTACCTGTCCACCACCGTCAGCGCCGCTGCCGGTGACTTCGAGCTGCGCGCCAAGGGCCGCATCCTCAAGTTCGACGGCTACACCAAGGTGCTGCCGCAGCAGAGCAAGCCGGGCGAGGACGACGTCCTGCCGGAAATGAACCAGGGCGATGCCATGAAGCTGCTCAAGCTCGATCCGAGCCAGCACTTCACCAAGCCGCCGGCGCGCTTCTCCGAAGCCAGTCTGGTCAAGGAGCTGGAAAAGCGCGGCATCGGCCGTCCGTCCACCTACGCGGCGATCATCTCCACCATCCAGGAGCGCGGCTACGTCACCACCCACAACCGCCGCTTCTACGCGGAGAAGATGGGCGACATCGTCACCGACCGCCTCAACGAGAGCTTCTCCAACCTGATGGACTACGGCTTCACTGCCGGCATGGAAGAGAACCTCGATGACGTGGCCCAGGGCGAGCGCGACTGGAAGAACGTGCTGGACGAGTTCTACGGCGACTTCCGCAAGAAGCTCGACCTGGCCGAAGCCTCCAACGACGGCATGCGTGCCAACCAGCCGACCCTGACCGACATCCCCTGCCGCGAGTGCGGCCGGCCGATGATGATCCGTACTGCCTCCACCGGCGTGTTCCTCGGCTGTTCGGGCTACAGCCTGCCGCCGAAAGAGCGCTGCAAGGCGACCGTGAATCTGATTCCGGGCGACGAAATCGCCGCGGATGATGAAGGCGAATCCGAGTCCCGCGTGCTACGTGGCAAGCACCGCTGCCCAATCTGCAGCACTGCGATGGATGCCTACCTGGTCGACGAGAAGCGCAAGCTGCACATTTGCGGCAACAACCCGGATTGCGCCGGCTACGAGATCGAGGAAGGCCAGTACCGCATCAAGGGCTACGAAGGTCCGAGCCTGGAATGCGACAAGTGCGGCAGCGAGATGCAGCTCAAGACCGGCCGTTTCGGCAAGTTCTTCGGTTGCACCAACCCGACTTGCAAGAACACCCGCAAGCTGCTGAAGAGCGGCGAGCCTGCACCGCCGAAGATGGACGCCATCCGCATGCCGGAACTCAAGTGCGAGAAGGTCGATGACGTCTACGTACTGCGTGATGGCGCTTCCGGCCTGTTCCTGGCCGCCAGCCAGTTCCCGAAGAATCGCGAGACCCGCGCTCCTCTGGTTGCCGAGCTGATACCGCACAAGGAAGAGCTGGACCCGAAATACCACTTCCTGCTCGCAGCTCCTGCGAAAGACCCGGACGGCCGCCCGGCGGTGATCCGCTTTAGCCGCAAGACCAAGGAGCAGTACGTGCAGTCCGAAGTCGATGGCAAGCCCACCGGCTGGCGCGCGTTCTTCGACGGCGGCAAGTGGAAAGTCGAAGACAAGCGCTGATGGAAGGCGCGCCCCGCTGAGGCGGGGCGTGCTTATACTGCCGAAGTCGACTGCAGAGGGCCCCGGTCATGGCGAACGAACTCTATACCCGCACCAACCAAAAGCTGTTCTTCGCCGGCCTTGCCCTGGACGCCTGGCGCAGCACCGAAGCGGCGCGCGCGATGAACGCCCAGGCGCGCATCCAGGCCGAGCGTGAAGCGGCGCTGTTTCATCTCTACGGAGCTGTGCTGGGCGTCGCCCATGAGATCGCCGGCTACTACCGCCTGCCCCAGGCCGGTGCGCCGCGCGTCGAGCTGCTGCTGAATGCCGAGGTGCTGGCTGCCGCTCCGAGCCCGGAGCTGGCGGAGATGGTCGAGCTGGCGCAATCGCCGGAAGCCTGGCTGGGGCGCCTGCTTGCCGCCTATGCCGCGCTGTTCCAGCCGCCGAGCGAACCGAAGAAGGCCAAGGTCGATCCGACCCAGCCGCTGATCCAGGCGGTGAATGTTGACGACGAGGCGCCGGTCGAGCTGGGGAATGACGAGCTTGAGGCCTGGCGCAAATCCCTGAAGGACCTGGTGCTGCGCTTCCGCACATCGCTCACCGAGCTCTGATCCCCGCTTTGCGAGGCCTGGCCTTCCGGTCGGTCCACGCAAGCTTTGGCTAGGGTGTAGCGGATGTGGCTGTTACACTACGCGTTCTGCTGTGGAGAACGTCGTTATGCCAACCTCATTTCTGGAAATTGTCGAGCTGCCTGACGGGCGTATCGTGCTGCGTCGTGCGGACGAGGAGGAGGCGCTGGTGACCCTGGAGTTCTCCGCCGATGCCAAGGGCTTCCTGCAGGGCCAGCACATCGAGATCGCCAAGGCGATGTTCAATGTCGGTGTGCAAATGGCCGGTCGTCTCGCTGAAGGCGGCGACATGGGCATGGACGACGAAGGCCCGCGCGTCCTGCACTGAGTTCTGCCGCGTAGCCGCGGTGGCGGCCACCCCCAACCCAAAGAAAAACCCCCACTTTGCCGTTACGCACACCCCAATCCCATTCAGCCCGAACCCCCGTAAAGCCAACCCCAAAACAACAACAAAAAAACAGAAAAAAAAAAACCAAAACCCAAAA
>CBIGPF010000010.1:0-63991 GCA_966191535.1 uncultured Pseudomonas sp. | reverse complement strand
CGGCACCGGGCTGGGCACCACCCTCTCGCGCCAGCTGGTGGAGCTGATGGGGGGGCGCATCACCGTGGAAAGCGAGGTGGGCCGAGGCAGCGTGTTCACCGTCGACCTGCCACTACCGGCCGGTCGCAGCGTGCAGCCGACGGCCCGCAGCCAGGCACCGAATCTGCCACCGCTCAGCATCCTGGTAGCGGACGACGTGCCGCAGAACGTCGAGCTGCTGGAGCTGAACCTGCGCCGCCTGGGCCACCGCCCGCACAGCGTCGGCGACGGCCAGGCCGCCGTGGAAGCCTACAGCGCGCAGGATTTCGACCTGATCCTGATGGATGTGCAGATGCCCGGCATGGATGGCCTGGAAGCCACCCGGCGCATCCGCGCCATCGAGCAGCAGCGTGGCGTTGGAGCTGTGCCGATCATCGCCCTCACCGCCAGCGTGCTCGACCGTGACCGGCAGAACGCCCTGGACGCCGGCATGAACGGCTTCGCCAGCAAGCCGCTGGACCTCGCCGGTCTGCTGGACGAGATGGCCCGGCTGCTTGGCACCGCGACTGGCGCCCATCGTGTGCAAGCCACCGAGCCTACGCCGCTGGCAACCCTGGACTGGGACACCGGCGCACGTCTGTGGGGCGGCCCGCTGCCCATGGCGCGGGCCATCGTGCGCTTCCTCGACGAACAGGAAGCCAGCCTGGCCACCCTGGAAAGCGCCGTGAACGACGCTGATCGTGCCGCCATCACCGCCCTCTCTCACCGCCTGCGCGGCGCCGCTGCCAACCTTGCGCTACCACGCCTCGCCGGGGCCATCGGCGCACTGGAAAGCGCCGCTGACCACGGCACGGCTGAACAGCTGGGCAGTGCCTTGGCGCGCGTCCGCGCGGAGTTCGCCACCGTCCGCGAATCCGTACCGCTGGTGCCGGAAGCCGTTGCCGACGCCGTCGGCCAGATCGTCGGCGAAGCGGCCTCGCAGGACCTGCGCGACGCGCTGGATGCCCTGCAACTGGCCCTCTCCCGCGGCGGCCTCGACGACCAGGCGCTGGAACGCCTGCGCCTGGGCACCGCCCAGGGCGAACACCGCGAGGCCTTCGAGGCCCTGCGCTACGCCATCGACGATTTCGATTTCGACCAGGCCCTGGAATGGGTCCGGACCCTCGGTACCCGCCTGGAGCACGCATGACCCTGACCACCCACGATCATCGGCCCTGCCTGCTGCTGGTGGACGACGAAGCCACCAACCTCCAGGTCCTGCGCCACATCCTGCAGGACGACTACCGGCTGCTGATCGCGAAGGACGGCGAGAAGGCGCTGGAACTGGCCAACCGCGAGCGCCCGGACCTGATCCTGCTGGACGTGATGATGCCGGGCATGACCGGCTTCGAGGTCTGCCAGCGGCTCAAGGTCGAGCAGGCCACGTGTGGCATTCCGGTGATCTTCGTCACCGCCCTGGCCGACGTGCCGGACGAGGCCAAGGGCTTCGAGGTGGGCGCGGTGGACTACATCACCAAGCCGGTCAGCCCGCCGATCGTCAAGGCACGGGTGCGTACGCACCTGTCGCTGGTGCGCGTCGAAGAGCTGCGCGAAACGCGCCTGCAGATCGTCCAGCGCCTGGGCAAGGCGTCCGAGTACAAGGACAACGAGACCGGCCTGCACGTCATCCGCATGAGCCACTACGCACACCTGCTCGCGCGCGCCGCCGGCTACTCGGAGAAGGCCGCCGACGACCTGCTCAACGCCGCCCCCATGCACGACGTGGGCAAGATCGGCATCCCCGACGCCATCCTGCAGAAGCCCGGCCGGCTCGACGAACACGAATGGCAGGTGATGCGCCAGCACCCGGAAATCGGCGCGCGGATCATCGGCGAGCATGATTCCAACCTGCTGCGCCTGGCCCGCAGCATCGCCCTCACCCACCACGAGCGCTGGGACGGCACCGGCTACCCGAACGGCCTGCGCGGCGAGGAGATTCCCATCGAGGGGCGGATCGTCGCCATCGCCGATGTATTCGACGCGCTGACCAGCGTGCGCCCCTACAAGCCGGCCTGGAGCATCGACGAAGCCGTGGAACTGCTGCGCCGGGAGCAAGGCAGCCAGTTCGACCCGGAGCTGGTGGAGCTGTTCCTCGGCTGCCTGCCGGACATCCTCGCGGTACGCGAGCGCTGGGCCGACGCCGGCTGAGCGGCGAGCCACGCAATACCTGCTTTACTCTCTGACCTTCACCCCCTGCCGAGAGTAAGCACGATGAATGCGAAACAGCGCGACACCCTGCTGGCGACCCTGCAGGCCCGCTTCGAGCAACACCCCGAGCGCCACGAGGGCATCGACTGGGCAGACGTCCAGGCCCGCTTGCAGGCCGCTCCGGCCAAGCTCAAGGCGCTGGAGCAGATGGAAGGGACCGGCGGCGAACCGGACGTGGTCGGTCGTGAAAGCGCCAGCGGCGCCTACCTGTTCTTCGACTGCTCCGCCGAGACCCCGGCCGGGCGCCGCAGCCTCTGCTATGACCGCGAGGCGCTGGACGCCCGCAAGAAGGACAAGCCCGCCGGCTGCGCCACCGAACTGGCCGCACAAATCGGCATCGAGCTGCTCGACGAGGCGCAGTACCGCCAGTTGCAGGAGCTGGGCAGCTTCGACCTGAAAACCTCCAGTTGGCTGCGCACACCTGGCTCCATGCGCAAGCTGGACGGCGCGCTGTTCGGCGACCGCCGCTACGAGCGGGTCTTCACCTACCACAACGGCGTGCAGTCCTATTACGCGGCGCGGGGCTTTCGCGGCGTACTGAAGGTCTGAGCACTGAAGGTCTGTGCGCTGAGCGCCTGACAACGCGCACGCTGCAGGCTGTTTCTGAACGATTCCTGTACCGCCGCTGAACTTTCCCAGGGCCGCCCGGTGGCCCTTGATGTATGTCAGGCGGACTTTTCCGGTGGGCGCGCAGCCTTGTCGTATCCCACTCGACGACGAGGAACGCTCCGTGAAAACCCCCGCCTGCCTTCTGCTCGCCAGCCTGCTGGTCGGCTGCGGCCCGACTCCCCCGGTCCCGGCCGACAGCGTGCGCCCGGTGAAGCTCTATAGCGTGCCCGCTGCGGCCGCCGAAGGCGTGCGTCAGTTCCCCGGCCAACTGGTGGCCTCGGATGAAGTCGACCTGTCCTTCCGTCTCGCCGGGCACCTCAAGACCCTGGCGGTGAAAACCGGCCAGCGCGTGGAGCGCGGCCAGTTGATCGCCGAACTGGACGATGCCGACCTGCGCCTGCGCCTGCGTGACCGCGAAGCCAGCTACAACCTCGCCCGCGCCCAGTACCAGCGTGTTGCCACGCTCAACGAGCGGCAACTGGTGGCCCGCGCCGAGCTGGACCAGCGCAAGGCCCAGCTGGACTCCGCCGAGGCCGCGCTGAAACTCGCACGCCAGGAGCTGGGCTACGCGCGGATCGAAGCGCCCTTCGCCGGCGTCATCGCCCAGCTGCCGGTGCAGAACCACCAGATGCTGCAACCCAAGCAACCGGTGGCGATCCTGCAATCCGCCGACAGCTACGACGTGCAGTTCCAGCTGCCGGAAAGCCTGCTGGAGCGCGTCGACGGCGCCAGCCTGCGCAAGGACTACCAACCCATCGTGCGCCTGGCCCGCGTGCCGGGCCGCGACTTCCTCGCGCAGTACAAGGAGCACAGCACCCGCCCTGATCCGGCAACGCTGAGCTACACCGTCACCCTCACCCTGCAACGGCCGAAGGACGTCACCCTGCTGCCAGGCATGAGCGCCACCGTCGAGGTGGACTTCGCCCAGCTCGGCCGCGATGCCCAGGCCATCCTGCGCATCCCCGTGGAAGCAGTGTTCAGCGCCGATGATGGCGCACCGGGGCAGAGCCAGGTGTGGGTGGTCAATGGCCAGGGCGACAGCCTGCACGTCGAGCGCCGCACGGTGCAGCTCGGCCAGCCGGGCGCCGAGGGCATCCAGATTCTTTCGGGGCTCGAGCCGGGCGAGCACATCGTCGCCGCCGGCACCGCCGAACTGCGCGAAGGCCAGCGCGTGCGCCCGTGGCAACGCGAACGGGGGCTGTGATGGATATCAGCGGCTACTTCATCCGCAACAAGGTCAGCAGTTGGATCGTCATCCTCCTGCTGGCCCTCGGCGGCCTCTACGCGATCCTCGAGATCGGCCGCCTGGAAGACCCGGCCTTCACCGTGAAGACCGCCGTGGTCGCCACCCGCTACGCCGGCGCCTCCCCGCAACAGGTCGAGGAAGAGGTCACCTACCCGCTGGAGAACGCCATCCAGCAACTGGCCTACGTCGACAAGCTCACCTCGATTTCCAGCGCCGGGCTGTCGCAGATCACCGTCAACGTGAAACCGCAGTACCGCGCCGGCGAGTTGCCGCAGATCTGGGACGAGCTGCGGCGCAAGGTCAACGACCTCGCCCCGCACCTGCCGCCGGGCGTCTCGCCGCCGCAGGTGAACGATGACTTCGGCGACGTCTACGGCATCCTCCTGTCGCTTTCCGGGAAGGGCTACAGCTACCAGGAACTGCGCGACTACGCCGACTACCTGCGCCGCGAACTGGTGCTGGTGCCGGGCGTGAGCAAGGTCGTGGTCTCGGGGCTGCAGGCCGAGCAGGTGCAGGTGGAAGTCTCGCGGGAGAAGATGAACGCCATGGGCGTGCCGCTGCAGCGCCTGGTGGACCTGCTGAACCGGCAGAACGTGGTGTCCGACGCCGGCAGCCTGCGGGGCGGCCGCGAGAGCAACCGCCTGCACCCCCCCGGCGAGTCCGCCGCCGTCGGCGAACTCGAACGCCTGCTGGTCAGCGCGCCGGGCAGCGCCCAACTGATCCGCCTGGGCGACATCGCCACGGTGAAGCGCGGCTTCACCGACACACCGAGCCACCTCTGGCGCGCCGACGGCAAACCCGCATTGGCGCTGGGCATCGCCTTCGCGCCGCAGGTGAACGTGGTGAAAGTCGGCGACGCCGTGCACCAGCGCCTCGACCAGCTGGAAAGCGAACGCCCGGCCGGCATGCAACTGACGCCCTTCTATGACCAGGCCGTGGAGGTGCATGGCGCGGTCAACGGCTTCCTGCTCAGCTTCGTCACCGCGCTGGCCATCGTCGTCGGCACGCTGCTGCTGTTCATGGGCCTGCGCAGCGGGCTGGTGATCGCCGGCGTGCTGGCGCTCAACGTACTGGGCAGCCTGCTGTTGATGTACCTGCTGGGCATCGAGTTGCAGCGCATCAGCCTCGGCGCACTGATCATTTCCCTGTGCATGCTGGTGGACAACGCCATCGTCGTGGTCGAGGGCGTGCTGGTCGGTCGCCTGCGCGGCCAGGGCATCGATGCCGCGATCCGCCATATCGTCCGCCTCACCGCCCTGCCCCTGCTGGGCGCCACGGTAATCGCCGTGCTGGCCTTCGCCCCCATCGGCCTGTCCTCGGATTCCACCGGCGAATACTGCCGCTCGCTGTTCGACGTGCTGCTGGTGTCGCTGCTGCTCAGCTGGATCACCGCCATGACCCTGGCGCCGCTGTTCGCCCGCTGGGCCTTCGCGAACATGCCGGTGAAAGCTGACAGCGCCGAGCCGCATGCCGGCTGGCTGTACCGCGCCTACCGCGGCCTACTGGAAGCCTGCCTGCGCCAACGCGCGCTGACCCTGGGCGTGCTCGCGGTGGCGCTGGCCGCTTCGCTGCTGGGCTTCTCACAGGTGCGGCAGAACTTCTTCCCGCCGGCCAACACGCCGATGTTCTTCGTCGACCTGTGGCTGCCCCAGGGCACCGCCATCGAGCACACCCGCGACCTCGCTGCCGAGATCGACCGGCACATCACCGCCCTGCCGGGTGTGGAGCGCACGGTCACCAGCATCGGCCAGGGCGCGCCGCGCTTCATCCTCACCTACGGCGCCGAGCGCCAGCATGCCAACTACGCCCAGGTTCTGGTGCGCACCGAGAACCGCGCGCAGATTCCGGGGCTGATCGCCGACCTTCAGCATTACCTCGACGAGCACTACCCACAGGTACAGACGGGCCTCAAGCGCCTGATGTTCGGTCCCTCCAACGGCAGCGCCATCGAAGTGCGCCTCACTGGTCCCGACCCGCAGGAGCTGCGCCGCCTCGGCGCACAGGTGGGCGACATCCTTGCCGCCGACCCGGTGGCTACCGGCGTCAGCCACGACTGGCAGGCCCGTGCACTGCTGGTCCGCCCGCAGTTCAACGAGGCTCGTGGCCGTGAGCTGGGCATCGACAAGCGCGACCTCGACAGCCTGCTGCGCATGAGCTTCAGCGGCCTGACCGTGGGCATCTACCGCGATGGCACCCAGCAGATGCCCATCGTCGTGCGTGAGCGCGATGTGGACGCTGGGCAGATCAACGACCTGATGCTGTGGAGCCCGGTGAGCCAGCGCTACCTGCCCATCGAGCAGGTGGTCGGCGGTTTCGACAGCGTCTGGGAAGACCCGCTGATCCTGCGCGAGGACCGCAAGCGCACGCTGACGGTGATGGCCGATGTCGCCCCGCAGAGCGGCGAGACCTCTTCGCAACTGCTCGGCCGGGTGCGCCCGCAGATCGACGCCCTGCCCCTGCCGCCGGGCTACGAACTGGCCTGGGGCGGTGATGTGGAGAGTTCCAGCGACGCCCGCAACGGCGTACTGGGCAGCCTGCCCATGGCCTTCCTGGCAATGTTCATCATCACCGTGCTGATGTTCTCCTCGCCGCGCAAGGCGCTGCTGATCTGGCTGACCGTGCCGCTGGCGATGATCGGCGTGACGCTGGGCTTCCTGCTCACCGGTATCCCGTTCGGTTTCATGGCCCTGCTGGGACTGCTGAGCCTGTCCGGCATGCTGGTGCGCAACGGCATCGTCCTGCTCGAAGAGGTCGACAACCTCGTCGCCAGCGGCCAGCCGCCGCGCGAGGCGCTGGTGAACGCGGCCTGCGCACGCCTGCGGCCGATCTTCCTGACGGCGCTGACCACCATCCTCGGCCTGGCGCCCCTGCTGCTGGACGCCTTCTTCCAGAGCATGTCGGTGGTGATCATGTTCGGCCTGGGCTTCGCCACGCTGCTGACGCTGATCGTGCTGCCGGTGCTGTATGCCAGCGCCTACCGGCTCGGCGGCTCGCGGGTGGCCGCCAGCTGATTTGGCAAGATCCGTGGGGTGACTGACGTTGCCGCCAGCGGCGGTCACCGCCACACTCGTCGCATCCACTGAACGAGTCTTGCCATGGAATCGCCGCGCCGCATCGCCTGCCTGCTCTACCCCGAGGTCATGAGCCTGGACATCACCGGGCCGCTGCAGGTGTTCGCCTCCGCCAACGTCGAGCGCCAGCGCCGGGGCCTGGCGCCGCTCTACGAGCTGCTGGTGCTGGGCGAACAGGCCGGGCCGGTGGCGACCTCGGCTGGCATCCGCATCTGCGCCGACCAGGCGTGGCGGGACGTCGATCCCTCAAGCCTGGATACCCTGCTGGTGCCCGGCGGGCTGGGCGTGCCGGCACAATGCGAGAACAGCGAGCTGCTGCACTGGCTGGCCGCTGCCGAACCCCAGGTGCGCCGGCTCGGCTCGGTGTGTTCCGGTGCGCTGATCCTCGCCGCCGCTGGCGTATTGAATGGCCGCCCGGCCACCACGCACTGGGCGGATGTCGACGAACTGTGCGCCAGCTTCCCCGACGTACGGGTCCAGGGCGACCGCCTGCACACCTACGACCCGCAGCGCCGCGACGGCGACGATCACGTCTTCACCTCGGCGGGCGTCACCGCCGGCATCGATCTCGCCCTGGCGCTGGTGGAAGCCGACCTCGGCCGCGCACTGGCGTTGGCCGTCGCACGGCGACTGGTGATGTTTCTCAAGCGCCCCGGCGGGCAGGCGCAGTTCAGCCACTGGCTGACCCCGGAGCCGACCCGCACGCCGCGCCTGGCCGCGCTGCTGGAGTGGATTCCGGCCCACCTGGGCAACGACCTGTCGCTGGACGCCCTGGCCGAGCAGGCCTGCATGAGCCCACGCACACTCTCGCGGGTGTTCATCAACGAGCTGGGCATGGGCCCCGGCCGCTACGTCGAGCGGGTACGCCTGGAAGCGGCGCGCGCGCTGCTGCAGGACGCCCAGGCGTCGATCAGCACGGTGTCGCGCCTGTGCGGCTTCGGCCACCCGGAAAACCTGCGCCGCACTTTCCACAAGCACCTGGCGATCAGCCCCCAGGAATACGCCGAGCGCTTCGGCCAGCTGCACTGACAACGACCACCACCCAAGGACCTTGCCATGCTCGAACTCCGCCCCGGCTGCGAATGCTGCGACCGCGACCTGCCCGGCGACAGCGCCGACGCCCTCATCTGCAGCTTCGAATGCACCTTCTGCCGCGACTGCACCGAACAGGTGCTGCATGGCAAGTGCCCGAACTGCGGCGGCGAGCTGGTGCCGCGCCCGCGCCGCCCCCTGGAGAAGCTGGCGACCAGCCCGGCCTCGACCCAGCGGGTGCTCAAGCCCGCCGGCTGCCAGGGCTGAGGACGGACCATGCTGCTGCGCACCCCGGCAATCCGCCTGCTGTTCACCAGCCAGGCGCTGTACTGGTCCTGCTCGCTGATCGGCATCACCCTCACCTCGCTGGTCGGTGCCCAGCTCACACCCGTCAACAGCCTGGCGACGCTGCCACTGGCGATCCTGGTGCTGGGCAACCTGCTGGCGGTGCAGCCGCTGTCACTGTTCATGCAGCGCCATGGACGCCGGCGCGGCCTGTTGCTTGGTGCGGCCGGCGGCGTGCTGGGCGGACTGCTCTGTGCGCTGGGCGTGTGGCTCGCCGACTTCCTGCTGTTCTGCCTCGGCGCCCTGCCCATCGGCGCCTACCAGGCGTCGGCGATGTACTACCGCTTTGCGGCGCTGGAAGCAGTCGATGAGACCCACAAGGGCCGTGCCACCGCCTACGTGAGTGGCGGCGGCGTGCTCGCCGCGCTGCTCGCGCCGAGCCTCGCGCTGTGGTCGCGCAACGCCCTGCCCGCACCGTTCGTGGGTTCCTACCTGGCGATTGCCGCGCTGGCGCTGGTCGCCATCGCGGTACTCAGCCGCTTGCCGGAGGGTGCTGCGCCCGCGCCGTCCACCGGTGGCTGGAAGGTGATGCGCGAGTTGCTGGCACGTCCGGCGATCCGCGCCGCCATGGCCTGCACCGCGGCCGGCCACGGGCTGATGATCCTGATCATGAACGCCACGCCGCTGGCCATGAGCTTCTGCGGGCTGCCGCTGGAGCGTTCGGCGAGCGTGATCCAGTGGCACGTGCTGGGCATGTTCCTCCCCGCCTTCGTCGCCGGTCCGCTGGTGGATCGCCTCGGCAGCCGCCGCGTGGCCTGGGTCGGCATGGCGCTGCTGGCGGTGAGCGCGGCCATAGCCCTCAGCGGGCAGTCGGTGGCGCAGTTCCTGGTCAGCTCGCTGCTGCTGGGCATGGGCTGGAACCTGATGCTGGTGGCGGGCACCACGCTGCTCGCCTTCGGCCATACCACGCAGGAACGCGGCCACGCGCAGGGCCTGATGGAGCTGGGTAATGGCAGCCTGGCTGCGCTGATGTCCTTCAGTTCCGGCGCGCTGATCACCAGCGTCGGCTGGAGCGCAGTGAACCTGCTTGTGTGGCCGGTGTTGCTGGTGGCGCTGGTGATGGTCTGGTCGGGACGGCGGGAGTTGGCTGTTACACCGTGAAAGCGCCATGCAGGCGCTGTTCGCGGGCATGGCCCGCTCCTACAGGGAGACCCGTCCGTAGGGCGCATGACCAGGAATGGGTTATCGCCCTACGTTTCCGAGCAAACTCGGCCCGGCCCACCCAAACGAAAAAGGCGACCCGAAGGTCGCCTTTTCGCTGCTCGATCGCCTGACTCAGTAGTAGGCGTTCTCGCGGTTGCTGTGGTCGGTGACGTCACGCACGCCCTTCAGCTCCGGGATGCGCTCGATCAGGGTCTTCTCGACACCGTCCTTCAGAGTCATCTCGACTGCGCCGCAGCCCTGGCAACCACCGCCGAAACGCAGCACGGCGATGTTGTCCTCGACCACGTCCACCAGGCTCACCTGGCCGCCGTGGCTGGCAAGCCCTGGGTTGATCTCGGTCTGCAGGTAGTAATTGATGCGCTCGGTGAGCGGGCTGTCTTCGTTGACCATCGGCACCTTGGCGTTGGGCGCCTTGATGGTCAGCTGGCCGCCCATGCGGTCGGTGGCGTAATCGACCACGGCGTCGTCCAGGAACGGCTCGCTGATGGCATCGATGTAGGCGGTGAAGGCTTTCAGGCCGACCGGGGTGTCTTCCGGCTTCTGCTCGCCCGGCTTGCAGTAGGCGATGCAGGTTTCGGCGTACTGGGTGCCCGGCTGGGTGATGAAGATGCGAATGCCGATGCCGGGGGTGTCCTGCTTGGACAGCAGCTCGGCCAGGTAATCCTGTGCGGCTTCGGTGATGGTGATAGCGCTCATGGCAACTCCTCGCAAACGTGGCGCCAGTTTACGCCATTCGGGGGTGAGGGATAAAGCCCTACCGTTTTAGTAGGAATAATTCGCAGCTGGATGGACAGCAGGTAACGCCCTGCAGGAACGGGCCATGCCCGCGATCACGGGCTTGGCCTGCTCCGACCAAGAGCATACCGGTCAGAGGTTCTCGTAGCGGTTCATGTCCAGCACGCCCGCCTCCACCGGCTCGGTTTCGCGCAGGTAGGCGTCGAGGTCGTGGAAGTAGAACCAGAATTGCGGATGGCTGCGGCGGATGCCCCAGCGATCGGCGACCTTTTCGAAGTCCGTGGCGCTCTTCACCTGCTCCAGGGCCGTGACGAAATCGCCCGCCTCGGCGGCCTTCAGGTTGAACATGAAGTTCGGGTAGCTGGAGAGCACGCCAGGGTAGATGGTCAGGGTGTCCAGCCCCGGCTGGTAGCGCAGCGACTCGCCCGTCATGAAGGCGACGTTGCTGTGGGCACGGTTGCGCAGCACGGTATAGATCTCGCGTTGGCCGTCCGCCAGCTCCACCCGCAGGATGGTCGCTTCGGGGAACTGGTCGATCACCGGCAACCCGGCAGCCGGGCGGCTGACCAGGCGGCTGAAGGCCTGCTCGGCGTCCTGCAGCGGCGCGGCGACGGTGTTGCGGTAGCAGGCGCCGTTCTCGCACAGGTTGATCGGGTCCGGCCGGGCGTTGAGCGCCACGTAGTGCTTCAGCAGTTGCTTGGCAAAGGCCAGCTTGGCGCCCTTCTCCGGCAGGAAGATGCCGGTAGGTGCGTCGCTGTCGTTGTTGTAGTAGTCGGCCCACATCTTCAGCTTGCCGCTGCTCTGGTACCAGTCATCGAGCAGCTTCTGGCGCGCGCCGACGGGCATCAGCCGGAGAAAGTTCTGCTCGGCTCCGTTGCGGATCAGATCGAAGTACAAGCGGGTCTGCGCCTGGTGGGCGACGTTGCCGAACACGTCGAAGTTCACCACCAGCCCGTAGTAGGTGCGCTCAAGCAGCGGGTAGTCGAGCCACCACAGGGTCTGCGGCACGCCGCCGATCAGGCCCTTGCGCACCGAGGCGCTGTCGTACTGGCGGAAGATGCTCAGCACGGCGTTGTCGTTGCCGGCCCAGATGTCCGCCCAGGTCGGCGGCGGCGCGTCGTCGTAGAGATCCTGGCGCAGCTCTTCGTACTTGTTGCGCTTGTCACGGTAGGAGCGCCACTGCGACAGCATGGTGCCCATGTCATCGATCTGCCCCGGCAGCGCCAGCAGCGGCGAGGCCTGGTGGCGGAATTTCGGGTCGGTAATGTAGAGGTCGTGGTCCGGGTCCTGGAACACCGCCCAGAAGTTGTCGCGGATCACGTCGGTGGCGATCTGCCCGCGACACACCGGCCCGCGGATGAAGGTGCGGACGAAGTACTCGGCGTTGTCCAGCATGAACTGGTAGCGCGCCCGCGCCGGGATCGCCTCGAAGGTGACGAAGGGGTTGGCGCGGTGCTGCAGGCCATAGCCGGGCACCTTGTCGGCGTTCCAGGCGGTGCCGTAGAACAGCTCCTGGTTGCGCCTGAGGCGGGCCTCGTTGAGCGGGTAGGTGATGTGCGTCTTGTGCACGATCACGCCCTGGATGGGCCACAGGCGGTAATAGAAGGTATTGCCCGGGTCATCATTCGGGCGGCGCGTGGCGATGGGATCGATGGGCTGGCCGCTGGGCGTGCGCGAGCGCACCAGCTGGAAGAAGTGCCCCGGCTCGCCACGCTCGGTGAAGTACAGGTGCGCGAGGAACAGGTGCTCGTAGATCCAGCGCGACACCAGGCTCTGGCGCGCCCCGGGCTGGTTGAGGAAGCCTTCCCAGTCGGCGATCTGCGCCGCCTCGCCACTGCCCGGCTGCCAGGCCTTTTCATCCACCGGAGCGCCCTGGGCCAGCCAGGCCTTGATAGTCTTCAACTGCTTGTCGGTCAGGCCGGTGACGGCGAATGGCATGCCGCTGCGCGGGTTCTTGGCGACGAAGTCGTCGATGGTCTCTGGCGTCGGGCACTGGTTGGTGCGATTGATCGACAGGTCCAGCCCGTCGGGAATCTTCGCATTGGTCACCAGCGGGTGCTCGTGGCCCAGGTCGATCATCCGCGCCATCAAGGCCGCCTGGCTGCCGCGACCGTCGAGCACCGACCAGAAATCCTTGCGCCGCCAGGCGTCCGCGCCCTGGGCATCGAGGAACAGCCGGGTCGGATCCTGCGCCCTGGTGCGCCCACCGTCATAGACCGGCAACTTGTTCGCCCCGCGCTGCGCGCCTTCGGCAGCGGTCAGGTTGAGCTGGCACGGCGAGTCGTAGCAGGCGTGGCACGCCACGCATTTCTCGGTGAAGATCGGCTGGATGTCCTTGGTGTAGGACATCGACTCGGCACGCAGGCACGCGCTGACCAGCAGCAGGGTCAGCAGCGCAAGTATCCGGGGGAGCATGGGGGCGTTCCTTGACCAATAACACCGCGAAGTCTATCAACTCGCGGGCTCGCCGGCTGCGCGCCTTTCGGCTAGCCGGCGTCCCGGACCATCGCCGACAACTCGTGGCGCAGCAGCAGCGGCAACTCGTCAACCTCGAACTGGCCAGCGAACAGGGGCACGGCGAACTCGTAGCCGTCGTCATTGCGCTTGAGTACAAAGGCCAGTTGCAGGCGCGCGAGGGACTCCTTGAGCGCCACCGCATCGGTGTGCTCGCCGAACAGTTCGATCAGCCCGGCCAGGCTGGTGCTGCCGTGCTGCGCGGTTTGGTAGACGAGGATGCGGTCCAGGCGGCAGGCCGCTTCGTCCTGGCTCAGACGGCCCCAGCCGGCCAGCGCATCCTGCACCGCCTGAGAAGCCAGTGCGCCCTTCAGCTGCAGGCGCTCGATCACCCGCGCGCCGGGCGGCAGCGCCTCGAGACACTCCTGGCAGAGGATCGCCACCAGGTTGGCGCGCTGGCCACTGGCGTCCACCAAATCTTCGAGCAGGGTGTCGCTGGCGAACCCCAGGCGCAGGCTGGCCAGCGGAACGCTGGCGAGTTCCCGGCAAGCCTGGCGCTCCAGGGCGCCGATAGTCAGTACTTCGCCGAAGTTGCGCAGGGGCGACTGGTAATCGAGCACGGCGGTGGCATACAGGTCCCAGAAACCGGCGAGCATGAACCAGCAACGGCCCTCCTCGCTCAGCGCCCGCAAGGTGGACAGCTGCGGATAGCCATTGGCGGCTTCGTCGCGGAAGAACAGGTCGGCCTCGTCGATCAGCAGGAACAAGCGTTTGCCCGCGTGCTGCGTGGCGATGTGCTCGACGATGCGGTCCAGCGAACGGTCCGCTGGCAGGCCGAACTGCAGCGCCAGGCGTGGCGCGAGGCGGTGGTCACGCAGCGAGACGTAATGGCAGACCATCTGCGGATGATCCTCCAGGCGCCGCTGTACGGCCTTGAGCAGGCTGCTCTTGCCCAGTTGGCGGCCGCCGACCACCAGGTAGTTGGCCGGCTCGCGACCCAGCACCCGCGCCAGCAACTGGTCGCGACCGAAGAACGAGCTGGCACGTACCACGCCGCCACGGGTCTGGTACGGCGAGATGCGCGTCAGCCGCAGCTGAGTGGCAAGCAGCCGCAGCAGCAGTTCGCCGGCATCGCCGCCCAGCAGCCAGCGCGTCTGTTCGCGAGAGTCGACGGCGACGCAGAGGTTGGCGGTGTCGGCGCAGTACTTGAGCAACTGCGGCTGCCCCGTCTTCGCCAGCACCAGCATCACATCGCTCCCGGCATTGACGGTGCGCAGGTGCTGCATGATCTGCCCGTCATGCTCGTCAGGCGCAGGTACATAGACCAGGCAGCGGTCCAGCGACACCGGAACGCCGTCGGGCAGTTTCCATTCGAAGACGCGACCGGGAAGCGACCAGCCCCAGCTGACCTGGCAACTCGCCCCCAGCGCCAGGGCGAGGGCCTGGGCACGCTGTTCGGCTTCGGCGCCGGAGTAGTCCAGCGCCTGCTGCCAACTGACCGCATCGACGCCGGCAGCACGCAGGGTTGCCTGGCGGCGGCCCAACAGGCCGAGCAGCCGATCCAGCTTGCGCAGGTCGGCGGGGTCGGTGTCCAGTAGCCGCTGCGGGCGCAGTTGCACCGGCCCCAGCAACGGATGGCGGAACAGCAGGAGCAGGCCGGCGATGACGAACAACAGCACGCAGATGATCACCAACCAGCGCAGGCTTTCCACCAACGGGTTTTCCGCTGGCGCAGCGTCTTCGCGGACCAGGCAACTGGTCATCAGGAAGCGCTCGGGAATGGGCGGCGTGCCGGGGCGGCAGCTCCACTCGCTGCTGCCTGGTGGCATGTCAACTATCACCTGCTTGCCGGCAAGCACCCCCAGTTCGGCGCGGTCCTCGATGGTCATCACCAGACGCTGCGGCTGCGGCGAGACGACGCTCAGGATCGGGTCGCGGAACTCCGGCGCGTGGGCCTGGATATCTTCGGGCCAGCGTCCCTCGATCTGCTGCGCCTGCATCATCGCCGTGCGCCAGCTGGTCATCTCGCCGAAGAACTGCTCGAAGGCCTCGTTGCCCAGCGCCGCCTCGCGGGTGAAGGGGTTCAACCGCGGCGCCAGCACGGCGCTGAACAGCAGGAAGGTGGCGAGGGCGATGAACAGCAGGCGCTTGACCCGCACCGCACCCCGTTGCCGATTCAGGCTTCGACCCATGCGTCCAGCACCTGCCGGCCAGTCTGCCGGATGATCTCGCAGCGCCACGCCAGGCGCGCCGAATCGCCCTGGCCGCGCACCGTGATCAGGTTGTTCCAGAACAACCGGCGCAGCTCGCCATCGGCCAGATAGGGACTGGCGCGGCCCAGGTCGGCGGCGTCCAGGCGCTGACGCAGGCGTTCGCGTGAGCTGTCGGTTTCCACCAGCGGCAGGAAGGCTTGCCAGAGGCGCGCGCTGCGAGACAGCAGCTCATGGAGCGCGCGGCGCGACTCACTATCGAGGCCGTCATGCTGGACCAGCCACTCCAGCCCCTCTTCCGCCAGCGCCGGGTGGCCACCGCAGCTTTCCAGCAGCTCACCCAGCATGGCCTGGTCGAAACGCTGCTCCGGCCAGCGGCGCTGGGCGAGCAGCGTCAGGTCGGCCAGGGTCAGCTCGGACCAGTGGCTGACCTGGGCAATGTTCAGCAGCGAGAGGTCGCCGCTGCGGTATTTCAGGTCAGCCAGCCCTTCTCCGCCGCACAACAGCAGGTGCAGGCGGCCACTGTGCATCTCGCTCAGGCTGCGCAGGATACCGGCGAGCATCTCGCGCAGCGCCGGTGTGCCCTGCTCGAAACGACTGACCAGGCAGAACAGTCGCTCGCCGGCCAGCAGACGCCGCTCCAGCGCGGCCTCGAACTCGTAGTCCGAGGAAACCTCAGGGAAACCGCATTGGCGACCGATGGCAGCGAAGTAATCGGTGCTGGCACTGAACGGCGGCTGGATGTGCAGCACCGACTGCTCGCCATAGAGCGCACGGGCGCGGCCCAGCAACTCCTGGCGGAACGGTGGCTGCCCCCAGTGCGCCTGCGACAGCAGCAGGACGATGGGGTACGGCGTGAGCCGCCGCAACTGGTCGAACAGCGATTCGATGTAGGGCGCGAAGGGCACGCCGCCGGCAGTCTCGGCCTGCAGCGGGAACTCCTGTTCGAAACCGGCGGCGCTGAACAGGCGGTTGGTCTCCAGTTCGGTCAGGCGCAGGTAGCGGGCACAGGCGATCAGCTTGTCGCGGGATTTCGGGTTGGGCAGCGACAGGCCGTTGCGCCAGTTGTTCACCGCTTCGCGGCTCAGGCCGATTTCCGTCGCCACGCCCGAGGCACTGGCGCGAATCCGGCGCATGTAGAGCGTCAGCAGTTGCGAGAAAGCATCCGTGTCCAAGGTCGCCAATCCATAGCTTGCGTGGGGCGGCCAGCTGCGCCGCACGCTCCATCCCCGCCGGTCCCGCGATGCTGCCGGCTTCATGATCGGGCGGGCGTCCACAGCACGCCGCCAACAGCGAGCAGGCAGATAGCCACTACCCCTCGCCGCGCGCCAGCATACGCACGGCAGGGTTTTGCGCCTAGATGGGTGCGACAGCGTTTCGCTTTTGGCTGAGACGGATTTCGCATTTCCCGACGGAGGGCTGGCGAGCCGCATACTGGCGCGTCAGTCCGCGCCGTCGGCTGCCTCAGGCCCTTCACGCTTCTCAGTCAGGTCGCTGTACTCGACCCAGCCATAGAGCAACGGCAGGACGATGGCGAGCACCACACCCAGCCCCAGCCACATCCAGAAGCCCTTGAAGAACACCAGCGCCAGCACGGTCAGGATCACCGCGTGCAACAGGCCCTTGGCCATCTGCCAGAGCACCAGCCCGGTCTTGATCACCCCGCCCGGACCGACACCGGTCTGACGCGCGACCTTGGCGAGTTCGGTGATTCCCTCCACCAACGCCTTGGCCTTCTCCTCGTGCTCGCGCTCCTCCTCGATCAGCTTGCGCAGGGGGACCGGGCGCGGCACGCAGACGCTGGTGTCCTCCTCGCCTTCCTCGCGGCGGGCGTCCAGCTGGGCGCTGACAATAGGCTCGATGAACGGCTCGCGGTGGTACAGGTCGGAGCGATTCACCAGCTTGCCGTCAAGGAAGTGGTGGCGCTGGGTCTCGCCGACCTGGTCGTGGAACACCTCGATCACTGCCGCCCGCAGGCCATGCTCGAACAGGCCCTCCAGCAAGCTCAGCGGCAGGTAGGCGCGTACTGAGGTATCGAAGTCCAGGCGGATGTATTCGGGCTGCGCGCTGAACTGCTGGTTGAACCACTCGTCCTGCCAGATTGCCGAGAAGTCGACGCCCAGGCGCTGCTGGTAGCCGAGGGATTTCTCCGGGTCGTCGCGCATCAGGTTGACCAGCGACAGCACGCACAGCTCGTGCGGGCCCTGCTCCTTGAAGAACAGCATCAACGTGTGGGCGTTCTGCGACATGGGGCATCTCCTTGCGACATGAATTCCTGGGGCGGGCGAGCGGAGAAGAAACTTCTTCATCCGTGCCGCGTTGTGCCGTGGATTCTCCCAGCAAGCCCACGCGGAGGCAGTTCCGGACTTGTCAGGTCCGGTTGGGGTGCGGTTGACACGGCGTCAAGTCGCGCGCCCCTTCAACATGAGCAGAATTCATGGAAAACCGCGGACCACCGGAAAGCCGTGCAGCTTTGCTATCATCAGCGACCTTTCGTCACGCCCTTTTCCGAGACTTCCAATGATCGACCGTGCCGCACGCCTGCAAGCCCTCCAGCAAGCCCTCAAGGAGCGCATCCTGATCCTCGACGGCGGCATGGGCACCATGATCCAGAGCTACAAGCTGCAGGAAGAGGACTACCGCGGCGCGCGCTTCGCCGACTGGCCGAGCGATGTGAAGGGCAACAACGACCTGTTGCTGCTCAGCCGCCCGGACGTCATCCAGGCCATCGAGAAGGCGTATCTCGACGCCGGCGCGGATATCCTCGAGACCAACACCTTCAACGCCACCCGCGTGTCCCAGGCCGACTACGACATGCAGGAGCTGGCCTACGAGATGAACGTCGAGGGCGCGCGACTGGCCCGTGAAGTGGCGGACGCCAAGACCGCCGAGACCCCGGACCGCCCGCGCTTCGTCGCCGGCGTCCTCGGCCCGACCAGCCGCACCTGCTCGATCTCCCCGGACGTCAACGACCCCGGCTTCCGCAACGTCACCTTCGACGAGCTGGTGGAGAACTACAGCGAATCCACCCGCGGCCTGATCGAGGGCGGCGCGGACCTGATCCTGATCGAGACCATCTTCGACACCCTCAACGCCAAGGCCGCGATCTTCGCCGTGCAGGGCGTCTATGAAGAGCTGGGCATCGAACTGCCGATCATGATCTCCGGCACCATTACCGACGCCTCCGGCCGCACCCTGTCGGGCCAGACCACCGAGGCCTTCTGGAACTCGGTGCGCCACGCCAACCCGATCTCCGTCGGCCTGAACTGCGCCCTGGGCGCCAAGGAACTGCGCCCCTACCTGGAAGAGCTGGCGAACAAGGCCGAGACCCACGTCTCCGCGCACCCCAACGCCGGCTTGCCCAACGCCTTCGGCGAATACGACGAGACCCCGGCGGAAATGGCGGTGGTCGTGGAAGAATTCGCCGCGTCGGGATTCCTCAACATCATTGGCGGTTGCTGCGGCACCACGCCGGGGCACATCGAAGCCATCGCCAAGGCCGTGGCCAAGTACGCCCCGCGCGCGATCCCCGAGATTCCCCGCGCCTGCCGCCTGTCGGGCCTCGAGCCGTTCACCATCGACCGCAACTCGCTGTTCGTGAACGTCGGCGAGCGCACCAACATCACCGGTTCGGCCAAGTTTGCCCGGCTGATCCGCGAGGAGAACTACGCCGAAGCGCTGGAAGTGGCGCAACAGCAGGTGGAAGCCGGCGCCCAGGTGATCGACATCAACATGGACGAAGGCATGCTGGATTCGAAGGCAGCCATGGTCCGGTTCCTCAACCTGATCGCCTCCGAGCCGGACATCTCCCGCGTGCCGATCATGATCGACTCCTCCAAGTGGGAAGTGATCGAGGCAGGCCTGAAGTGCATCCAGGGCAAGGGCATCGTCAACTCCATCTCCATGAAGGAAGGCGTCGAGCAGTTCAAGCACCACGCCCGCCTGTGCAAGCGCTACGGCGCCGCCGTGGTGGTGATGGCCTTCGACGAAGCCGGCCAGGCCGACACCCAGGCACGCAAGGAAGAAATCTGCCAGCGCTCCTACGACATCCTGGTCAACGAAGTGGGCTTCCCGCCGGAAGACATCATCTTCGACCCGAACATCTTCGCGGTCGCCACCGGCATCGAGGAACACAACAACTACGCGGTCGACTTCATCGAGGCGTGCGCGTACATCCGTGACAACCTCCCCTACGCCCTGACCTCCGGCGGCGTCTCCAACGTGTCCTTCTCGTTCCGCGGCAACAACCCGGTGCGCGAGGCGATCCACTCGGTGTTCCTCTACTACGCCATCCAGAACGGCCTGACCATGGGCATCGTCAACGCCGGCCAGCTGGAGATCTACGACGAGATCCCGCAGGAGCTGCGCGACAAGGTCGAGGACGTGGTGCTCAACCGCAACCCTGATGCCACCGAGGCGCTGCTGGCCATCGCCGACAACTACAAGGGCGGCGGCGCGGTCAAGGAAGTGGAAGACGAAGAGTGGCGCAGCCACAGCGTCGAGAAGCGCCTGGAGCACGCACTGGTCAAGGGCATCACTACCTTTATCGTCGAGGACACCGAGGAGTGCCGGCAGAAATGCGCGCGCCCCATCGAGGTCATCGAAGGCCCGCTGATGAATGGCATGAACGTGGTCGGCGACCTGTTCGGCGCCGGCAAGATGTTCCTCCCGCAGGTGGTGAAGTCCGCCCGCGTGATGAAGCAGGCGGTGGCCCACCTGATCCCCTTCATCGAGGCGGAAAAAGGCGACAAGCCCGAGGCCAAGGGCAAGATCCTCATGGCCACGGTGAAGGGCGACGTGCACGACATCGGCAAGAACATCGTCGGCGTGGTGCTGGGTTGCAACGGCTACGACATCGTCGACCTGGGCGTGATGGTCCCGGCCGAGAAGATCCTGCAGACCGCCCGCGAGCAGAAGTGCGACATCATCGGCCTGTCCGGCCTGATCACTCCGTCGCTGGACGAGATGGTCCACGTCGCCAAGGAAATGCAGCGGCAGAACTTCAGCCTGCCGTTGCTGATCGGCGGCGCCACCACCTCCAAGGCGCACACCGCGGTGAAGATCGACCCGCAGTACAGCAACGACGCGGTGGTCTACGTCACCGACGCCTCCCGCGCGGTAGGCGTGGCGACCACCCTGCTGTCCAAGGAAATGAAGCCCGAGTACGCCCGCAAGCTGCGCGAGGAATACGCCGAAGTCCGCGAGCGCACCGCCAACCGCAGCGCGCGCACCGAGCGCCTGAGCTACGAACAGGCCATCGCCGCCAAGCCGACGTTCGACTGGGCTGGCTACCAGCCGCCGGTTCCGAGCTTCACGGGCGTGAAGGTACTGGATGACATCGACCTCAACGTGCTGGCCGAGTACATCGACTGGACGCCCTTCTTCATCTCCTGGGACCTGGCCGGCAAGTACCCGCGCATCCTCACCGACGAGGTGGTGGGCGAAGCGGCGACCAGCCTGTTCAACGACGCCCAGGCGATGCTGAAGAAGCTGATCGACGAGAAGCTCATTCGCGCCAAGGCAGTCTTCGGCTTCTGGCCGGCCAACCAGGTGCACCACGACGACCTGGAAGTCTATGGCGACGATGGCCACAAACTGGCCACCCTGCACCACCTGCGCCAGCAGACCATCAAGCCCGACGGCAAGCCGAACTTCAGCCTGGCCGACTTCGTCGCACCCAGGGACAGCGGCGTGAAGGACTACGTCGGTGGTTTCATCACCACCGCCGGCATCGGCGCCGAGGAAGTGGCCAAGGCCTACGAGGCCAAGGGCGACGACTACAACGCGATCATGGTCAAGGCCCTCGCCGACCGACTCGCCGAAGCCTGCGCCGAATGGCTGCACGAGCGCGTGCGTACGGAGTACTGGGGCTACCAGCCCGAAGAGCACCTGGACAACGAGGCGCTGATCAAGGAGCAATACGTCGGCATCCGCCCGGCGCCCGGCTACCCGGCTTGCCCGGACCACACCGAGAAAGGCACGCTGTTCAAGCTGCTCGACCCGAAAGGCCTGTCCGGCGTGACCCTCACCGAGCACTACGCGATGTTCCCGGCCGCCGCCGTCAGTGGCTGGTACTTCGCCCACCCGCAGGCGCAGTACTTCGCCGTGGGCAAGGTCGACAAGGACCAGATCGAACGCTACAGCGCGCGCAAGGACCAGGAAATAGGCACCAGCGAGCGCTGGCTGTCGCCGAACCTGGGCTACGACAACTGAGCAACCCATGTCGCGACCGGGCCCGCCCGGCGCGACAGGCTCGTCAGGGCTTTCAACTGCCCGGGCAAAACCTTCGCTGCACTTGCGGCGCAGATGCGGGATAATCCCGCCATCCTGGGTACCCCCGGGCCACAACGGACCGAAGCCGGCCACCCGCCAGGCTTCCGCTGACGAGAGCAATACGAATGAAATACCTCACCCCTGAACAGATGGCCAAACCGCGCAAGCGCCGCCTGCTGAAGAAACTGCGCCTGGCCGAGTTCCAGGAATTCGGTTTCAGCCTGGAAGTGAACTACAGCGGCGACCTGGATGACGTGCTCGACCAGTGGATCGCCTTCGTCGAGTCCGAGGGCTGGGTCTTCGTCGGCGGCGCCACCGAAGACGGCGAGTTCACCGGCTACCTGTGCCTGAACGCCGTCGGCAGCCTGACCGAAGCGGACCGCGAAACCACCCGCCTGTGGCTGGAAAAACAGTCCTGGGCCAAGTCCTTCGAGCTGGGCGACCTGAGCGACTGCTGGCACGGCCTGTTCGAGTAAACGAAACGCGGGCATGCCTCCCCGGCACGCCCGCGCCTTCGATCCCGCCCGTTACTCAGATCGCTACCTGCGCCTCCACCTCCTGCAGCTTGCGGCGGGCCAGCGCGAGGTTGGCTTTCACCTTGTCCAGCACGTAGTACATGAACACGCCTTCGTGCTTCGCCATGGGGCGGATGATGTGGTACTGGCGGCCAAGGGTGATGAGGATGTCCTCGATCACATCGTTGAGCGCCAGGGATTTCATGGTCTTGAGCTTGGCGCGGACCACTTCGGTGTTGCCCGCCGCGGCCAGTTCCAGGTCCACGCCACCGCCTGCCTGCCCGAGCAGCATGCCGCTCTTCGCATCCACCACGGCGGACGCCAGGGCACCATCCAGGTTCAGCAGTTCGTCCAACGATTGTTGCAGTGCTGCCATAGCGATTACTCCTCGAGTGCGCGTCCTGTTGTAGGGGCCCCGCAGCCGCGCGCGCCGCGAAGCCTTTTGTCTCAGCCGGCCAGCGACAGATCGGCCAGCCGCGTTGCCGTTCGTTTTGCCTGGTAGAGCACCTGGCCGAGCATTTCCTCGCGGTCGGCGACCAGGTTGAGGATCATCGGGTGGCTGGGGTGCGGAATGTCGACGATGACGATGTATCCCTCGCTCGCCTCGACGATCACGTTCTGGTGCGGGCCGACTTCGCTTTCCTGGCCGACCATCGCGCCGAGTGCGGAGATCGAGCAGGCCATCGCCGCCAGCTTGGAAACCTCCAACCCCTTGCCGGCGCGAGAAGCCACTTCGAAACCGTCGGTGGTGGCGATCACCGCCGCGCTTAGCCGGCCCAGGCTCGCACCGAGCTCATCCAGCGCCTGTTCGGCGTCGTTGCGCAGTCTTTCCGGCAAGCTCATCAGGGCGTGCTCCATGGTCGACTCCAATCTGTTGTGAGCGTCTGGCCTCAGGCCGCGGTGCATTCCAGTTGCAGCAGGAGCAGGTCGAGCAGCACGCGCACCTGCTCCGCCTCACGCACATCCACCTCGATCACCGGGAAGGTGTACCCGGCCTGCGCCAGAGCGGCGGCGTAGTCGTCCAGCCCCGGATAGGGATTGCCCGGCAGCCGGCCGACGCCGACCACGCAGGGCGCCTGGGCGATGCAATCCGCGAAACCGTCGAGATAGACGCGCAGGTCGCCCAGCGGGTCGGGCCGCGAGTTGTCGATCAGGATCACCAGGCCCAGCGCGCCGCGGGAAAGGATCCCCCACATGAAGGCGAAGCGCGCCTGGCCGGGGGTGCCATAGAGACGCAGGCGCTCGTCCGGGCCGAGCACCACTTCGCCATAATCCAGGCCAACGGTGGTGCGCGCCTTGTCCAGGCTGGGGTCGTTGTTCTGCACATCGGTGCTGACCGGCTCGATATCGCTGATCGCCGCGATGGCAGTGGTCTTGCCGGCACCCATGGTGCCGGTGAAAAGGATCTTGTACTCCCTCATCGGCCTGCCTCCACAGCACCACCCAGACCTAGATGACGACGGATGCGCGCCAGCAGTCCGACCGGCGCCGCGGCATGCTGCGCGGGCGCAATCGGCGCGGCCTCAGTGCGCTGGAGCATCTGCTGGGCGGCCATCAGGCGGACGAAACTCTCCGCCACCTGGCGCGGCACGCCGGAACGCTCGCACAGCTCGTCCAGGTTCATGGCCCGAGTACAGAGCAGCGTGGCCAGGCGTACGTAGCGATGGTCGCCGTTGAGCAGGGAAGCGGCCGGCCAGTGCTTCAGGCGCACGGCCTCGCTGGGTAGCTCCGCCGGCCGGTGACCGATGGCCCGAGCGGCGCGCTCCAGGCAATCGAAGACTTCGCTGGCGCGCAACGGCCAGTGCACCCAGAACGGCTCACCCTGGGCGGTGCGCAGTTGCACCCGCGGCTCACCCTCCTCGCCCTCGACCAGCAGGTCGGCCGGTCCGTCGACGTAGGCCCAGCGCGCCAGCGTGCGGCCGCTGAGCAGACCGACGATGGACTTGAACACCACCTGATCACGTAATGCCATCCGGGCGAACCCGTAGGTGTACTGAACCTGGTACGGCTGATTCATCGGCGCGCTCCCTTGGGCCAACAAACACCATCAACCTGCACGGGTTGATCAGGAGGCTCACCGGGACGTTGGAGGCTGCCGAGCACAGGCTCGCAGAGGGCACGGACGAACGTCCGGCCTGCTTGGCAACCCCGCGGTCATGGCCCTTCCGGGCTGTAGATCGGTGGCTTTGCGTCCCTGGCTTTCGCACAGGTTTGCCCTGGTCAATTGAGTCTCAGCGTAGTACGTCGTCTGCGTTCGCCAAGGCGAAAAAGCGTGACGCGCCTCACACAAATATCGGAAAAATCGCCGGAACAACTTCGCAATATTCGTAGGCATATTCCGGACTAAAAAGGAGCAGGGAACGGCCTGTTCGGCTAGGATTTCCCACAGCGGAGTCCTACCGGCACGGGTCCGCCGGATGTCCAGAACAGGCCGGAGCTCACTGCCCAGAGACGCCATGCTAGAGCGCCAGCGGTTCCAGAACATACTCAGCCTGGGCCTGCCGATCATCGGTGGAATGCTCAGCCAGAGCCTGCTCAACCTGGTGGACGCGGCCATGGTCGGCCACCTTGGCGAAACGTCCCTCGCCGGCGTCGGCATCGGCAGCTACGCCAACTTCGTCGCCATCTCCCTGGTAATGGGCCTTGGCGCCGGTGTGCAGGCGCTGGTCGCCCGCCGGAGGGGTGAAGGCCGCAGCAATGAACTGGCCACGCCACTGAACGGCGGGCTGCTGGTGGCGCTCGGGCTGTCGCTGCCGATCACGCTGATCTGCCTGCTGTTCGCCGAGCCCATCGTCCGAGCCTTGTCCAACGATCCGGATGTGCTCGCTGTCGGCATTCCCTACTTCGAGTGGCGCGCGCTGTCGGTGCTGGCCGTCGGCCTGAACTTCTCCTTCCGCGGCTACTGGAACGGCACCCGGCGCTCGGGCATGTACATGCGAACACTGGTGGTGATGCACTTGGCCAACGCAGCTATCAGCTACAGCCTGATCCACGGCCTGTTCGGCCTGCCCCGGATGGGCGCCGTCGGAAGCGGGCTCGGCACGACGCTGGCGCTGTACCTGGGCTCGCTGATCTACGCCTGGATCACCTGGCGCGACGCCCGCGCACAGGGCTTCCAGCCGCGCCTGCCAAGCGAGCGGGATATCCGCACCCTGCTGCGTCTGTCGCTGCCCAACTCGCTGCAGCAATTCTTCTTCGCCGCCGGCATCACCCTGCTGTTCTGGATCATCGCCCAGGTCGGCACTCGCGAGCTGGCGGTAGCCCACGTGCTGATCAACCTGGCGCTGTTCCTGATCCTGCCCGGCGTCGGCCTGGGCATGGCGGCCACCACCCTGGTCAGCCAGAGCATGGGCGAGCGCGATTTCGACAGTGCGCACCGCTGGGGCTGGGACGTGGTCAAGGTCGCGGCCTGCGGGCTGGCATTGCTGGGCGCACCGTTCTGGATATTTCCCGAAGCCATCCTGCGGCTGTTCGTCAGCGATCCTGCGCTGATCGAGCTGGGACGAGTACCGCTGATGCTGACCGGGATGGGCATGGTGATCGACGCCACCGCACTGGTGCTGACCCAGGCGCTGCTTGGCGCAGGTGCCGTGCGCACGGTGATGGCGGTCAGCCTGGGCAACCAGTGGCTGTTCTTCCTGCCGCTGGCGTACCTGGTCGGCCCGGTGCTGGGCGGCGGGCTGCTGGCGATCTGGAGCATGCAGATACTCCAGCGCGGGCTCGCCTCGGCGATCTTCGCGGTGATGTGGCAGAAGCGCCAGTGGACACAGATCGAGCTCTAGCGCCTGCGCGCTCAGCAGCTAGGCTTGCAGGCAAAAGGAGGACCAACGATGGACGAGCAACAGAACAAGCCGCCGACCTTCTGGCAGATGCTCCACAGCGTGCTGGCCGCAGCCTTCGGCGTACAGAGCGGGCGCAACCGCGCGCGCGACTTCACCCACGGCAAGCCCAGCCATTTCATCGCCATGGGCATTCTCTTCACGCTGGTCTTCGTGCTGCTGCTCTACGGGCTGGTGCAGCTGGTGCTGCATTTCGCCGGGCTATAGCAAAGCCGGCAGGGGGATGAGGTACCGGGCGGGCCGCAGGACGACCCGCCGGCACCGCTGTCACTGATGGCTGACCCAGAACACGGCGGTGGCAACCACCAGCAGGATCAGGATGAACGCGGCGCGGGCATCGACGACGCTGTCGCTGGTCTTCTTGGACGTTTCTTCGCTCATGCTTCCCCCATCTTCTCGTTATTGGTTGAAGGACCACAGGCAAGAGTTAAGACCAGCCCTGCCTCGCACTCAAGGAACCGCCCCTTTTCGCCGCCGCGCAAATGCCGTTAGGCTGCGGTTCGACATTCCCTTGAAACAAGAACAAGCGAGTAGAAAGGTAGGACCATGCACGTGGACTCACTGCAAGACACTGTCGCGCCGGAAGGCGTCTGCTACGGCTGCGGCGGCAACAACCCGCACGGACTGCACATCAAGAGCCGCTGGCACGAGGACGGCATCCATGTCGTTGCCGAGCACCTCCCCGAGGCCAAGTACTGCGGCTGGCCGGAACTGGTCTACGGCGGCCTGATCGCCATGCTGGTGGACTGTCATTCGAACTGGACCGCCATGGCCTACCACTACCGCAGCGAAGGCCGCGAGCCGGGCAGCCTGCCGCGCATCGACTGCGTGACCGGCAACCTGGGCATCAAGTACATCAAGCCCACGCCCATGGGCGTGCCGCTGACCCTGAAGGCTCATGTCGAAGGTGACGTCGGGCGCAAGAGCCGGATCATTTGCGAGGTCTACGCCGGCGACGTGCTGACCTGCGTCGGCGACTCGATTTTCGTCCGTGTCGACACCTCGCAACTGCGCGACGCCGCCCACGGTCGCGATGCCTGATCCACTCCCGTTGCGCCGCTGCCAATAGCCAGGTGAAGCGGCGCAACGAAAGAACTGACGTCCTGCTTCAAGTCCCCGTCCCGCCTGTGTTTCAGGCCCGGCGCGACTTATACCCGAAAGTTCTCGCCATATACTCAAACATCACTTTTGCGCATATTCCCGAACTGGTATCGTGCGCCCCACTCCGCGTGGAGCGCGTTGCCGTGCGCGCTGGGATACGCAATACGCCCTGAGCGCTATAGCCTGACAGCAGGATGATTCATGTACGTATATGACGAATACGATCAAAGGATCGTAGAGGATCGCGTCAAACAGTTCCGCGATCAGACCCACCGTTATCTGGCGGGCGAACTGACCGGCGAGGAATTCCGCCCGCTGCGTCTGCAGAATGGCCTGTACATCCAGCGCTATGCGCCCATGCTGCGAGTGGCGGTGCCTAATGGCCTGCTCTCCTCCCGGCAGGTCCGCAAGCTGGCGCAGATCGCCCGCGACTACGACAAGGGCTACGCGCACATCAGCACCCGCCAGAACGTCCAGTACAACTGGCCGGAACTGGAAGACGTGCCGGAAATCCTCGCCGAGCTGGCAACCGTGCAGATGCATGCGATCCAGACCAGCGGCAACTGCATCCGCAACACCACCACCGACCAGTTCGCCGGCGTTGCCCGTGACGAACTCGTGGATCCGCGCCCCTGGTGCGAGATCATCCGCCAGTGGTCGACCTTCCACCCCGAATTCGCCCACCTGCCGCGCAAGTTCAAGATCGCCGTCAACGGCGCCGTGAGCGACCGCGCAGCCATCGAGGTGCACGACATCGGCCTGGAAGCGGTGAAGAACGACGCCGGCGAGCTGGGCTTCCGCGTCTCCGTCGGTGGCGGCCTGGGCCGTACCCCGATCGTCGGCAGCTTCATCAATGAATTCCTGCCCTGGCAGCACCTGCTGTCGTACCTGGACGCCATCCTGCGTGTGTACAACCGCTATGGCCGTCGGGACAACAAGTACAAGGCGCGCATCAAGATCCTGGTCAAGGCGCTGACGCCGGAAGTCTTCGCCCAGAAGGTCGACGCCGAATGGGCGAACCTGAAGGACGGCCCGAGCACTCTGACCGACGCCGAGCTGCAGCGCGTGGCCGCACACTTCGTCGACCCGGCCTACCAGGCCCTGGACGACCAGGACGCCGCCCTCGCCCAGCTGGACGCCGAGAATCCCGGCTTCGCCCGCTGGCGCAACCGCAACACCTTCGCCCACAAGAAGCCCGGCTACGTCGCCGTCACCCTGTCGCTCAAGCCCACCGGCGTGGCGCCTGGCGACATCACCGACAAGCAGCTGGACGTGGTCGCCGACCTGGCCGACCGCTACAGCTTCGGCGAAGTGCGCAACAGCCATAACCAGAACATCATCCTCGCCGACGTCGAGCAGGCGCAGCTGTTCACCCTCTGGGGCGAACTGCGCGAGAACGGTTTCGCGACCCCGAACGTGGGCCTGCTGACCGACCTCATCTGCTGCCCGGGCGGTGATTTCTGCTCCCTGGCCAACGCCAAGTCGCTGCCCGTGGCCGAAGCCATCCAGCGTCGCTTCGACGACCTGGACTACCTGTTCGACATCGGCGACCTCGACCTGAACATCTCCGGCTGCATGAACGCCTGCGGTCACCACCACGTGGGCCACATCGGCATCCTCGGCGTGGACAAGAAGGGCGAGGAGTTCTATCAGGTCTCCCTCGGCGGCAGCGCCAGCCGTGAGGCGAGCCTCGCGCAGATCCTCGGCCCGTCGTTCGCCCAGGATCAGATGGCCGACGTGATCGAGAAGATCATCAACGTCTACGTGGAACAGCGCACCGAAGAGGAACGTTTCCTCGATACCTACCGTCGCATCGGCATCGATCCCTTCAAGGAGCGCGTATATGCAGCGAATCATTAAGAACCGCGAGGTCGTCGACGACCGCTGGCACCTGCTGCCCAAGGACGCGACCCTCGAGACCGTGCCCAACTGCGACGACGTGATCATCCCGCTGAACCTGTGGCTGGAACACGGCCCTGCCCTGCGCGGCCGTGACGGCGGCCTGGGCGTGTGGCTGGACGCGGACGAAGAGCCTGAAGCCATCGCCGGCGACCTGGACAAGTTCAAGGTCATCGCCGTGAACTTCCCCGCCTTCACCGACGGCCGCGGCTTCAGCACCGCGCGCCTGCTGCGCGAGCGCTTCGGCTACAAGGGCGAAGTCCGCGCCATCGGCGACGTGCTGCGTGACCAGCTGTTCTTCATGCAGAGCTGCGGTTTCGATGCCTACGCCATCCGTGCCGACCGCGACCCGCAAGCGGCGCTCGCTGGCCTGGACGACTTCTCCGAGGTCTACCAGACCTCGGTGACCCAGCCGCAACCGCTGTTCCGTCGCCGTCAGCTGGCCTGATCCGGCCCAGCTGATTCAGCGACAGGAAAAGCCCCGCACTGCGGGGCTTTTTCGTTTCCGCTCAGCGTGTTCTTTCGTAGGGCGCATAACGCGCCAGCGTTATCCGCCGGGACAACGGCGGATAACCTGTTCCGGGTTATTCGCCCTACGCTGGCGTGCAGATTTGGGGCTCTTCGTGGGAGTTTCCAGGGCGCCGCGGCATGCTCAGGCGCGGACGCTCTCCCAGGCGATCTGCGCCAACTCCTCGCGGCACTCGATCAGGTCAACCCGCGTGCGCCCCGCCAGCCAGTTGCGTGCATAGTCGTGGGTCGGCCCGATCACCACGGAGTTGAACAGCTCCGCCGACAGCGCCTTGAACGCCCCCGCCTGGCGGTGCTCGGCCAGTAGCTCGGCGATGCGTCGACCCTGTTGGCGGTTGGCCTCGCGCAATTCCTCACCGACCTCCCCCGCCTCCACCCGCCCACGGCTGTGCAGGATGAAGCGCGCCCACTGCGGGTTGGCCGAGACCCAGTCGATGTAGGAAGTGACGAACAGCTTCACCACCGCCTCGGCGCTCTTCGCCTCTCCCAGCCCCGCATCGAGCAACGCTGCGTATTGGCCGATGCCGGTCAGGTACAGCGCGCCGATGATGCGCTCCTTGTTGCCGTAATGGTGGTAAAGGCTGCCGATGCTGGCGCCGGAACGGTCGCGGATCATCTCGATGGTGGTGGCGTCCACGCCGGATTCGCTGAAACAGGCCAGCGCAGCCTGGAGGATGTCGTCTTTACGGGAGGGTCGGGCCATGGGGGTCCTGGTTCGGAAAATGGTTCCAGAAGATAATTCTAGAATAATCTTCTAGAATTACTTTCTAATCTTCGTATACTGCCTGGGCGCGCACTGCTCTTCAATGAGAGTTCTTCAATCACAGATCTTCAATCCCAGCTTGCCACCAGACCCAGCTTGCGGAGCCACCATGAGCCAGATGCTGCAGATGTTCCAACAGGCCGGCCCGGCGCAGTTCAGCGCCATGATCGGCCAGGTCGCCCCCTACTTCTCCACCATCGCTCCACAGTTCGTCGAGCTGCGCCCAGGCTACGCGGAAGTCACCTTCCCCAAGCGCCGCGAAGTGCTGAACCATATCGGCACCGTGCACGCCATCGCCCTGTGCAACGCCGCCGAACTGGTGGCCGGGACCCTGACCGATGTGTCGATCCCCAAGGGCCGCCGCTGGATTCCCCGCGGCATGACCGTGGAATACCTGGCCAAGGCCGAAGGCGATGTCCGCGCCGTGGCCGATGGCCGCGCGATCGACTGGAACCAGGAAGGCGACCTCACCGTGCCAGTGCTCGCCTACGTCGGCGACAAGAAGGTCTTCCGCGCCGACATCACCATGTACGTCAGCCAGGCCTGAGGGACGATGCCATGATCACCCCGCTCCCCCGCCCGCTGGACAACGGCAACGGCCACAGCCTCTCCAGCCACTGGTACTACCCGCCCGGCGACGCCCGCGGCGCTGTGCTGATCGTCCCCGCCATGGGTGTCGAACAGCGTTTCTACACGGCCTTCGCCCACTGGCTGGCGGAGCGTGGCTACCTGACAGTGACCTTCGACTACGTCGGCATGGGCAAGTCCCGCGCCGGCCACCTGCGCGACCTGGACGTCAACGTCGTCGCCTGGGGCAATCACGACTGCAGCGCCATGCTCGACGCGGTGGTCGAGGCCGCCGGCGAGCTGCCGGTGTACTGGATCGGCCACAGCCTGGGCGGGCAGATCCTGCCCTTCGTGCGCGGCAACGAACGCATCCAGCGCGCCTTCACCATCGCCACCGGCAGCGGCTACTGGCGCGAGAACACCAAGGGATTGCGGCACAAGGCCTGGCTGCTCTGGTATTGCCTCGCACCGGCCATCACGCCGCTGCTGGGCTACTTCCCGGGCAAACGCCTGGGTGTGGTCGGCGACCTGCCGCGCGGGGTGATCGAGCAATGGCGGCGCTGGTGCCTGGACCCGGAGTATGCGGTGGGCGCGGAAGGCGGCGCGGTGCGCGAGGCGTATTCCTCCGTGCGCACACCCATCACATCCATCTCCTTCACCGACGACGAGATGATGTCCGGCCGCAATACCGAGTCGCTGCACGGCTTCTACCGTGGCTCGCCAAAGACCGTGAAGCGAATTGCCCCGGAGGACATCGGCGTGAAGCGCATCGGCCACTTCGGCTTCTTCCGCAGCCAGTTCGCCGACTCACTGTGGGCGGGCTACCTGCTGCCGGACCTGGGCTGACACCCAGGCCCGGCACGGGCATCGAGCGAAGGATCAGTCGAGGGTGACCAGCACCCGGCCGACCAGCTTGCCGGCGAGAATCTGGTGGATGGCGGCTGGCAGGTCGTCGAGCTTGACCTCACGCACCGCCGCTTCGAGGTTGTCAAGCTTCCACTGCAGGGACAGCTTGTCCCACATGGACGCCTTGACCACCAGCGGCAGCTCCACCGAGTCCACGCCCAGCAGGTTCACACCCCGCAGGATGAACGGCAGCACGGTGGCCTTGAAGGCGGCGCCGGCGGTCAGGCCGCAGCAGGCGACGCTGCCGCCGTATTGCAGCGACTTGACCACGTTGAACAGGATATCGCCGCCCACGGTGTCCACCGCGCCAGCCCACTGCTCACGCAGCAGCGGCTTATCGACGCCATCGGAAACGGTGGCGCGGTCGAGAATCTGCCGCGCACCCAGGCGGTTCAGCAGTTCGGCCTGCTCCAGCTTGCCGGTGGCAGCCGCGACGGTGTAGCCCAGTTGCGCCAGCAGCATCACTGCAATGCTGCCCACGCCGCCGGTAGCGCCAGTGACCAGGATCGGGCCCGCGGACGGGGTAACCCCGGCGCGCTCCAGCTTGTCGACGCACAGCGCAGCGGTGAGACCGGCGGTGCCGAGGATCATCGATTCGCGCAGCGACAGGCCCTGCGGACGCTTGATCAGCCAGGCCGCGGGGACGCGGATGTACTGGCCGAAGCCGCCCGGCGTGTTCATGCCCAGGTCGTAGCCGGTGACGATGACTTCATCGCCGGCGGCGAATTCGCCCACCGAAGACGCTTCCACCACGCCGGCGGCATCGATGCCGGGCGTATGCGGGTACTTGCGGGTGACACCACGGTTGCCGCTGGCGGACAGCGCATCCTTGTAGTTCAGCGAGGAATACTTCACCCGCACCAGCACTTCACCCGCCGGCAGATCGGCAACCTGCCGCTCGGCCACCTGCAGGTCATACACGCCATGCGCGCTCTCCGTGACCCACAACGCCTTGAATGCACTCATCTCGACCCTCCTCTTTCGAATTCGCTAATACGGGCGCGATCCCGGCGCCCGACGCCCAATCATTGCCGGGAGAGTCACTGCCAGAAGCGGCTGCGACCCAGGCGGTCCCACCAGGTCACCAGCACGCGATCGATCACGCCACTGACGCCAACGCCGAAGCGCTCCTGGATGGACTTCTTCTGCACATAACTGAGCTGGTAGACATCCGCCTCGCGGGCGCGTTCGGCCAGGTACTCGTCACTGGTCTTCAGTTCGTCGACCAGCTTCTTGCCCAGCGCTGCCTGGCCCAGCCAGACCTCGCCGGTGGCGATCTCGTCGATGGCCAGCTGCGGGCGGTAGTGGACGACGAAGCGCTTGAACAGCTCGTGGGTGGTTTCCAGGTCCTCCTGGAACTTCTCGCGGCCCTTTTCGGTGTTCTCGCCGAACACGGTCAGGGTGCGCTTGTACTCACCGGCGGTAAGCACCTCGAAATCGACGTCGTGCTTCTTCAGCAAGCGATGGATGTTGGGCAACTGCGCCACCACGCCAATGGAGCCAAGGATGGCGAAGGGAGCGGAAAGGATGCGCTCGCCGATGCAGGCCATCATGTAGCCACCACTCGCCGCGACCTTGTCGACGCAGACGGTCAGCGGCACGCCAGCCTGGCGAATGCGCGCCAGCTGGGAAGCCGCAAGGCCGTAGCCATGGACCATGCCGCCGCCGCTTTCCAGGCGCAGCACCACTTCATCGCGCGGGGTGGCGAGGGTCAGCAACGCGGTCACTTCATGGCGCAGTTGCTCGGTGGCCGAGGCCTTGATGTCACCATCGAAGTCGAGCACGTAGACGCGATTCTTCTCGCCGCCCTTCTTCTTTTTCGCATCCTTGGCCGATTTCGCCTCGGACTTGCGAAGGGCCTTGAGCTTGGTCTTTTCCAATACGCTATGTTGCAGGCGCTCGCGCAACTCCTTGTAGAAGTCGTTGAGCTTGTGCACCTCCAGGTGCCCGCTCCCGCCGCGACGGCCACGGCCGCGCAGTGCTGCGATCACTACCAGGACGATGACGATGGCCACCACCACGGTGAAGGTCTTGGCCAGGAAACCCGCGTAATCCGCTAGAAACTCCACTCACATCCCCTTTTGCAATTCTGGTCGAGCCCGCCAGGCGAGCGCAGCGAATCCCGCAAGCATACCCACGCCGCAGGCCCGCCACCAGCGCTGGCAAACCGCTGCATCAGTCCAGCGAATGCCATTCAAACAAGCGTATGTTTTTTCGTTGACAGCCCCAGACGATCCCCATAACCTCGCCGGAACTTTCAGCCCTGCCGGGATACTGCGCGTGGGAAGCATCTACCTGATTCGACATGGCCAGGCTTCATTCGGTGCCGACGACTACGATGTGCTCTCGGCCACCGGCGTACGCCAGGCGGAAATCCTCGGCGAGCACCTGGCCAGCCTGGGTCTGCGCTTCGATCGCTGCGTCGCCGGCGACCTGCGCCGCCAGCGCCACACCGCCGAAGCTGTGATGGGCCGGCTGAACGAGGCCGGGATCGCCACACCCACCCTGGAAGTCGATTCCGCCTTCAACGAATTCGAAGCCGACGCGGTGATCCGCGCGCACCTGCCGGACCTGCTCGAGCTCGAGCCGCAGGCGCTGCACATCATGCGCAACGCCGCCGACCATCGCGCCGAGTTCCAGCGCCTGTTCTCCACCGTGATTGCCCGCTGGGTTTCCGGCGACCACGACAAGGACGGCCTGGTCAGTTGGGCCGAGTTCCTCGACACCGTGCATGGCGGCCTCAAGCGCCTGCTGGAGTCGGCCAGCGGCAAGGACAACATCGGCGTGTTCACCTCCGGCGGCACCATCACCGCAGTCCTGCAGATGGTGACCGGCATCCCGGCGCTGAACGCCTTCGAGCTCAACTGGCAGATCGTCAACACCTCGCTCAACCGCCTGAAGTTCCGCGGCAGCGAAGTGGCCCTGGCTTCCTTCAACAGTCACGTGCATCTGGAACTGTTGAAGGCGCCGGAACTCATCACCTATCGTTGAGTACCGGCCCATTGCGACGCGAGCGTCGCGCGAGAAAACCTAGAAAAGGAATAGAACCATGAGTGTTGCTGACATCGTTTCCACCATGAAGAGCAAGTTCAACGCCAGCGCGGCCGCCGGCCTGGATCTGGTGTTCCAGTTCAACATCGAAGACGGCGACAACCACTACCTGGTCGTCAAGGACGGCACCTGCGAAGTCGTACAGGGCGATGCCGAGTCCCCCAACGTCACCCTGATCATGGACAGCGAAACCCTCAAGGGCATTACCAGCGGCGAAACCGACGGCATGCAGGCCTTCATGGCTGGCAAGCTGCGCGCCGAAGGCGACATGATGCTGGCGATGAAGCTGGGCGAACTGTTCCCGGTCTGATCCGAGGAAGCCTGCCCACGCAGCACGAAAAACCGGAGTCCATGGCTCCGGTTTTTTTATGCCCGCCCCCGCTGCAAGGCCCGAATCAGGCAGCCTGATCGGGGTGCAACACGAACGCCAATAACGGCTTCACGTGCTTGTGACGGGCTGGGCCTGCCATTAGATTAGCCAATGATCACCCGGCGCCATCATTGCTTTGCCTGATCCTGCCGCAATCCACCGGGCAAGACACAGACGCCGGCCTGCGCGCACCTCGCCAGGAGCCCTGGGCCCTCGTGAGGACGATTCGTAAAAGCCCGTACAAGAAAGGGACCAGCATGTCGTTGACCGACCAGACCATCCGCTCCCGCGAAGGCGAAGAACTCGATGCCGCCGTGATCGACGGCTTCCTCAAGGACCACATCCCCGGCCTGCTGGGTCAGCCGCGCATCAGCCAGTTCCCCGGCGGCGCCTCGAACCTGACCTACCTGATCCAGTACGACAACCAGGAACTGGTCCTGCGTCGTCCGCCGTTCGGCAAGAAGGCCAAGTCGGCCCACGACATGGGTCGCGAGTACCGCATCCTGAACCAGCTCAAGGACGGCTTCCCTTACTGCCCCAAGGCGTACACCTATTGCACCGACGAATCGGTGATCGGCGCCGAGTTCTACGTGATGGAGCGGGTCAACGGCATCATCCTGCGCAGCGACCTGCCCAAGGAGCTGAACCTCGACGCACCGAAGACCACCGCCCTGTGCAAGAGCTTCATCGACAAGTTCGTCGACCTGCACAACGTCGACTACAACGCCTGCGGCCTGGGTGACCTGGGCAAGCCCGAAGGCTATGTGCAGCGCCAGATCGGCGGCTGGATCGATCGCTACGAGAAATCCCTGACCCCTGACGCACCGGCCTGGGAACAGGTGAAGGAGTGGCTGCGCGAGAAGATGCCGGCCGACCACCACAAGCCGGGCATCGTCCACAACGACTACCGCTTCGACAACGTCATCCTCGACCCGAACAACCCGATGCAGATCATCGGCGTACTCGACTGGGAAATGACCACCATCGGCGACCCGCTGATGGACCTGGGCAACACCCTCGCCTACTGGATCCAGGCCGACGACCCGCAGCCAATGCAGATGCTGCGCCGCCAGCCGAGCCACGAGCCAGGCATGCTGACCCGCCAGCAGTTCGCCGACTACTACGCCGAGCGTGCCGGCATCCAGATCGACAACCTCGATTACTACTACACCTACGGCCTGTTCCGCCTGGCCGGCATCATGCAGCAGATCTACTACCGCTTCTTCCACGGCCAGACCCAGGACAAGCGCTTCGCCACCTTCATCCACGCCAACAAGCTGCTGGAACAGGTGAGCCTGCAGGTCATCGGCAAGTCCCGCCTGTAACGGCGCCAAAGAACAAGGAGAACTCCCATGTCCAAGACCCAACTGTTCGACCTCGACGGCAAGATCGCCTTCGTTTCCGGCGCCAGCCGCGGCATCGGCGAAGCCATCGCCAAGCTGCTGGCCCAACAGGGCGCCCACGTAATCGTCTCCAGCCGCAAGATCGATGGCTGCCAGGCCGTGGCTGACGAGATCATCGCCGCCGGCGGCAAGGCCACCGCGATTGCCTGCCACATCGGCGAGATGGAGCAGATCCAGACCGTCTTCGCACAGATCCGCGAGCAGTTCGGCCGCCTGGACATCCTGGTCAACAACGCCGCCACCAACCCGCAGTTCTGCAACGTACTGGACACCGACCTGTCGGCCTTCCAGAAGACCGTCGACGTGAACATCCGCGGCTACTACTTCATGTCCATCGAAGGCGGCAAGCTGATGAAGGCCAACGGCGGCGGCAGCATCATCAACGTCGCCTCGGTCAACGGCGTCACCCCGGGCGACTTCCAGGGCATCTACTCGGTGACCAAGGCCGCGGTGATCAGCATGACCAAGGTCTTCGCCAAGGAATGCGCGCAGTTCGGCATCCGCTGCAACGCCCTGCTGCCGGGCCTGACCGACACCAAGTTTGCTTCGGCGCTGGTGAGCAACGACGCCATCCGCAACATCGCCCTGCAGCGCATCCCGCTCAAGCGCGTGGCCGACCCAAGCGAAATGGCCGGTGCCGTTCTGTACCTTGCCAGCGATGCGTCCAGCTACACCACCGGTGTGACGCTGAACGTGGACGGCGGCTTCCTCGCCTAAGCGATATCGCGCCCATGAAAAAGGGAGCCGATTGGCTCCCTTTTTCATGGGCGGAACGTGGGCTTTTCGTGGCAGCGTTCACTGCCAGTCTTTCAGCGCCTGGTTCGCCGCCGCATTCATCGGCTCGGCAGTCAGCCCACCTGCGCCGTAGCGCACCGCGAACACCGCCTGATCCGCCATCGGCAGGTAGTTCACCCGCCCGGCCTTGGGCACGAACGTCAGCAGGTCATGCTGGCCGTCGCGCAGCCAGCGCCACAGGTCGATACCCAGCACGTCATCCGCCAGCGCCACCTTGCGCCCCAGGCTCTGCTGCTCCACGGCCAGGAAGCGGCCACTGAGGTCCTGCAGGCGGTAGCCCGGCACCAGGCCGATCAGCCGTGCCAGCCCTTTCCACTCCAGCACCCGCGCGTCCAGCTGCCAGAGATCACCGGCCAGCTCCACACGGCGCTCCTCGTCTCCCTGCAGCAGCGTCACCTCAAAGCGCTGCTCACCGACCTTGTGGAAGCTCAGCGTCGCCAGCGGACGCTCCGCCGGCAGTGGGTCGTAGCTGCGCAGATCCCAAGCCACCAGCGCCACCAGCGCGGCGACGGCCACGAACAGCATCCCCGCCGTGCCCCGCAGCCAGCCGAGGAACCAGTGACGGTCGAACAGAATGCGGGCGGCTACCACCAGGGCCAACAGCGCCACCAGGGCAACGACCCAGGCCAGACCGTCGTACTGCATCGAATGATTTCCTTCCTCGTAGAAATGCCGGCATTATGCGCACCGCGTACCTGCGCGGCCAGCCAGACCGTCGCAGCTTTCGGGCCCGTTAACGTTTCCTATGCCACCCGCTCTTTACAAAAGAGTGGCGCCGCGGGCTCCTGATCAAGGCTAACCCCATGCCCTTCGAACTCGTCGTAGACCCGACTACCCTCGTCATCCTTGCCGGCGTCGCCTTCCTTGCCGGCTTCATCGACGCCATTGCCGGCGGCGGTGGCCTGCTGACCATCCCTGCCCTGCTCACCGCAGGCGTCCCACCGCACCTGGCGCTGGGCACCAACAAGCTGAGCTCGACATTCGGCGCCGCCGTGGCCAGCTACACCTTCTATCGCCGCAAACTGTTCCAGCCACGCCAATGGCGCAACGGCCTGATCGCCACGGCCATCGGCGCCGCACTGGGCGCCTGGGCTGCGCACCTGATGCCGGCGGAGTGGCTCAACCGCATGCTGCCGGTGGTGGTCTTCGGTTGCGGCCTGTACCTGCTGTTCGGCAAGACGCCGGAGGCACCGCTGGATGCCAATCCGCGCATCGCCCAGCGCCGCCAGTGGCCGCAAGGCCTTGGCCTGGGCTTCTACGACGGCGTGGCCGGCCCGGGCACCGGCGCCTTCTGGACCGTCAGCAGCCTGCTGATGTATCCGCTGGACCTGGTACGTGCCAGCGGTGTGGCGCGCAGCATGAACTTCGTCAGCAACATCGTCGCCCTGGCGGTGTTCATCGCCTCGGGCCAGGTGGTCTGGCTGATGGGCCTGTGCATGGGCAGTTCGCTGATGATCGGCGCCTACTTCGGCGCACGCACGGCGATTGGCGGCGGCGCCAAGTTCATCCGTCCGGTATTCATCCTGGTCGTGCTGGCGCTGACCGTGAGCCTGGCCTGGCAGCACTGGTTCAGCGCCGCCGCCTGATGGGCAGGTGCGGCGCCTGAACTCAGGCGCCGCCGGGCAGGACAGGATCGGGACGACCGGCGCGGCGCGCCAGGTAGACCTCGATCAGGTAGCGGGCGATGGAGCGCTCAGCCGGCAAGCGCGGCAGCTCGTCGACATGGAACCAGCGGGCGTCCTCGATTTCGTCCGGCTGCATGACGATCTCGCCGCTGACGTACTCGGCGTGGTAGCCGAACATCAGGGAATGCGGGAACGGCCAGGGCTGGCTGCCCATGTAGCGGATATTGCCGATCTCGACACCCACCTCTTCGCGCACTTCGCGCGCGACGCAGTGCTCCACCGACTCGCCCGGTTCGACGAAGCCGGCCAGGGTGCTGTACATCCCCGGCACGAAGCGAGGCGAACGCGCCAGCAAGACTTCATCGCCACGGGTCACCAGCACGATCATGCTCGGCGACAGCAGCGGATAGCGCTGGATGCCGCAGCTCTCGCAGTGCATGGCGCGGTCGCGGGGCAAGCGCTGGTTGGGCTGGCCGCAGCTGCCGCAGAAACGGTGCTGGCGCCACCAGATACCGATCTGGCTGGCAAAACCGAGCATGGCGAAGAGGTCTTCCTCGGCCTGCATCATGAACTGGCGCAGGCCGATCCAGCTGGCGCCTTCCAGCGGATCGGTACGGTCGATTTCCAGCAGGTACACCGGCTCGCCGTCGAACTGGCCGACGGCATGCTCGGAGAGCACTGCAAGGTCCTGGCGCTTGAGCCAGTCGCGGGGGAACAGCACACCGTTGCTGTCGGCGAGGAACTGCTGCTGGCAGTGGGCGAGCGCCCAGCCGCCGTTCGCCGCCACCTCGAACATCGAGGATTCCCAGCGCCCGGTACGCATCAGGCTGCCACCGTCAGGCCCAGGGCCTTGACGCTCTCGCTGGCGACGTCCAGGACGTCGGGTTGGCCTTCAGGCCGCATCATGGCTCCACCCTCCAGGTAGTACTCCAGACCGGTCAGCGCATCCGCCAGGGTCTCCAGCATCTGCTCGGACGGCATCTGGGTCGTCTCGATCATCTGCCCCTGAATGTAATCGGCACAGGCGCCCACGAGCAATGCCGCGCGCTCCTGCCCGAGGAACCACAGGCCTCCGCGAACCGCCTGCAGGCTGACCGGGACGTTGGCCAGGTGCAGCTTGTCACCGTTGGATTCCAGGTACGCGGTGATCGCGCGCTTGGCCAGCGCCAGGCCCGCCTGGGCTTCGTCGATCACCACGATGCGCGCTTCGGCGAGCTGGTGAACGGCAAAGGAGTCATCCTCCCCTACCGGGGCCGGACGCGCGTTCATGCGCTCGCCACGCTCCAGGTTGCCAACCATGCTCTCGACGTACAGCAGCGCGTCGGCCAGCGCGTTGAGCGCGGCCGGCTCGTCCGCCGCGCCCTTGGCGACCCAGCCGGCGACCACGCCATGCTGATGCTGCAGCGAGGTGGCGGCAGAGTTCAGGCCGACCATGCCCAGGGTCTTGGCCAGCTTGCCCAACTGGGTGTGCAGGATGCCCAGTGCATCGACCTGGGACACACCGCGCTCGATCAGGTCGAGCTGGTCCTTCACCGCGGTGAGCTCCTCGCGGATCGCCACCGACAGCGACCGCATCACCGACTGGCCAGGGCCGGACAGGCGCTGCGACTCATCCTCGAGCAGATGATCGGTGAACGGCAGCGGGGCCAGGCCGAACACCTGGCGCAGCTCGGTGGCGCGCACGCCGCCGGTATCAGCCAGGGTGGTGAGATAGAGCATTTCCTTGAGCAATTGCCGCGGCGCTTCGTACTGCGGGTTGGCGATCAGTTGCTTGAGCTCGCGATCCAGCCGCGCGAACACCTGCTTGCGCGTCTTGCGCGGCAGCATCTGCGCATCGACCAGCGCTTCCAGCGCACCGGCGCCGACCCAGCACAGGCGGGTACGCGCAGCGCTGCCCAGCAGCACATCAAGCTTGCCGAGGGCGCGCCCCATGAGCTTGAGGCTGGGGTAGAGATTCTGTTCGCGGATCAGCCCTACCAGGCCGACCTGGTACATCTGCCGCAGGCGACGGACTTCGCGGGCCGGGTCATCCACCTGCGGCACGTTGACGGCGCGCAGCGGGCGCGGCAGGTCCAGGCGCGCGCTGAAGAAGAAGCTTTCCGGCAGCGCGGGCTGGCCGGCGGCCTGGCGCACGTCATTGATCGCCGGTAGCAGCAGCTCGGGGATTTCCTGGCGGTGCGCTTCGAGGTTTTCCAGGTAGCGGCGCAGCACATAGAGCGCATTGCCGAGGGCCGCCAGTTGGCCGTCGCGGTCCTCGCTGACACCGGCGGGAATATCGGTGGCGAGGTCCAGCGCTTCCTGCGCCAGCAGTTCGGCGCCGGCCAGCTCGATGAGGTTCAGCGTGCCGCGGATCTGGCTGAGGCAATCGACGGAATGTTGCAGCAGGCTGCCGTTCTGACGCTCGGCGATGAAGTGCTCGAGATTCTGCTCGGCCTCCTCCATCGTCGCGAACAGCTCGTCGCGGACCAGACTGAGGGACGTGGCTCCAGTAACCATCGGCCTAGTGCGCCTCCTGCGCGCAAGAAGAGTGGACGGACATCAATCGGCGAACTCGGGGGTCTTCTTGCTCATGTGCGCCATCATGGCGACCTGCAGGTCGGCGGACTGCAGCATGGCCGCGTTCCAGGTGGCGATGTATTCCAGGCCGTCCTCGACACGGTGGTCGCGGGCATAGCCGATCATTTCCTTGGTGCCGCGGATGGCGATCGGCGACTTGGCGGCGATCTGCCGGGCCAGATCCATGACACCGTCGAGCAGCGCGGAATGGTCGGCATAGATGCTGTTGACCAGGCCGATGCGCTGGGCTTCCTCGGCGTTCACGTTGCGGCCGGTATAGGCCAGCTCACGCATGATGCCGTCGCCGATCAGGCGTGGCAGGCGCTGCAGGGTGCCGACATCGGCTGCCATGCCCATGTCGATCTCCTTGATGGAGAACTGCGCGTCCGCACTGCAGTAGCGCATGTCGCAAGCGGAAATCAGGTCGATGCCACCGCCGATGCAGTAGCCCTGGATCGCCGCGAGCACCGGCTTGCTGCACTGGTCCACGGCATTGAAGGAACCCTGCAGCTGCAGGATGGTCTTGCGCAGGGCGCGGGCGTTGCGGCCTACGTCCTTGCCCAGGTGGCTGGCAGCCTGGGCCAGCAGGGCGAGGTCGATACCGGCGGAGAAGTGCTTGCCGGCACCGCTGAGGACGACGACACGGACTTCATCCGTTTCATCGGCCCACTGGAAGATATCGATGATTTCCTTCCAGAAATCGGCGTTCATCGCATTGAGTTTTTCCGGGCGATTGATCTGCACATGGGCGATCTTGTCCGCCAGCTCGACGCGGAAAGCTTTGTATTCGGTCACGGGGATGTCCTCGGGTATGCCCTGCTTCTCGTCTGGGTGCGGCGCGCTGCCGCTGGAGCCCGGGCCAACAGTTCTTATTCGGGTCTTTTCTATTCGCGTGGGAAATAGATGTCGGAAATCGCGTCACTATAACAAGGCAAGACCAAAAGTCGATGCCGTGGTCTGTGACACAGGCCACGGCATCGGCTGCGAATTGGCTCGCAAATCAGCCACCAAGTGCTTGATCTGACTGGAACGTGACCGCCGCGGCAATCAGTCGCCCGCGGCCAAGGGTAGCCCCTGCACGCGGTTGCGGTACTGACGCCAGGTGTACATCGGGATACCCGCCATGAACACCAGGAAGCCCCAGAAGATTGCCTGCTGGCCCGTTCCGTAAAGCGCCCACAGCGAATAGAGGAATCCCAGGCAACCAATCGCCAGCACCTGCGGGCGCGAGCGCGGGGAGAAGGACTCCGGCTTCACCGCGAGCATCTGGATCAGCGCGGCGGTGCAGAAGGCGTAGGGCACGACGCCGGTCATGGTGCCGAGCAGGATGATGACGTTGAACACCTCCACCAGCTCGCCGTGGCCGTCGACCATAACCAGTGCGGTGACCAACAGACCGGACGACAGCAGGCCGTTGGCCGGCGCGCCGTTCTTGTTGAGCTTGCCCAGGGACTCGGGGAACAGCCCGTCACGGGCCGGCGCCACCGGAATCTGGCCCTGCAGCAGCACCCAGCCGTTGAGCGCGCCCAGGCAGGCGATCACCGCACCGCCAGCCACCAGGTAATAGCCCCAGGTTCCCAGCAGGATGCGCGCGGCATCGGCGAAGGGCGATGTTGACTTGGCCAGCACTTCCGGCGGCATCAGGCCCTGCACGGCAGTGATCGACAGGATGTAGACCGCAGCGGCGGCGAGGGTACCGAACAGCGTGGCGCGGGGGATGGTTTTCTTGGGATCGCGTACATCGTCCGCCGGCACGGTGGCCGACTCCAGGCCGATGAAGGACCACAGCGTCAGCGCCGCCGTGGTGGCGATCGCCTGGGCATAGCCCATGTTCGGCAGCTCGCTGGGCGCCGGGATGGTCAGGTAGTCGGGATTGAAGTGGAACCAGCCGAGAATGCCCACCAGCAGCAGCGGGATCAGCTTGAGCGCGGTCAGGCAGTTCTGCACCACGGCGAAGGCGGTGATGCCACGCAGGTTGATCAGGGTGCACAGCCAGATGGCACCGATGGCCGTGGCGACCATCAGCAGCGGATCAGCGAGCGCCGGGATGAACACCCGCAGGTAGCCGACCAGGGTCACGGCAATGGCGGCGTTGCCGATCCAGGCGGCTTTCCAGTAGGTCCAGGCGCAGAGATAGCCGGCGAAGCTGCCGAAACCATCACGGGTATAGGCATAGGGTCCGCCAGCGCCAGGGTTGAGCCGCGCCAGCCGGGCGAAGGTGAAGGCGAGGATCACCGCACCGGTGCTCGACACCAGCCAGCCGAACAGGCTGAGCCCGCCGAACGCGGCCAGACTCGACGGCAACAGGAACACCCCCGACCCCACCATGTTGCCAACCACCAGCGCGGTGCAGCTCCAGAACCCCATGCTGCCCTTTTTCGCTTCCGCCATCTGCGCTCCTTAGAAGCCCGCGATCTGTGTTTTCGTTTTAGCGCCCTGCCCCTCACGAAGACGCAGAGCGGCGATCTGTCCTACAGGGTAGACAGCGCCGGGCAAAGGAGGAAACCGTTTTGCAGGACGAAGCCGCTCGTTTCGAGCGATTTCGCCCTGCGCGGTCAATGCCGCTGCAGAAATTCCGCCGCTCAGGCGGAGCCGACCTGGCGCGTACCGAGTTCGTAGTGCTGCTCGAACTGCAGTGAAGGCATCGGCTTGGCGAACAGGTAGCCCTGCCCTTCGGTGCAGCGCTCGGCACGCAGACGATCCCGCTGGGCGGAGGTTTCGATGCCCTCGGCAATGGTCTCCAGGTCGAAGCTGCGTGCCATGTCGAGGATCGCGCGAATCACCGAGAGGTCCTGCTGGGTCTCCAGCATGCCGATGACGAAGGTACGGTCGATCTTGATGCGGCTCAGCGGGTAGGTCTTGAGCAGGCTGAGGGAGGCGTAGCCGGTGCCGAAATCGTCAAAGGCAATGCCGACCCCATAGGAGCGCAGGCTCTGCAGGGTGCTCAACACGGTGTCGTCGTGGTTGAGCACGATGTTCTCGGTGATTTCCAGCTCCAGCGCCTCTGCCGGCAGGCCATGCCGTTCGAGCGCCTCGAGCACCTGCGTGACCAGGTTGCCCATGCGGAACTGCGCCCCGAACAGGTTCACCCCCATGCGCAGATCGGGCGCACCGTTGCGCCGCCAGTAGGCCGCCTGGGAACACGCTTCATCGAGAATCCAGGCACCAACGATCGCTGCCAGCGGCCCGCCTTCCAGCGACGGCAGGAAGGCGGCCGGCGACAACAGGCCGCGCTGCGGATGCTGCCAGCGGATCAACGCCTCGGCGCCACGCAGGGAGCCGTCACGCAGGCTCACCTGGGGCTGGTAGAACAGCAGGAATTCGCCGTTCGCCACGGCGCGGTGCAGTTCCATGCCATACAGATGCCGCGCCGCGGCCTCCATCTTCAACGCCGGGAGGAACACGAAGGCATGGCTGCGCCCGCTGCTCTTGGCCTTGAACAGCGCCAGGTCAGCGTTGCCCACCAGCTCCAGCGCTTCCTGGGCATGCAACGGCGCCAGCGCCACGCCACAACTGGCGGCGACCCGCACTTCATGGGCATCGATGATGATGGGTTCGGCGATGCTGGCGATCACCGCCTGAGCGAAGCGCATGGCATGCTCGGGGGACAGCAGGTTCGGCTCGAGGATGGCGAACTCGTCGCCGCCGATCCGCGCCACCGTGGCGCCCGCGGTGGCCAGCCGGTCCAACCGCTCCGCGACCTGCCGCAGGATGCCATCGCCCACGGCATGGCCGAGGGAATCGTTGACGTCCTTGAAGCCGTCCAGGTCGATCATCAGCACCGCCGCCGGGCGCGACTGCACCAGTACTTCCTCGGTGCGCCGGTAGAACTGGCCCCGGTTGGCGAGGCCGGTGAGCACATCGACGCTGGCCAGTTGGCGCAGCGCCTCCTCTTCCAGGTGGCGGGCGGTGAGGTCCTTGAGCACCGCTTCGAACTTGAGCTTGCCCTTCTCCGTCCAGCTGAACAGCGTCAGTCCCAGGGAGATTTCGGAGCCATCCTTGCGCACCCCGACGATCTCGCCCGGCACGGCCATGCCGTCCAGCGACGTAGCATCACTGGCCCCACTGATCAGGGCACGGAACCCCGAACGATTGCGTTCGGGCAGCAGCAATTCGAAGGACTGGCCGCTGCCCTCGATCAGGTCGTAGCCGAACAGGTTGGCCGCCGCTTCGTTCCAGGCGCCGATCTCGCCCCAGCAATCGAACCAGACGACGGGCGTCGGCGAGGTGCCGGCATACTCCTCGAACAGCGGCCGGGTACGCGACGAGGCGACCTCGATGCGACGCAGCTCGAGCCGATCCGACGCCATGCGCGCCAGCTCGACCAGACGATCGCGGTCGTCACCGGAAAAGTCCTCGTGGGGCTTGCTGTCGATGATGCACAGGGCACCCAGCGCCTGCCCCTCCACCGACAGCAGCGGCACGCCCGCATAGAAGCGCACGCCGTTGGGCCGGGTCACCAGCGGATTATCGTGGAAGCGTTCGTCGCGGCTGGCATCGCCCACGACCATTACGCCATCCTGGGCGATGGCATGGGCGCAGAAGGAAACGTCGCGGCCCATATCCACTTCGCCGATACCGGTGGCAGCGGCGAAGAAGACATGGTCACTGCCGATCATGTTCACCGCAGCAACCGGCATACCGAACATGCGTACGGCGATCTGCACCACTGGATCAAGGCTGGGCAGCAGGCTTTCGTCGTCGAAACCGTAATCGGCGAGCGCGCTCAGGCGCTCGCTCTCGTTCGGCAACGTCACGGGACAGCGCATAGGGGAAACCTCCCTTTTTCCTCAATTTCTCCCTTTACCGATGCGCACAAGGATAGTTCCACTTTTCATACAGTGATGTATGTCACTGCTGCCAGGAGCCGGACGGTCACTTGCAGCACTCCACGGTGTAGCGTTTCTCGCCGTCTACCTCGCGCACCTGCAGGCCATGGACGTCAGAATCGAAGCCGGGGAAGTTGCGCTCGAAACTCTGTGCAAAGGCCAGGTAATCGAGTATGGAACGGGTAGATTCGGTGAACCGCTCGCCCGGCATGATCAGCGGGATACCTGGCGGATATGGCACCAGCATCACCGCGGCGATACGCCCTTCCAACCGATCGATAGGCACTGCCTCGACCTCGCCGCGCACCAGCTGGGCGTAGGCATCCGCCGGGCGCATGGCGATTTCCGGCAGCACGGTGTACATGCGCTTCATCGCCTTGGCCGTGGCGTGGTCGCGGTAGCAGCGGTGCAGTTCGTCGCACAGGTCGCGCAGGCCCATGCCCGCGTAGCGCGCGGCGCCAGCCTGGGCGACGCTGGGCAACGCGTCCGCCAGCGGCTGATTGGCGTCGTAGCTGCGCTTGAACTCCAGCAACTCGGTGACCAGGGTGCTCCACTTGCCCTTGGTTACGCCCATGGAGAACAGCACGAGGAAGGAGTACAGCCCGGTCTTCTCGACTACCAGCCCGCGCTCCCAGAGGAAGCGACTGACCACCGCGGCGGGAATCCCGCGCGAATCGAGGCGGCCACCAGCGGTCAGGCCCGGCGTGGCCAGGGTGACCTTGATCGGGTCGAGCAGCACGTAGTCCTCTACCGCATCGCCAAAGCCATGCCAGTCGGCATTGGGCTCCAGCACCCAGTCACGGGTCTTCACCTCGTCGGTGCCCTCCACGCCCGGTGGCTGCCAGACGCAGAACCACCAGTCGTCCTCGACGAGGTTCTGCTGCACATTGGCCAGGGCACGGCGGAAGCTCAGGGCCTCGTCGAAGGTTTCCTGGATCAGCGAGCGACCCGCCGGACCCTCCATCATCGCCGAGGCCACGTCCAGCGAGGCGATGATGCCGTACTGCGGCGAGGTGGAGATGTGCATCATGAAGGCTTCGTTGAAGCGCGCCTGCTCGAAACGCCGTGCGCCGGCATCCTGTACGTGGATCATCGAAGCCTGGCTGAAGGCCGCGAGCATCTTGTGCGTGGAGTGGGTGGTGAACACCAGCGGGCCGCTGTCGTCGCGGCGGGTGCCCATGCCGTAGCGACCGGCGTAGAACTCGTGGAAGGCCGCATAGGCGTACCAGGCCTCGTCGAAATGCAGCACCTCGACGCTGTCGCCCAGGGCCTGCTTGATCATCTGCGCGTTGTAGCAGAGGCCGTCGTAGGTGGAGTTGGTCACCACCGCCAGCCGCACCTTGGGTTCGCGGCCACGCGCCAGCGGGCTGGCCTCGATCTTCGCGGCAATCGATTCGCGACTGAACTCCGACAGCGGGATCGGCCCGATGATGCCCAGCTCGTTGCGCTCTGGCGTCAGGTACAGCGGGATGGCGCCGGTCATGATGATCGAATGGAGGATCGACTTGTGGCAGTTGCGGTCCACCAGCACCAGATCGTCGCGACAGACCATCGAATGCCAGACGATCTTGTTCGCCGTGGAAGTGCCATTGATCACGAAGAACGTGTGGTCAGCGCCGAAATTGCGCGCAGCGCGGGCCTCCGCCTCGGCCAGCGGACCGGTGTGATCGAGCAGCGAGCCCAGCTCGGGCACGGAGACGGACAGGTCCGAGCGCAGCGTGTTCTCGCCGAAGAACTGGTGGAACGCTTGCCCCACCGGGCTCTTGCGATAGGCGACGCCACCGCCGTGGCCCGGCGTATGCCAGGAATAGTTGGACTGCGCGGTATGCTCGACCAGGGCGCGGAAGAATGGCGGCAGCAGGCCCTCCAGGTACTTGCGCGCGGCGCGGCTGACCTGGCGGGCCAAAAAAGGCACAGTATCTTCGAACAGGTAGAGGATGCCGCGCAGTTGGTGCAGATCCGCCATGGACTCGGCGGGCGCGTTCTCGATGGTCATCTGCTCACCAAGCGCGAAGATCGGCAACTGCGGCGCGCGCACCCGCGCCATGCGGATCAGCTCCACCACATCCTGCAGAAGACGCTGGTTCTCCCCCGCCCCCTCGGCGGCGACCAGGATGCAGGCCAGGCCGTGGTGGGTCGAGGCAACGATGCGCCCCTCGGCGGAACTGGCGGTAGAAAGGATGCTGAAACCGTCCTGCTCCAACTCCCGTGCGATATCCCTCACCCGATCGCCGGCCACGGTATCGGCCTTGATGTCGCGGTGAACGATGAGAATGGGGAATTTTAAGTCTTTGTACATTGTGAACCCCTGAATAGACGTACGACTGGCGTCGATCCCTTTCAGAGTATGGACTCACGGAATGTAGGGGAATGCGCTCGACTGACGGCTGTAAGAAAACGTCGCGTGGCTGACAGGACTATCCGTGCTGAGCGCTTTGCTCTGGCTCTGGCTCTGAAGAGACTTCCAGAGAAACGCCCACCCACTCCCACCCGCCCCTTACCGGAGGCCTCGTTGGATCGGAGTTTCAGGGGTTGAGCGACATGGATGTCGCGAGAGCCACGATGGGCCAGGGATGGCCCGTCGTGGCGTGCCCCTGAAACTTCGATTCAACGAGGGTATTTTTCGCCTAGGCGAAAAACCGGATGGAGGGGCAAGACCTTTGCCCACTTTGGGTCGTTTGCCAAAGGGGGTCGCCCGAGGGGGCGAAACACGGACTCTGCGCGCACGCCGAAGCGACGCAGAACACACAGGCCGAAGCAAAGCATCGCGGACAAAGTCCGCTCCTACGCAAGCGCGACATCTAAGCAGATTCCGGCATGAACGGACTCCTCCGCGGAGGAATTCGCGGAGAAGCTCCGCTCCTACAAAAGCCCAAACGCCATTAGCCAGTGCCGCCAATGAAAAAGGCCCCAGTTCAGGGGCCTTTCCTCACAAATCATGCAGCACGAAGAATCACTCCTTCGGTGCTTCCATCTGCGCCCACAGTGACGGGCCGCCAGCGGACTTCTCGATCACCGCCAGGCGCGCAATATGCGCCTCGATTTCCGCATCACTGGCGCGGATCACCCGAGTCAACCCACGCTCAGCTGCCAGGCGACGGATCGCCGAAGCCGTGGCGCGCCCGCTGCCATCACCTTCCGCACCATTGCCAGCCAGCGACAGGCTGGTCTGGCCACCGGTCATCGCCAGGTAGACATCGGCGAGAATCTCGGCGTCGAGCAGTGCGCCGTGGAGGTCGCGGCCGGAGTTGTCGACGCCATAGCGCTTGCACAGGGCGTCAAGGTTGTTGCGCTGGCCCGGATGGCGTTCACGGGCCATCAGCAGGGTATCGAGGATGCCGCAGTAGTCGGCGACGTCCGCGCGCTCGGTCTGCCCCAGCAGCGCGAACTCGTTGTTGATGAAGCCAACGTCGAACGCCGCGTTGTGGATGATCAGCTGGGCGCCCTTGATGAACTCGAAGAAGTCATCCGCCACTTCGCGGAAGCGCGGCATGTCCTTGACGTATTCGTTGGTGATGCCGTGGACCGCGATGGCGCCTTCGTCGATCTCGCGATCAGGCTGCAGATAGACGTGGAAGTGCCGGCCAGTAAGGCGACGACCATCAAGTTCGACACAACCGATCTCGATGATCCGGTGGCCGTCAGTGACCGGCATACCGGTCGTTTCGGTGTCGAGTACGACGCTACGCATTCTGTGTGAAACCTTCTTGCGGTTGATCAGCCCGGTTTACGCCGGGCTGCTGTAATTCCTGGAGCCGGACGCTCAGCGCGGCAGTTCGCTCACGCCACGGTTGGCGAGCATGTCGGCGCGCTCATTGCCGGGGTGGCCGGTGTGGCCGCGCACCCAGCGCCATTCGACAGTATGCCGGTTTACCTGCTCATCCAGCGCCTGCCACAGGTCGGCGTTCTTCACCGGCTGCTTGGCGGCAGTCTTCCAGCCGCGCTTCTTCCAGTTGACCATCCACTCGGTAATGCCCTGCATGACGTATTGCGAGTCGGTGACGATACGCACGTCGCAATGCCGCTTGAGCGCGGCCAGGGCCATGATGGCGGCCATCAGTTCCATGCGGTTGTTGGTGGTTTCGGCCTCGCCGCCCCACAGCTCGCGCTCGGCGCCCTTGTAGAACAGCACGGCGCCCCAGCCACCCGGGCCCGGGTTGCCCTTGCAGGCGCCGTCGGTATAGATCTCGACTTTCTCTTCGCTCATTTGGCTCGCTTTCAGGACTCGGAATCGCGGCGACTGACCTTGGCCACCGGCAGCGGCACCAGTTGGCCGCGCGGTTCGCGACGGGGCTGACGCAGGGGCCGCAGACCGACCACCAGCTTGCGCGCCACCAATAGATAGAAGCCGGCGCCGGAGCCCTGCAGGACGGGGCCCCAGGTCTCCATGCGGGCCAGACGGCCCTGCCATTTCGCCGATGCAAGCGGCGGACGATAACACCCGAAGCGGCGTTTCTCCAGCGCGAAGCCCAGCAGGTTGAGCCAGTCGCAGACCCGGTTCGGCGAGATGCAGCGGGCGCGGCGCAAGGCGTCGCGAGCGAAGTAATGGCGGATGCCCCAGGCACTCCTGGGGTTCACCCCGACCACCAGCAGGTGCCCACCGGGACGGACGCTACGCGCGGCCTCGCGCAACAGACGGTGCGGTGACAGGCAGAAATCCAGGCCATGCTGCAGCAGCACCACGTCGGCGGCGTGCTCGCCCAGCGGCCAGGCCGCCTCGTCACAGGCGATCTCCACGCCAGGCAACGGCGGCCCGAGGCGCACGCCACGCTGGATGTTGCCGACGCTGGCCGGCAATTCCGCATGGGGCCCGTAATGCACCAGGTAGCCGCCGAAATAGCGCTCCAGCTCGTCGATCAGCAATTGCTGCTCTTCGGCGAGCATCATTCCGCCGATCGGCCCGGACAGCCAGTGGCGGGCCTGGTCGATCAGCTCCAGCCAGTCGGCATCGGCCTGGGCGAAGGGTTCTTCGATCATCACTACCCCCTGTGGGACAGCGCGACACAAAAGTGTGTATCCGCACTACTATGCGCCAATGCCCACTACTTGGCGATTCTCCACCCATGATACAGATAGATGCCCTGCCCGCCTTTTCCGACAATTATCTCTGGCTGTTGCAGGATGCGACCCGCCGCGAATGCGCGGTGGTCGATCCGGGCGACGCCGCTCCGGTCGAGCAATGGCTGCAGGCACATCCCGGCTGGACGCTGACCGACATCATCATTACCCACCACCATGCCGATCACGTCGGCGGCGTTGCCCGCCTCAAGGCCGAGACCGGCGCCCGCGTGCTGGGCCCGGCTGGCGAGAAGATCCCGGGACGTGATGTGGCGCTGGAAGACGGTGACCGCATCGAGGTGCTCGGCCTGGGCTTTGAAGTCATCCACGTGCCCGGCCATACCCTTGGCCACATTGCCTATTTCCATGCAACGAACAGCCATGACGATGAACGCCAGCCACTGCTGTTCTGCGGCGACACCCTGTTCGCCGCCGGTTGCGGTCGCCTGTTCGAAGGCACGCCAGCGCAGATGCATGCATCGCTGAGCCGGCTGGCCGACCTGCCCGGCCACACGTCGGTGTACTGCGCCCACGAATACACCCTGAGCAACCTGCGTTTCGCGTGTGCCGTGGAGCCGCAGAATCCGGAGGTGCTTGCTCGCTTCGAAGAGGTCAGTCGCTGGCGCGAAGCAGGAAAGATGAGCCTGCCGTCGTCCATCGCCCTGGAGCGGGCGACGAATCCTTTCCTTCGGGTGTCGGAAACATCCGTTAAGAAAATGGCCGACGAGCGGAGCGGCCAGCAAAACCGCACGCCGGAGGAGGTCTTTGCGACCATTCGCCGCTGGAAGGACCAGTTCTGAAGACTGGCGAAATCTTGACCAGGGCAGGCTCGGTTTCTAGAATCGCCGAAATTTTTGCCCCGGACATAGTCATCAGCCAATGCCGCCCAAGACCAGAAAGACCTCCGATCTAGACGCATTGGCACGTGCCATCCGAGTCTCCATTGTCCTGCTCGCGGCGGGCCTGGCGGGTTGCCAGTCGACCCAGCAGACCGCCAGCGACAGCCAGGCCCGCAGTGCTTCCCGCGCCATCGACGTGCAGTTCAATCCGGCCTGGACCGAGTCCCAGAACGATATCTGGGAACGCATGCGCGTTGGCTTCCAGCTGCAGGATCAGATCGACACCAACCCGCGCATCGAGCGCCAGCGCCTGTGGTTCATGAGCAACCAGTCGTTCCTGGAAAACGCCAGCGAACGCGGTGCGCCCTACATGCACTACGTCGTCGAGCGCCTGGAAGAACGCGACATGCCGCTGGAACTGGCGCTGCTGCCGGTGATCGAGAGCTCGTACAACCCGATGGCCGTGTCGCGCGCCCAGGCTGTGGGCCTGTGGCAGTTCATCCCCAGCACCGGCACGCACTTCAACCTGCGCCAGACCAACTTCTATGATGGCCGCCGCGACATCACCGCGTCGACCAACGCCGCGCTGACCTACCTGACCCGCCTGCACGACATGTTCAACGGTGACTGGCTGCTCGCCCTGGCCGCCTACAACGCCGGCGAAGGCACCGTCAGCCGTGCCATCGAGCGCAACGAGCGCCTCGGCCTGCCCACCGACTACTGGAACCTGCCGCTGCCGCAGGAAACCCAGGACTACGTGCCCAAGCTGCTCGCCCTGTCGCAGCTGGTGAATGCGCCGACCATCTACGGCATCAACCTCAGCCCGATCGCCAACCAGCCCTACTTCACCTCGATCCGCGTCAAGCCGGGCCTGGACCTGTCCCGCGTCGCCGCCCTGGCCGACCTGGACCAGGATGAACTGCAACAGCTCAACCCTGCCTTCAAGCGCGGTGTGACCCTGGACGGCCCGCACCACCTGCTGGTGCCGCTGGACAAGGCCGACACCCTGAAGGCCGGCGTCGCCAACATGCAGCCGGTGGAAATCAAGGTAGCCAGCAACGCGCATTATCGCGTTCGCAAGGGTGACAGCCTGCACAGCATCGCCCAGCGCTATCGCCTGAGCGTGGCCGAACTCAAGGCGGCCAACCGCCTGAGCGCTAACCGCCTGCGCAACGGCCAGACCCTGGTCATTCCTGGCCAGCCCGGCCGCCCGACCATCGAGCCGGAAAGCCCGCGCCAACTGGCTCAGGTGGACCGTTCGAAGGCAGCTCCCGCCGCCCGCGCCAGCAACCGCACCTACACCGTGAAGAGCGGCGACACGCTCTGGCAGATCGCCAAGAAAAACGATGTCGCGGTCGACGACATCAAGCGCTGGAACAAGCTGGACAGCCACGGCGTGAAACCCGGCCAGACCCTGACCCTGCAAGGTGGCAAGGCGACTGCCACGCAACTGGCCTCCACCAGCAAGGCCAAGCAGGACAACGCGACTTATTACAAGGTCAAGCAGGGCGACTCGATGTACCTGATCGCCAAGCGTTTCAATGTCGAGATGCAGCACATCAAGCGCTGGAACCCGCGCAGCGGCCAGGCGCTGAAGCCGGGCCAGACCATTACGCTGTACCTGGATACCGCCAGCCGCTGAGTTTCACCCTGCGCCGGGGCGCCCCGCCCCGGCTGCATGTCTTCTGGCAGCACGGACAAGCTGCTACTGTACGACGCAACTCTCCTTCAGCCAGCCAGGATCGGATCCTACGCCTGATGCGTCGCTTGTCTCTCCTGTTCCTGGGACTCTTCCTGGGCCTCCCCGCCTCCGCCCAGATCACCGAGAGCCACGGTTACGCCCAGTTCGGCGACCTCAAGTACCCGGCCAGCTTCGACCACTTCGACCGGGTCAATCCCAAGGCGCCCAAGGGCGGCCTGTTGCGGCTGATGGGCCTGGGCACCTTCGACACCCTGAACCCCTACACCTTCAAGGGCAGCCCGCCGATCAGCACGGCAGACTTCCTGCAGTATGGCGTCAGCGAGCTGAACGAGCCGCTGATGGTCGGCACAGGCCTGTACGACCCGTCCGGCGACGAACCGGCCTCCAGCTACGGCCTGATCGCCCGCAGCGTCGAATACGCCGAAGACCGCAGCTGGGTGGTATTCAACCTGCGCCCGGAAGCGCGCTTCCATGACGGCAAGCCGATCACTGCCTACGACGTGGCCTTTTCCTATCGCACGCTGCTTCGCCACGGCCACCCGATGTACCGCACCAACCTGCAGGAAGTGCAACGGGTCGACATCCTCTCGCCGCAGAGCATCCGCTTCGTCTTCAAGCGCCATGACAACCCGCTGCTGATTCTGCGCCTGGGCGAGATGCCGGTGCTGCCGCAGCACTACTGGAAAGGTCGCGACTTCCAGGCCACCACCTTCGAGCCGCCGCTGGGCAGCGGCCCGTACCGCATCACCGAGGTCGTGCCGGGGCGCCGCCTGGTGTTCGAGCGGGTCAAGGACTGGTGGGGCGCCAACCTGCCGGTGAACCGCGGCAAGTACAACTTCGACCGCGTCGAGGTGGACTTCTATCGTGACGCCGGCATCGCCTTCGAGGCCTTCAAGGCCGGCGAGTTCGATTTCTACATCGAGCACCAGGCGAAGAACTGGCGCAGCAACTACCGCTTCCCGGCCGTGCGCCGGGGCGACGTGGTCAAGGTGGAAATCCCCCATCAGATTCCGACGCAGACCCAAGCCCTGTTCCTCAATACCCGCCGCGCGACCTTCGCCGATCGCCGCCTGCGCGAAGCGCTGGGAATGATGTTCGACTTCGAGTGGACCAACCGCGCGCTGTTCAACGACGCCTACGTGCGCGCCAACAGCTACTACCCCAACAGCACCTTCGCCGCCACCGGCATACCCCAGGGCCAGGAGTGGCTACTCCTCTCCCCGTACCGCCAGCAACTGCCCGAAGCGCTCTTCAAGCGCCCCTTCACCGTGCCGGTGACCAAGGGTGCCGGCATCCCGAGGGAAACCCTGCGCCACGCCCTGGGTCTACTGGGCGATGCCGGCTGGAAGCTCTCCGGCGACCGCCTGCTGGACGCCAATGGCAAGCAGCTGCGCTTCGAGATCCTGCTGGTCAACCCCAGCCTGGAACGCATTCTCCAGCCCTACCGCGAGAACCTCGCCAGCATCGGTATCGATGCGAGCTTGCGCACCGTGGACCGAGCCCAGTACAAACAGCGTCTGGACCAGTTCGACTACGACATGATTCTGATGACCCTGCCCCAGACTCTGAGCCCCGGCCTCGAACAATGGCAGTACTTCCATTCCAGCCAGGTCTCGGTGAAGGGCAGCAAGAACTACGCAGGCATCGCCAACCCCGTGGTGGACGCGATGCTTGAGAAACTCCTCGGCGCCGCCGACCGCGACCAGCAGGAAGCCGCGGCCCGCGCCCTGGACCGGGTGCTGCTGTGGCAGCACTACAGCATTCCCAACTGGTACCTGAACAAGCACCGACTGGCGTACCGCAACCGCTTCGCCTTCGTCACCACGCCGCCCTACACGCTGGGCCTGCGAGCCTGGTGGCAAAAAGACCAGGAGAAAACCCTATGAAAAGCCCCCGCCGCGCCGCGCTCTGCGCCGGCCTGTTGCTGGGACTGCTGGGCAGTGCGCAGGCCGCGCCGCAGCACGCCATCACCCTGTATGACGAGGCGCCGAAGTATCCGGCGAACTTCAAGCATTTCGACTTCGTCAATCCCGATGCGCCCAAGGGCGGCACGCTGCGCCTCTCCGACTTCGGCGGCTTCGACAGCCTCAACCCCTTCATCGCCAAGGGCAACTCCGCCCCGCAGATCAACCTGATCTACGACACCCTCACCTTCCACTCCCTCGACGAGCCCTTCACCGAATACGGCCTGCTCGCCGAAAGGATCGAGAAGGACCCGGAGCACCGCTTCGTTCGCTACTACCTGCGACCCGAGGCGCGCTTCCAGGACGGCACGCCGGTCACTGCCGAGGACGTGGTGTTCACCTTCGAGACGCTGATGAAGGACGGCGACCCGATGTACCGCAACTACTACGCGGACGTCGACAAGGTGGTAGCCGAGGACAAGCTACGCGTGCGCTTCGACTTCAAGCACGGCGACAACCGCGAGTTGCCGCTGATTCTCGGCCAGCTGTCGATCCTGCCCAAACACTGGTGGGCCAGTCGCGATTTCAACAAGACCAACATGGAGCCGCCCCTGGGCAGCGGCCCGTACCGCATCGCCAAGGTCGAGGCCGGGCGCTCGATCCGCTACGAGAAGGTGAAGGACTGGTGGGGTGACAAGCTGCCGGTCAACCGCGGCTTCAACAACTTCGATACCGTGGTGGTGGAGTCCTACCGCGACCTCACGGTCGCCCTGGAAGCCTTCAAGGCCGGCCAGTTCGACTTCAACGACGAACGCATTGCGAAGAACTGGGCGACCGCCTACGACTCGCCTGCCGTACGCGACGGCAGGATCGTCCGCGAAGAGCCGGTGAACGGCAATCCGTGGGGCATGCAGGCCTACGCCTTCAACATCCGCCGCCCGGTGTTCCAGGACCCCCGCGTGCGCGAGGCGATCACCAACCTGTTCGACTTCGAGTGGACCAACAAGCAGCTGTTCTTCGGCTCCTACCTGCGCGATGGAAGCTTCTTCGAGAACTCCGAGATGGCGGCCAAGGAGCTGCCCGACGCAGAGGAACTGAAGATCCTCGAGCCGCTGCGCGACAAGCTGCCGCCAGAGGTCTTCACAACGGTCTACGTGCCGCCCACCAGCGACGGCAGCGGGATCATCCGCGACCAGAAGCGCAAGGCCTACCAACTGCTCCTGGAGGCCGGCTACAAGATCGAGAACGACAAGATGGTCGGCCCCGACGGCAAGCAACTGAGCTTCGAGTTCATGCTCGCCCAGGCCGACTTCGAGCGCGTGCTGCTGCCCTTCAAGCGCAACCTTGCCGAGCTGGGCATCGACATGCAGCTGCGCCGCGTCGACGTCTCGCAATACATCAACCGCCTGCGCTCGCGGGACTACGACATGATCGTCAGCAGTTGGCCGCAATCCAGCTCGCCGGGTAACGAGCAGCGCGAGTTCTGGCACTCCAGCAGCGCCGACAAGCCCGGTAGCCGCAACTTCATCGGTCTGCGCGACCCGGGCATCGACGCCCTGGTGGAAGCGCTGATCAACGCCGACTCCCGCGAGAGCCTGGTGCGCCACGCCCGCGCACTCGACCGCGCGCTGCTCTGGGGCCACTACGTGGTGCCCAACTGGTACCTGGGCAACTGGCGCCTGGCCTACTGGAACCGTATCGCCCACCCGGAAAAACTGCCGCCTTACAGCTACGCACTGCAGACCTGGTGGCAAGCCCGCGAGAAGGCCATACCGACCAAGACCGACGCCAAAGCCACGGCCGAAACGCCGGCTGACGGCGCCGTCGCCCAAGGGGCCAACTGATGCTGGCCTACATCCTGCGGCGCCTGCTGCTGATCATCCCCACGCTGTTCGGCATCCTGCTGATCAACTTCATCATCATCCAGGCCGCCCCTGGCGGCCCGGTGGAGCAGATGATCGCCAAGCTGGAAGGCTTCGACGCCGCCAGCGGCGGTGCGACGGGACGCATCTCCGGCGGGGGCGGTGAAGTCGCTGCCGCCGGCACGCACTACCGTGGCGCCCAGGGCCTGGACCCGGAGCTGGTGAAGGAAATCGAGCGCATGTACGGCTTCGACAAGCCGGCGCCCGAGCGCTTCTGGATCATGCTCAAGAACTACGTGCATCTGGACTTCGGCCAGAGCTTCTTCCGCGACGCCAAGGTCACCGACCTGATCGTCGAGAAGTTGCCCGTCTCCATCTCCCTCGGGCTGTGGAGCACGCTGATCATGTACCTGGTGTCGATCCCGCTAGGCATCGCCAAGGCGGTGCGCCACGGCAGCCACTTCGACGTCTGGACCAGCTCGGCGATCATCGTCGGCTACGCCATCCCCGCGTTCCTCTTCGCCATCCTGCTGGTGGTGCTCTTCGCCGGCGGCAGCTACTGGGACTGGTTCCCCTTGCGCGGACTGACGTCCAACAACTTCGACGAGCTGACCTGGGGCGGCAAGGTCCGCGACTACTTCTGGCACCTGGCGCTGCCCATCACCGCACTGGTGATCGGCAACTTCGCCACCATCACCCTGCTGACCAAGAACAGCTTCCTCGACGAGATCGGCAAGCAGTACGTCGTCACCGCCCGCGCCAAGGGCCTGACCGAGCGCCGGGTGCTCTACGGTCACGTGTTCCGCAACGCCATGCTGCTGATCATCGCCGGCCTGCCCTCGGCCCTGCTGGGCATCTTCTTCACCGGCTCGCTGCTGATCGAGGTGATCTTCTCCCTCGACGGCCTGGGCCTGCTCAGCTTCGAAGCGGCGCTGAACCGCGACTACCCGGTGGTATTCGGCACACTGTTCATCTTCACCCTGTTCGGCCTGATCATGAAGCTGGTCAGCGACGTCCTCTACACGCTGGTCGATCCGCGCATCGACTTCGAGAACCGGGAGTAATCCGATGCGCCTGTCTCCCATCAATCAGCGCCGCTGGGCGCGCTTCAAGGCCAACAAGCGCGGCTGGTGGTCGCTCTGGCTGTTCCTCACGCTGTTCGTCCTGAGCCTGGGCGCCGAGCTGATCGCCAACGACAAGCCGCTGGCGATTCGCTACGACGGCGAGTGGTACTTCCCGGTGGTCAAGCGCTACCCGGAAACCGCCTTCGGCGGCGAGTTCCCCATGGAGGCGAACTACAAGAGCCCGTACATGCGCGAGCAGATCGCGCAGAAGCACGGCTGGACTCTCTGGCCGCCAATCGCCTACAGCTACGACACCATCAACTACGACCTGCGCGTGCCGGCACCGTCCGCGCCCACTGCGGAGAACTGGCTGGGCACCGACGACCAGGCACGCGACGTGATGGCGCGGGTGATCTACGGCTTCCGCGTATCCGTGCTGTTCGCCCTGATCCTCACCGTACTGAGCTCCATCGTCGGCGTCGCCGTGGGTGCGCTGCAGGGCTTCTACGGCGGCTGGATCGACCTGCTCGGCCAGCGCTTCCTGGAAATCTGGTCCGGCCTGCCGGTGCTCTACCTGCTGATCATCCTCGCCAGCTTCGTGCAGCCGAGCTTCTGGTGGCTGCTGGGGATCATGCTGCTGTTCTCCTGGATGAGCCTGGTGGACGTGGTTCGCGCCGAGTTCCTCCGTGGCCGCAACCTGGAGTACGTGCGCGCCGCACGGGCCCTGGGCATGCGCAATGGGGCGATCATGTTCCGTCACATCCTGCCCAACGCGATGATTTCCACCCTGACCTTCATGCCCTTCATCCTCACCGGCGCGATCGGCACCCTGACCTCCCTGGACTTCCTCGGCTTCGGCCTGCCCGCCGGCGCACCGTCGCTGGGCGAGCTGGTCGCCCAGGGCAAGTCCAACCTGCAGGCACCCTGGCTGGGCATCACCGCCTTCGTGGTACTCGCCGTGATGCTGAGCCTGCTGGTGTTCATCGGCGAAGCCGCCCGCGATGCCTTCGACCCGAGGAAGTGACATGAGCCAGAACGAGAACCTCATCGAAGTCCGTGACCTGTCCGTCGATTTCCTCTGCGGCGACGAACAGGTGCGCGCGGTGGAACACATCAGCTTCGACATCCGCAAGGGCGAAACCCTGGCGCTGGTGGGCGAAAGCGGCTCCGGCAAGTCGGTCACCGCGCACTCCATCCTGCGCCTGCTGCCCTACCCCACCGCCAGCCATCCCTCCGGCAGCATCCAGTACGCCGGCAAGGACCTGCTCAAGCTGCCCGAACGCAAGCTGCGCGGCATCCGGGGAAATCGCATCGCCATGGTGTTCCAGGAGCCCATGACCTCGCTGAACCCGCTGCACACCATCGAGAAGCAGATCGGCGAAGTACTTGCCCTGCACAAGGGCATGAACACCGCTCAGGCCCGTGCCCGCACGCTGGAGCTGCTGGAGCTGGTCGGCATCCCCAATCCCGCCAGCCGCCTCAAGGCCTACCCGCACGAGTTGTCCGGTGGGCAGCGGCAGCGAGTGATGATCGCCATGGCACTGGCCTGCGAGCCGGAGTTGCTGATCGCCGACGAACCGACCACGGCGCTCGACGTCACGGTGCAGCTGAAGATCCTCGACCTGCTGCGCGACCTGCAGCAACGCCTGGGCATGGCGATGCTGCTGATCACCCACGATCTCAATCTGGTGCGGCGCATCGCCCATCGAGTCTGCGTGATGAAACGCGGCTGCATCGTCGAGCACGCCGATTGCGACACCCTCTTCGCGGCCCCACAGCACCCCTACACGCGCGAATTGCTCGGCGCCGAGCCCAGTGGCACCCCTGCGCAGAACGAGCCAGGTGTGCCCCTGCTGGAGGTCGACGACCTGCGCGTGTGGTTTCCGATCAAGAAAGGCGTGTTCCGCAAGACCGTCGATCACGTCAAGGCCGTCGACGGTATCGACTTCAGCCTGCCACGCGGCCAGACGCTGGGCATCGTCGGCGAGAGCGGCTCGGGCAAGTCGACCCTGGGCCTGGCGATCCTGCGCCTGATCAACAGCCAGGGCGGCATCCGCTTCGAGGGCCAGGCCATCGAAGGCATGAACCAGGCGGAAGTCAGGCCTCTGCGGCGCGAGATGCAGGTAGTCTTCCAGGACCCGTTCGGCAGCCTGAGCCCGCGCATGTCGGTGGGGCAGATCGTCGGCGAAGGCCTGGAGATCCATGGCATGGGCACGCCCGAGGAACGCGAGCAGGCGATCATCGACGCGCTCAAGGAAGTCGGGCTCGACCCCGACACCCGGCACCGCTACCCCCACGAATTCTCCGGCGGCCAGCGGCAGCGCATCGCCATCGCCCGCGCGCTGGTGCTCAAGCCGGCGCTGATCCTGCTGGACGAGCCGACCTCTGCCCTGGACCGCACCGTGCAGCGCCAAGTCGTCGAGTTACTGCGTGGACTGCAAGCGAAGTACAACCTGACCTACCTGTTCATCAGTCACGATCTGGCCGTGGTGAAAGCCCTGAGCCACCAACTGATGGTGATCCGCCACGGCAAGGTCGTCGAGCAGGGCATGGCCGAGGACGTCTTCGCCGCGCCGCAGCATGCGTACACACAGCAACTGCTGGAAGCCGCCTTCATGGTGCCCACTCAGGACTGAGCCAGCAGCAGAAGCAGAAAAGGAAGCAATGACCATGGGATTTCTCGCCGGTAAACGCGTACTGATCGTCGGCGTCGCCAGCAAACTCTCCATCGCCTCCGGTATCGCCGCGGCGATGCATCGGGAAGGCGCCGAGCTCGCCTTCACGTACCAGAACGACAAGCTCAAGGGGCGGGTCGAGGAGTTCGCCGCCGGCTGGGGCTCCAGCGCCGACCTGTGCTTCCCCTGCGACGTGGCGAACGACGCGGACATCGAGGCGGTGTTCGTCGCACTGGCGAAGCAATGGGACGGCCTGGACTGCATCGTCCACTCGGTCGGCTTCGCGCCGGGTGATCAGCTCGACGGCGACTTCACCGATGTCACCACCCGCGACGGCTTCCGCATCGCCCACGACATCAGCGCCTACAGCTTCGTCGCCCTGGCCAAAGCCGGCCGCGACCTGATGAAAGGCCGCCGTGGCAGCCTGCTTACCCTCTCCTACCTGGGCGCCGAACGCACGATGCCCAACTACAACGTCATGGGCATGGCCAAGGCCAGCCTGGAGGCTGGCGTGCGCTACCTCGCCGGCAGCCTCGGCCCTGAAGGCACCCGCGTCAACGCCATCTCCGCCGGCCCGATCCGCACACTGGCCGCCTCGGGCATCAAGAGCTTCCGCAAGATGCTTGCCGCCAACGAGCGCCAGACGCCGCTGCGACGCAACGTGACCATCGAGGAAGTCGGCAACGCCGGCGCCTTCCTCTGCTCGGACCTGGCCAGCGGCATCAGCGGCGAAATCCTCTATGTCGATGGCGGCTTCAACACCACCGCCATGGGCCCGCTGGGCGACGACTGAACCTGTCTACCGGACAGCAAAAAGGCCGCTGATGCGGCCTTTTCTTTTGCCTGAAAGAGCAAGGGCCGCTTGCGCGGCCCCTGTCTGTCACTTCTTGGCTTCGTCGAATTTCTCGATCTTCGCCTGATCCTGCAGGTAGCGACGGAAGGCTGCGAAGTCATCCGCACCGCTACGCGAGGCGAGGAAGCGCTGATACATCGCTTTCTCCTGTTCGGTCGGCTTGCCCTCCGGCTCGCTCACACCGCTGAGCTTGACCAGCACGAAGTCGCCATTCTGCAGTGCGACACCACCCAGGCTGGGCTTGTCGGCACCTTCCGGGCGCGCCATGCGGAACACGCTCTGCAGCACGACCGGATCGACACCTTCCTGACCACGGGCAGCCGCTTCCACAACCTTCCACTGCTGGCCTTCCTGGGCCTGGGTCAGCGGGATCTTGCCGTCGCGCAGGCCAGCCAGCAGGGCTTCGCCGCGGGACTTGGCATCGACAGCAGCGTGTTCGATCTGCAGACGCTTGAGGATATCGGCACTGACCTGCTCCAGGGTTTCCTGTTCAGGCTTGTGGTGCTCCTTCACGCGCAGCACGACCACAGTGTCCGGATCCAGCTCGATGGCGCCGCTGTTGGCGCCCTCTTCCAGCACTTCGGGGCTGAAAGCGGACTGGATGACCTGACGGTTGGCGGTCACGCCTTCGCCACCTTCCTTGCCGAACGGCTTGCTGGTCTGCACCTTCAGGCCCATGTCCTGAGCCGGCTGGCCCAGATCCGAAGCCTCGTAGGCGGAGCTTTCCAGTTGCTTGGTGGCATCGACGAAGCGCTGCTCGACCAACTGGGTCTTGGCTTCATGCTCCAGCTTGGCCTTCAGGCTATCGAAGGTCGGAACCTCCGGCGCTTCCACGCCCAGCAGCTTGATCAGGTGCCAGCCGTAGGACGTCTTCACCGGAGCGGAAACTTCACCCTTCTTCAGCGCGTACAGCGACTCTTCGAAGGCCGGGTCATACACACCACGCCCGGCGAAGCCGAGGTCACCACCGTTGGCGGCAGAACCGGTGTCGTTGGACAGCTCCTTGGCCAGCTTGGCGAAATCTTCACCCTTGTCCAGGCGCGCCTTGATCTCGTCGATCTTGGCCTTGGCCTGCTGGTCGTTCTGCTTGTCGTTCACCTCGATCAGAATGTGCGCGGCGTCGCGCTGCTCGGCCAGGCCGGCAATTTCCTTCTGATAGAGGGCCTCGAGATCTTCCTTCTTCACCTCGACCTTGTCGAAGAAGCCGGACTTCTTCAGCTCGATGAAGTCGATGGTGACCTGCTCGGGCGTCATGAACTCGGTGCTGTGAGCGTCGTAGTACGCCTTGATCTCACTGTCCTCGACCTTGCTCTTGGCCGGGTCGGCCTTGAGGGTCAGGGTGGCGAAGTCACGGGTCTGCTTCTCCAGGCGAGCGAAGGCGTTCAGCTCATCGTCGGTCACGAAGCCAGTACCAGCGATGCCGGCACGCAGCTGACCGATCAGCATTTCCTCGCCGAACATGCGACGGAACTGCATGCGGTCATAGCCCATCTGACGGATGACCTGATCGAAGCGGTCGGCACTGAACTTGCCGTCCACCTGGAATTCAGGCGTCGCCAGGATCAGTTGATCCAACGCCTGCTGGGAGAAGGCGAACTTGTCGTTCTGGGCAGCCTGAAGGACCAGCTTGCGCTCGATGAGCGACTTGAGCGCGGAGTCCTTGAGCAGCTTGTCGTCGAGCATGGACGCATCGAAGTCCTTGCCCAGGCGCTGCATCAGCTGGCGACGTTGCATGTCCGCAGCCTGCTGCAGTTCCGGCAGACCGATGTCCTCACCGTTGACCTGAGCAGCGACGTTCTCGTGGTGGGTTGCGCGAATGATCTGATCGAACCCGGTCAAAGCCATGAGGACAACGATCACGCCCAGGATGGTCTTGGTGATCCAGCCTTGGGAATTGTCCCTGATGTTTTGCAGCATGCGGC
>CBIGPF010000009.1:0-65024 GCA_966191535.1 uncultured Pseudomonas sp. | reverse complement strand
CGCGCATGCCGCGACCACCACCGCCACCGGCGGCCTTGATGATCACCGGGTAGCCAACCTCGCGGGCGATCGCCAGCGCGGTTTCCTCGTCTTCGGGCAGCGGGCCGTCGGAGCCCGGTACGGTCGGGACGCCGGACTTCTTCATGGCGTCCTTGGCGGACACCTTGTCACCCATCAGGCGGATGACGTCGGCGCTCGGACCGATGAAGGTGAAGCCCGAGCGCTCGACCTGCTCGGCGAAGTCGGCGTTCTCGGCGAGGAAGCCGTAGCCGGGGTGGATACCCACGGCGCCGGTGACCTCGGCTGCGGCGATGATCGCCGGGATGTGCAGGTAGGACTGCGCAGCGGGGGCTGGACCGATGCAGACCGCTTCGTCGGCCAGCGACAGGTGCATCAGCTCACGGTCGGCGGTCGAGTGCACGGCCACCGTCTTGATGCCCAGCTCCTTGCACGCGCGCAGGATGCGCAGCGCGATTTCGCCGCGGTTGGCGATCAGTACTTTTTCCAACATCGCAGGTTCCCCGCGGTTTAAACGATGGTGAACAGGGGCTGGTCGAACTCGACCGGCTGGCCGTTCTCCACGAGGATCTGACCGATCACGCCGCTGGTCTCGGCCTCGATGTGGTTCATCATCTTCATGGCTTCGACGATGCAGAGGATGTCGCCTTTCTTCACGCTCTGACCGACTTCGACGAAGTTGGCGGAGGTCGGCGAGGCGGCGCGGTAGAAGGTGCCGACCATCGGCGAGCGCACGGCGCCGGCCAGGTTCTGGGCAGCCGGGGCGGCTTCAGCGGCCGGGGCAGCCGGGGCGGCGGCGACCGGAGCGGCGGCCGGAGCCGGAGCGTAGGCCGGGGCGGCAGCGTAGATCGGCTGGGCGGCGGTCTTGCTGTGACGGCTGATGCGTACGGACTCTTCGCCCTCTTTGATCTCCAGTTCGTCGATACCGGATTCTTCGAGCAGTTCGATCAGTTTCTTGACTTTACGGATGTCCATCAGTGTTCGCTCTCCCAGGTGAGGTCACGGGCGTTCAAGTTGTTCGAGGGCGGATTCCAGGGCCAGGCGGTAGCCTGTGGCTCCCAGACCGCAGATCACCCCTACCGCCACGTCGGAAAAGTAGGAGTGATGCCGGAAAGGTTCACGTTTGTGCACGTTGGAGAGGTGCACTTCGATGAATGGGATGCTCACTGCGAGCAATGCGTCACGTAGAGCGACACTTGTATGCGTGAAAGCGGCCGGATTGATCAGGATGAAGTCGACGCCTTCGTTGCGCGCGGCGTGGATCCGGTCGATCAGTTCGTACTCGGCGTTGCTCTGCAGGTGCATCAGGTGGTGGCCGGCCTCGCGGGCGCGGCGCTCCAGGTCCTGGTTGATCTGCTCGAGGGTGACGGAGCCGTATTTGTCGGGCTCGCGGGTGCCCAGCAGATTGAGGTTGGGCCCGTGCAGTACCAGTAAGGTCGCCATCTGGATGCTGTAGTCCTTGTTCTTGGCGGGAAAAGATAGGGCGGGACTATGCCGGAAAGCCGGCGTGACTGTCCAGTCATGCCGGTTTTGCCGTAGATGTCAGCATGTTGCCAGCCGATTACGGCAAAACCGTTGCAGTCAATCTGGGCTCAGGAGCGCTTTCCCGCCTGATCGAGGCGGTCGGCGAGGGTGGCGGCGTCGGTTTCGCCGATGATGCGCAGGTCGCTCCATTCGTCGCCTTTTGCCGAGAAGAACAGCAGCGCGGGCGGGCCAAACAGGTTGTAGCGATCGAGCAGGGCGCGCTGCTCCTGGGTGCTGGCGGTCATGTCGAAGCGCAGCAGGACGAAGCCGGGCAGCTGCGACTGGACTTCCGGCGCTGGCAGCACCTGGCGCTCGATGATCTTGCAGCTGATGCACCAGTCGGCGTACCAGTCCAGCAGCACCGGGCGACCGGCGGCCTGGGCGCTGGCCAGGGCTGCGTTGAGCTGCGCCGGGGTGGTGATGTTCTGCCAGTCGCCGGGAGTGGTTGTCGGCGGGCCGGCGTGCAGGCCTGGGGTGCTGCGACCCAGCGGGTGCAGCGGGTCGGATTCGCCGCGCAGGGCGCCGGTCCAGGCGGCCACGGCGTAGACCAGCAGCATCAGGCCGAACAACTGGCCGAGGCGCTGCAGGGGAGTCTTCGGCCCCAGTTCGAGGGTGCCGATGGCCAGGGCGACGCCGCCGGCCAGGGTGCCCCAGAGCGTCAGCGAAACCGGCCCGGAGACGAGGCGGTCGAGCATCCAGATGGCCACGGCCAGCAGCATCACGCCGAAGACGTTGCGCACGCCGTTCATCCAGGCGCCGCTCTTGGGCAGCAACGCGCCGCCGCCGACGGCGAAGATCACCAGCGGTGTTCCCATGCCCAGGCCCAGGGAGAACAGCAGCAGGCCGCCGCCGACTGCATCACCGGTGCTGCTGATATAGAGCAGCAGGCCGGCCAGCGGGGCGGTGACGCAGGGCGAGACCAGCAGGCTGGAGAGCACGCCCAGGGTCGCTGCGCCGGCGATGGAGCCGCCGCGGGTGTTGTTCGCCATGTTGTCCAGGCGCTCTCGCACGAAGCCCGGCAGGCGGAGCTCGAAGGCGCCGAACATGGCGATGGCGAACACCACGAAGAAGGCTGCGAAGGGGATCAGCACCCAGGGCGATTGCAGCATCGCCTGCAGGTTGAGCTTGGCACCGAACAGGCCCATCAGGGTGCCGAGCACCGCGTAGCAGGCCGCCATCGGCAGCACATAGGCGAGCGACAGGGCGAGGCCGCGCATGCCGCCCGGGCGACCGCGCAGTACGACCCCGGAGAGGATCGGCAGCATCGGCAGCACGCAGGGAGTGAAGGTCAGCGCCAGGCCCAGCAGGAAGAAGATCGCCAGCGCGCGGCCGAGCTTCTTGATCTTGCCCGGCTCATGGTCGCCCAGCAGGCTGGCCAGTGGGTTGCCCGAGGCGGCGGACTTGGCAGTGGCGGAGGGTGCGGAGCCGGTCACGACGCTGGCGGCCTGGCCGTCGGCGATGTGCAGGCGGGTGGTTTCCGGCGCATAGCACAGGCCCTTGTCGGCGCAGCCCTGGTAGCTGACGACCAGGGTGAAGGGCTTGTGTTGCGGGTTGACCAGCGGCACGTCGATGTCGGTGATGGCGTAGTAGACGACGGTGTCGCCGAAGTAGTCGTCGTGGTGTTGCTTGCCCGGCGGCAGCTTCACCTCGCCGACGCTCACGCCGCTGTCGGCGGGCTCGACCTTGAAGCTGAAGCGGTGCTGGTAGAGGTAGTAGCCGTCGGCATTGATGAAGCGCAGCTTCACCTGCTGGCTGTCGCTGTCCTCGACGCTGACGCGGAAGGCTTCGGCCACCGGCAGGAAGTCGCCCTTGGCCGGTTGCCCGACGGCGAAGCCGCCCTTGTCGGCGGGTTTGTCGAACAGGCCGGCGGAGGCGGGCAGGGCGACCAGGAGCAGGAGCAGGGTGAGCAGGCGGCGCATGGACATCTCGCGGACTACATAAGTGGCGGCATGATAGCGGAAAGCTTCCGGTGCAGCCCGAGGCGTTGCCGGATGAGCTGTCACAAGACGTGATGGACGTCGTGGGACTGTGCTGACGGCGGCGGGTTCCCGATGTGCCGCTGCGTCAATCGGCCGCGTGCTGGCCGAACGCTGCCAGCAGGTCGCTGACGAAGGCCTGCTCGGCGTCGCCGGGATGGCGGCCGCGGTGACGGGTCAGGCTGAAGGCCACATCGAAGCCCAGTTCGCCCGGCAGCAGCTCGCGCAATTGGCCGCGTTCGATCCATGGCTGGGCGACATGCCTGGGCAGGTAGCCGATGTGCGCTCCGGAGAGGATGAACGCCAGGCTGCCGTCCACCTGCTCGCAGCGCGCGCTGCTGCGGCTGGTCTGCAGCGGTTCGTCGGCAGCGATGAAGCGGTAGGGGTGCAGCACCTGGTCGGCGTCGGCCAGGGAATCGCGGGTCGGCCTGTGCTCGGCAAAGGCCGGGTGTCCGGCGCCGCAGTAGAGGCCCTGGGGTTCGCTGAACAGCTCGAGGTGTTCCAGCGCCGCCTGGGTCCCGGCGAAGTAGCCGACGGCCAGGTGCAGGCGGTCCTGCAGCAGCAGGCGCTCCAGCTCGGCGGGCGTGGCCGTGATCAGTTCAAGGCTGACCGCCTCGTTGCGCTGGCGGAAACGCCGGATCGCCCCGGACAGCTGCGCCAGCACTTCCACGTCCAGTCCTTCGGAAAGCCCGATGCGCACCTCGCCCAGCAGTTTGTCCGCCACACCGCGTGCCTCGTCGCGAAAGCCCTCGATGGCGACGAACAGCCGCCGCGTCGATTGCAGCAGGTGCTCGCCCTTGGGCGTCAGGCGGAAACCGCCCTTGCCGCGCTCGCACAGGCGGTAGCCCAGGCGCGTCTCCAGCTTGGCCATCTGGATGCTGATGCTCGGCTGGCTCAGGCCCAGCTCGCCCTGCGCTGCGCTGAAGCCGCCGCACTCCACCACGGTGACGAAGAGTCGCAGCAGTTGCAGGTCGAGGTCGCGCAATTGGCTGAGCATGGCCTTCTCCAAACATTGTCTTGGTTAAATGCCAAAGTAATTAACTTTGTATTTTTACAAAGTAAAGCCCGCCCCATGCTCGCCCCATAACCACAACAACCTGAGGCGATGATCATGCGTGCGTTCTTCCGGGCTTCTCTCACGGTGCTGGCCGTGGCCCTGGCCATGCCCCTGCAGGCGCAGGAGCGGGTGCTCAACCTCTACAACTGGGCGGATTACGTCGGTGCCGATGCCCTGCAGCGCTTCCAGAAGGAAACCGGCATCCGCGTCAAATACGACACCTTCGATAGCGCCGAGGTGCTCGACAGCAAGCTGATGACCGGCCGCAGCGGCTACGACGTCGTGTTCCCCGCCAGCAGCGGACTGGCCCGCGCCATCCAGGCCAAGGCGGTGCAGCCGGTGGACGACGCGCAACTGAAGAACTTCGCCAACCTCGACCCGGAACTGCTGGCCAAGCTGGCCGCCATCGATCCCGGCAACCGTTTCGGCGTGCCCTACACCTGGGGCACCGTGGGCCTGGCGATCAACAAGGACGAGGTGCTCAAACGCATCCCCGACGCACCGCTGGACAGCCTCGACCTGCTGTTCAAGCCCGAGTACGCCAGCCGCCTGGCCGACTGCGGCATCTCGCTGATCGACTCGCCGCAGGAAGTCATCAGCGTGGCGCTGAATTACCTGGGCAAGTCGCCCTACAGCACCGACGCGGCCGATCTGGCCGAGGTCCGCCAGTTGCTGGAGAAGCTGCAACCCAACGTGCGCTATATCGCCAGCGGCAAGCACATCAACGACCTGGCCAACGGCACGCTGTGCGTCGCCCTGACCTACACCGGCGACGCGCTGATGGGTGCCGCCCAGGCCAGGCAGGCGAACAAGCCGTTCGAGGTGATCTACCGGATTCCGAAGGAAGGCACGCTCATCTGGTTCGACACCATGGCCATCCCGGTGGACGCGCCGCACCCGCAGGAAGCGCGCGCCTTCATCGACTTCATGCTGCGCCCGGAGTCCATCGCCGAGCTGACCAACACCCTGTACTTCGCCAACGCCAACCTCAAGGCCGCACCGTTGCTGAATGCCGATGTCGCGGGCGACCCGGACATCTACCCGGCGCCGGCCATGCGCCAGAAGCTGTTCGGCGAACAGTTGCTGACCTTGAAGCAGCAGCGCGAGCGCACCCGGCTGTGGTCGGCGTTTCGTACCCGTAGCTGATTCGTGTGCGCTTGCCCTCTCCCTGAAGGGAGAGAGTTAGGGAGAGGGCAGTCGCGCAGACACTGAATTATCAGAACAACACAACAAAGACATTGATGAGGAATCCATGGATCTCGCCCAAGACAACGACCAGGCCATTACCCGCGACAGCCTGTATGGCACCGCCGCCGAGTCCACCTACGCCGGCATCACCAGTTTCATGCGCCGTCGCTACAGCCGCGATCTGCGCGGCGTCGACCTGGTGGTCAGCGGCGTGCCCTTCGACACCGCCACCACCAACCGCCCCGGCAGCCGCTTCGGACCGCGGGCGATCCGGGCTGCCTCGGTGCAGATGGCCTGGGCCCGGCACTTCCCCTGGGAGTTCGATCCCTTCGACCACCTGGCGGTGATCGATTACGGCGATTGCTCCTTCGACCACGGCGTGCCGCAGGAAACCCCGGACGTCATCGAAGCCCACGCAGCGCGTATTCTCGATGCCGGCTGCGCATTGCTGACCCTGGGCGGCGACCACTTCATCAGCTACCCGCTGCTCAAGGCCCACGCGAAGAAGCACGGCCCGCTGTCGCTGATCCACTTCGACGCCCACAGCGACACCTGGCCGGACGAGGATTGCCAGCGTATCGATCACGGCACCATGTTCTACCACGCTGCCCGCGAGGGGCTGGTCGACCCGGCGCGCTCGGTGCAGGTCGGCCTGCGCACCACCAACGATGACGTCATGGGGTTCCAGGTACTGGACGCCCGCGAGGTGCACCGCCAGACGCCGCAGGCCATCGCCGAGCGCATCCGCGCGCGGGTCGGCGACAACCCGGTGTACCTGACCTTCGACATCGACTGCCTCGACCCTGCCTTCGCGCCGGGGACCGGCACGCCGGTCTGCGGCGGGCTGAGTTCGCACCAGGCACTGGAAATCCTCCGCGCGCTGAGGGGCATCAACCTGGTGGGGATGGACGTGGTGGAAGTCGCGCCGCCCTACGACAGCGCCGAGATCACTGCCCTGGCCGGTGCGACCCTGGCGATGGAGATGGTTTGCCTGTACGCCGCGCGGCACAAGCTGGGCGAGCGTTAAGCCTTTCCTGGGCGACGTTGGTACCGGTTGACCGCCGCTGTTTCCCTGCAGGAGCGGGTCATGCCCGTGATCGCGCGCATGGCCCGCTCCTGCAGGTTCGCTCAGTTACACGCGGAAAGCCCTGACGGCGGTGTGCAGCGCGCCGCCCAGTTCCTGCAACTGCTCGCCCTGGCTGCGGCCCTGGCCGATCAGGCGCAGGTTCTCGCTGCCCAGTTCGTGGATGCGTTCGCTGTGGGAGCGGATCTCGCTGACCGCGCCGCTCTGGTGGGCAGAGCTTTCGGCGATACGTTCGGCCATGCTGGCGATGGTGCGGATGGCGCCGACCACTTCGTCCAGTGCGCCCTCGGCGGCGCCGGCCTGGTTGGCAGTGATCTCCGCATGCTCGACCTGGCTGCGCATTGCGTCCACCGACTGCCGGGCGGCCTGTTGCAGGCGCGCGGTGAGCTGCTGGATTTCCTCGGTGGCGCCGGCGGTGCGCAGGGCCAGTGAGCGCACTTCCTCGGCGACCACTGCAAAGCCGCGGCCCTGTTCGCCGGCCCGCGCGGCCTCGATGGCGGCGTTCAGCGCCAGGAGGTTGGTCTGCTCGGCGATGGAGCGGATGACCCCCAGCACATTGGCGATGGTGGCCGACTCTTCCGCCAGGTTCTCGATGGCCTGGGCGTTGCTCTGCACCTCGTCGACCAGGGCACGCATGCCGTTCAGGCTGTTGCCGATGACCTGCTGGCCCTGCTCGACCGCCATGCCGGCAGCGTGGCTGGCCGAGGCAGCCTGGCTGGCGTCGCCGGCGACCTGCTGGATCGCCGCTTCCATGTTGCCCAGCGCGTCGCGGATTTCCCCGGTGTCGCTGGCCTGGCGTTCGGCGCCGGCGTGCAGGCCGCCACTGAGCTCCGCCAGGGCACGGCTGCTGCCGGCCACTTCCTCGGCGCGCAGGTGGATCGTGCCGACCAGGGTGCCGAGGAAATCGCGCAGACGGTTCAGCGATTCCTGCAGTTCCACCAGGTCGCGGGTGCGCGTGGCCAGGGCGATGGGCTGGGCGAAGTCGCCGCTCGCCCAGGTCGAGAGCGCCGGTACCAGTTGGCCGAGCACGCGGGCCAGGCGGCGTTGCAGGGTGTCGATGAGCAGCGCGGTGGCGAGGATCAGGGCGATCAGCGCGCCCTGGATGACGCGCACCTGCGCCTGGATCTTCGAGCGCTCCTCGCGGACCTGCGGCTCCAGTGTCGCCAGGGCCTGCTGCACGGCACCCACGCGCTGGGCGGTGGCGTTGGCCAGTTCCTGGCGTTGGGCGATCAGCTGGCGGGTGCGGTTCAGTTCGTCGGGGTAGCGGCGCAGCACGCTGGCAAGGTCGCGCTTGAGGGTGACACCGCGGTCCTCGCTCTTTGCCTCGGCAGTCGGCTGGGATTCCAGCCCCATCATCGCGGCGAAGTCGTCGGAAGCGGAGGCCTGCTGCTCCAGTACGCCGAGCAAGGGCAGGGCGTCGATGCGTTCGGCCAGTTGGCGCAGGGTTTCCAGCTCGCGCTGGATGTCCTCGGCCAGCGCCGGGTTGCCGCTTTCCACCAGCTTGGCGCGGGCGTGGGCCAGGCGCGTCAGGTGCAGGCCGGCTTGCAGCAGCGGGGTGCGGTATTCGCTGGCGGCGGGGTTCTGGCTGGCGTCGGCATAGGTGCCCAGTTGGTCCAGCGCGGCCAGCAGATCACGCTCGGCCTGCAGCAGCAGACCCTGCGGGTCGCCGGCCAGTTTGCCGGCGGCCAGCAACTGGTTGCCGCTGAACTGGTGCAGTTCGTCGAGGCTCTGGCCGAGCAGTTGGCTGAGACTGTCCGGCAGTTGCGGCAGTTCCTCGGCCAGCTCGTCCAGTCCTTGCTGGGCGGCCTTCTGCTTGAGGGCGTCACCGCTGCCCAGGTAGGCCTGGATGTTCTGCGCGACCTTGCGCTCGAAGCCCTGGGAGAGTTCCAGGTAACGGTCCATCAACGTGAAGGGGCGCTCCAGGGCGCGTTGCGACCACCACAGGGTGGCGCCGAGCGCGAGGCACACGAGCAGGAGCAGGAAGGTGTTGAGGTTGGTGAGCAGCTTGAGGCGCATGGCAGGTCTCGACCGACAGCGAAAAACGGCGAGCCCTGAACCTATTGCAGTTTCGTTACTGCCTGATGACACGGTGCCAGCATTCGGTCGGGAAGTGGCGCGGCAGAGCGCTGCGCCAGGCTGGCGCAGGGGTTACTTGTAGACTTCGACGCGGTTGCGGCCGCCGTGCTTGGCGGTGTACAGCGCCTCGTCGGCCTGCTTGGCGATGGTCTTGATGTCCATGTCCTCGCCCAGCTCGGCGATGCCGCAGCTGAAGGTGCAAGACAGGTCATGCGGTTGTGCCGGGTAATGAATCTCGGCGAACCGCTGGCGGATTTCCTCCAGCACCCGGCGCGCGGACTCGGCGTCGGTGTCCGGCAGTACCACGGCGAACTCTTCGCCGCCGTAGCGGCCGATGTGATCGGTTTTGCGCAGGCGCTGCTTGAGGAACAGCGCGAGGCTCTTGATCACGCGGTCGCCCATGGGGTGCCCGTAGGTATCGTTGACCCGCTTGAAGTGGTCGATGTCGAGCATCGCGAAGGTCAGCGGGCGCTCCTCGCGACGCGCACGAAAGCGGGCGTCGTCGAGCAACTGCAGGGTGTGGGTGTGGTTGTACAGGCCGGTCAGGCTGTCGCGGACCATTCGTGCCTTGAGGCTGCGCGCGCGGGCGGCGCGGTTGCGCACGGTGGCGATCAGGTGGCGCGGCTTGATCGGCTTGGTGAGGAAGTCGTCGCCGCCCTCGCTCATGGCGTCGAGTTGCTTGTCCAGGTCGTCCTCGGCGGACAGGTAGATGATCGGCACGCTGACATAGCGCTCGTGCTGGCGGATCACTTTGGCCAGCTCGGTGCCCAGGCACTCGGGCATGTACATGTCGAGGATGATCAGGTCCGGCTGGAACTCGGCCAGCTCGGCCATCACCGACAGCGGCGCGGTAAGCGCGCGGGTGACGATGCCGGCGCTGTTGAGGACCATCTCGGTGTGCGCGGCCTGGGCGCGGGAGTCGTCGACGATCAGCACGCGGAACGGCTCGTAGTGCGCCACGCGGGTCAGCGTCTCGATCTTTTCCAGCAGGCCGGAGGCGTCCAGCGCGCCGCTGAAGAAGTCCTGGCCGCCAGCGCGGGCAGCTGCCAGTCGGGTCGGCGTATCGGTTTCTTCATGGCTGAAGAACAGCACCGGCAGCTTCTGCTTGAGACCCGCCTGGGCTTCGTCGGCCAGCGCCAGGCCCTGGCCGTTGGCGAAGTCGATTTCCATGACGATGGCGGCCGGATGGCGGTCGGCCATGGCGGCGCGGAAGGCATTGGCGTGCTCGCAGGGCTGCGCGGCCATGCCGAAGAACTCCAGTTGCTGGGCCAGGCGCTCGGCGCGCTCCAGGTCCTGCAGGGCCAGGTAGACGGGTTTGCGCAGCGGCGGCAGGTTGGTCTGCTCGAACTGGTCGCCATGGCGCAGGCCGGTGCGCGACAGGCGCTGCATCAGGCGGTTGAGTTCGGTGATCAGTTCGCTGGAGAGGCGCCCGCGGTTGTCCTGCACGGCGCGCAGGCACTGGTCGATGGCCTTGGCCAGGTCGGCGTGCTCGGCCTGCTCGAAACGTTCGGCGTAGCGCTGCAGGCGCAGGCAGGCCTCGGCCAGCTCGGCCATGCCCGCGCTGTTCCACTCCGACCGCGACAGGCGCTGCCAGACTTCCAGCAGATGGCGGGCCTGGTGGATCACCCGCTGGGCGAAGTGGTGCTTGAGGCGGTCGAGGGATGGATCGTCGAGCTCGGTCATCGCGCGCTTCTTTATAGAGCCGTACCGGCGGCCTGCGGGGCGAAGTTGTTTCCGCCGTGATACACACTGATGGCCCTATGCTACCAATCCTTGGTGGCAATAACAGTGCCTTCGGTCAAACATCCGAAGCTTTGTAATTCGCACCATTACCTAGCACCATGCGCAGGGTAGGCTGCGCTGACCTGCCGCTGTGCGGCATGCTTGCGCCGATGGGCCTAAAATCCCGGCACCCTGGGGCCGGTTGCGGGTCCAAGCTATCTTCGAATTCGGGACATCAAGGAACTTGCCATGTGGAACTGGAAGAAACGCGGCTCCGTGCGTGATCGCGTGGATGACACGGTAGACAACGCTCGCGCCTATTTCGGCGGCCCCTGGCTGGGTCGCGTACTGGGCGGCCTGCTGGGTGTCTATGTGGTGATCTGCGGGGCGATCGGCTGGTACTGGAGCCAGGAGCCGGACCTCTTCCCCGTGCAGCAGAATGCCCAGGCCGCTGCCGAGCGCGCCGGTCGTCAGATGGTGGTGGGCTACACCACGGTGGAAACCCTCAAGGAAGTGGTTGCCACGCTGCTCAACAAGCCGGGCGGCTACCTGTCCAACGACATCTTCCCGCCGGGTATCTGGCTGGACAACATCCCCAGCTGGGAATACGGCGTGCTGGTCCAGGTGCGCGACCTGTCGCGCGCGCTGCGCAAGGACTTCGCCCGCTCCCAGTCGCAGTCCACCGAGGATGCCGACCTGGCGCGCGCCGAGCCGCGCTTCAACTTCGACAACAAGAGCTGGGCGCTGCCGTCCTCCGAGTCGGAGTACGCCGAGGGCATCAAGTCGCTGGACCGCTACCTCGCCCGTCTCTCCGCCGATCCTGCCGGTGCGCAGTTCTACGCCCGCGCCGACAGCCTGAACAACTGGCTGGGTGACGTTTCCACCCGCCTGGGCTCGCTGTCCCAGCGCCTCTCGGCCAGCGTCGGCCGGGTCAAGCTGAACACCAACATCACGCCGATGCAGCCGGTCACCCCCGGCCAGGCGCCGGAAGTCGAGGAAGTGCTGCAGGAAACCCCCTGGCTGCAGATCGACAACGTGTTCTACGAGGCGCGTGGCCAGGCCTGGGCGCTGTCGCACATCCTGCGTGCCATCGAGGTGGACTTCGCCGACGTGCTGGCGAAGAAGAACGCTACCGTCAGCGTGCGCCAGATCATCCGCGAGCTGGAGGCCGCCGAGGCGCCGCTGTGGAGCCCGATGGTCCTCAACGGCAGCGGCTTCGGCGTGCTGGCCAACCACTCGCTGGTGATGGCCAACTACATCTCCCGCGCCAACGCCGCGATCATCGACCTGCGCCAATTGCTGGCCCAGGGCTGATCGATGACCGGCTTCAGCGACAAGGAAGCCGCCCATCGGGCGGCTTCGGACGCCGAGAAGATCGCCTGGGTCGACGAAGACGACCAGTTGCTGGGCAGCCTGCCGCGCGCCGAGCTGCGCGCGCGCGGGCTGATCGGCCGTGGCACCTTCATCCTGCTGTTCAACTCTGCCGGCGAGCTGTGCGTGCACCGCCGCACCCTGAGCAAGGCTGTCTACCCTGGCTACTGGGACCCGGCAGCCGGCGGCATGGTGCAGGCGGACGAGAGCTACGCCGAGTCCGCTGCCCGTGAACTGGAAGAGGAACTGGGCATCGCCGGCGCCCCGCTGCGCGCTCACGGCACCTTCTTCTTCGACCAGCCGGACAATCGCCTGTGGTGCGCGGTGTTTTCCGCCGTATCCGATGCGCCACTGCGGTTGCAGCCGGAAGAGGTGCTGGAAGCGAAATTCATCGACCCGCACCAGGCGCTGGCCGAGGCCAAGGCGGGTACGCCGTATTGCCCGGATTCGCTGGCGGCGTTGCGCAAGTACCTGGTCAGTTTCTGACGAGCGTAGGGCGAATAACGCCTCAGGCGTTATCCGCCGCTTTCCGGAGCGGTGTTCTGCGCCGCCTCGGCATGCTTGGTTGTTTCTTGTTTCGCCCCCTCGGGCGAGTCCCTTTTGGCAAACGCCCCAAAAGGAACCAAAAGGTCTTGCCGCGACATACGGCCCGGCTTCGCCGGGTTCCCCCTCGCCAGCACCATTTTCGGGGCACGCCGCGAAGGGCCATCCCTGGCCCATCGCGGCTCTGGCGGCATCCATGCCGCCAAACCCCGAAAATGGTGCCGTCGAGGGGCCTCCTGTAAGGGGCGATTGCGCGCCGGAAGCCCCTGTTCACAAGGGAATAACAGTTTTGTGGCGATATGAATCAAATGCAGGAGCGGAGATGTGTGGCATCGATGTCGCCAAACCGCCGATCAATGACGCATTTTCGCTCTTAGCATTTGCCTTCAATGCTGCTAAATTGCGCGACCTTTCCGGCAGGGTCCTCCACCGGGAATTGCGCAGCCCCTGCCTGAGTGGGGCGTCGCGGTCGGCGCCAGCCGGCCATTCGTTGACCTGGCCCGAAGAGGCCAATCCTGGGGAAACGCCCGGTGGTCAAGAAAGCATCCTCCCTGTCCGCCCTTGGCGGGCTCGTCTACTCCACTGATTCCGGCCGGCATTGCCCGGACTGCAATCAGCCCATTGGCGCGTGCATCTGCAAGCAGGCCGAGATTCCGGCCGGCGATGGCATCGCTCGTGTGCGTCGTGAAACCAAGGGCCGCGGTGGCAAGACCGTGACCACGGTGACCGGCGTGCCGCTGGCGGCCGATGCGCTGAAGGACCTGGCCACCGCGCTGAAGAAGCGTTGCGGTACGGGTGGCGCGTTGAAGGACGGCATCATCGAGATCCAGGGCGACCACGTCGACCTGCTGCTCGAAGAGCTGACCAAGCGCGGCCTCAAGGCGAAGAAATCCGGCGGCTGAACCGCCCTGCTGCTTGCCTGAAGGGGCACGCGACTCTCCCCTGTCGAGAACGGGTTCCAGGCGATGTGCATCCCGCGCATGGCCGGCAAGCCCTTTCCCTAGATGGGAGATTTATCGGTGCGCCCCGGGCGCGTCGTCGGATTTTCCTAAACTTACCGCCAACACCGGCGGTCAACACGGCAACGTCACGAGGTCCGGCTAGGTTTACACCACCGGGCTTTGACGACTCACCCGCACGCCGGGCGGGCGCCAGCACACTTTCGCGCTATTTGAGGAGACCACCACGCATGGCCGCTAGACGGACCCGCAAAGACGACGGCAGCAACTGGACCGTGGCTGACAGCCGCAGCATCTACGGAATTCGCCACTGGGGTGCGGGCTATTACGCCCTCAACGACGCCGGTAACGTGGAAGTTCGCCCGCAGGGCGCCGATGCCCAGCCGATCGATCTGCATGCGCTGGTCGAGCAGCTGCGTGAGGCGGGCCTGTCGCTGCCGCTGCTGGTTCGTTTCCCGGACATCCTCCAGGACCGCGTGCGCAAGCTCACCGGCGCCTTCGACGCCAACATCGAGCGCCTGGAGTACAGCAGCCGCTACACCGCGCTGTATCCGATCAAGGTGAACCAGCAGGAAGCGGTGGTGGAAAGCATCATCGCCACCCAGAACGTCTCCATCGGCCTGGAGGCCGGCTCCAAGCCCGAGCTGATGGCCGTTCTGGCGCTGGCGCCGAAGGGCGGCACCATCGTCTGCAACGGCTACAAGGACCGCGAGTTCATCAAGCTGGCGCTGATGGGGCAGAAGCTCGGCCACAACGTGTTCATCGTGATCGAGAAGGAATCCGAGGTGCAGCTGGTGATCGAGGAGGCCGCCAATGTGGGCGTGCTGCCCCAGGTCGGCCTGCGCGTGCGCCTGTCCTCGCTGGCGTCCTCCAAGTGGGCGGACACCGGTGGCGAGAAGGCCAAGTTCGGCCTGTCCGCCGCGCAGCTGCTGTCGGTGGTCGACCGCTTCCGCGCCGCCGGGCTGGACCAGGGCGTGCGCCTGCTGCACTTCCACATGGGGTCGCAGATCGCCAACCTTGCCGACTACCAGCACGGCTTCAAGGAAGCCATCCGCTACTACGGCGAACTGCGTGCTCTCGGCCTGCCGGTGGATCACGTGGACGTCGGCGGCGGCCTGGGTGTGGACTACGACGGTACCCACTCGCGCAACGCCAGCTCGATCAACTACGACATCGACGACTACGCCGGTGTGGTGGTCGGCATGCTCAAGGAGTTCTGCGACGCGCAGGGCCTGCCGCATCCGCACATCTTCTCCGAGAGTGGCCGTGCGCTGACGGCGCACCATGCCGTGCTGATCACCCAGGTCACCGACGTCGAGCGTCATAACGACGAGGTGCCGAAGATCACCGACCTGGCCGAACAGCCGGAAATCGTCCAGTGGCTGGCCGACCTGCTCGGCCCGACCGATGCCGAGATGGTCACCGAGACCTACTGGCGCGCCACCCACTACATGAGTGACGCGGCCTCGCAGTACGCCGAGGGCAAGATCAGCCTGGCGCAGAAAGCCCTGGCCGAGCAGTGCTACTTCGCCATCTGCCGTCGCCTGCACAACCAGCTCAAGGCACACCAGCGCTCGCACCGCCAGGTGCTCGACGAGCTGAACGACAAGCTGGCCGACAAGTACATCTGCAACTTCTCGGTGTTCCAGAGCCTGCCCGACACCTGGGCCATTGGCCAGGTACTGCCGATCATCCCGCTGCACCGCCTGGACGAAGAGCCCCTGCGGCGTGCGGTATTGCAGGACCTGACCTGCGACTCCGACGGCAAGATCAACCAGTACGTCGACGAGCAGAGCATCGAGACCAGCATGCCGGTGCATGCGGTGCAGGAGGGCGAGGATTACCTGTTGGGCGTGTTCCTGGTCGGTGCGTACCAGGAAATTCTGGGTGACATGCACAACCTGTTTGGTGACACCGACTCGGTGAACATCTACCAGAACGCCGATGGCAGCGTGTACCACGCCGGCATCGAGACCCACGACACCATCGAGGACATGCTGCGCTACGTGCACCTGTCGCCCGAGGAGCTGATGACCCACTACCGCGACAAGGTGGCCGGGGCCAAGCTCACCGCGCGCGAGCGTACGCAGTTCCTCGACGCGCTGCGCCTGGGGCTGACCCGTTCGGCCTACCTGTCGTCCTGATGGGCTGGCAGCCTGTGTAAATGAAAAGCCCCGCTTCGGCGGGGCTTTTTGCTCTTCGTAGGAGCGGGCTTGCTCGCGAACAGCTTCCGCAGCGGAGCCTGGTTCGCGAGCAAGCTCGCTCCTGCAAAAGCGCTTGAGGCGGAGTTGAATAGTAGGAGCGCGGGCGTTCAGGCGTCGCGCAGTTCGAAACTCGGGAACAGAGTGTGCAGCTCTCGCCAGAGATCAGGCGCGCCATGGGGTGCCGGCGTGGCGATCAGCTCGGGATCGAGCTGGCGCCCGCTGCGGGCCAGTTGCACCACGAAGTTGTCCACACCCATCCCGCGCAATGTCGTGGCCAGTCGGCGCAGGCGCTCCAGGTCGAACAGCTGCCAGTGCAAGGTGGTGCGGCACTCATGCTCCGCGCCGCTTTCCAGCAACAGCTCCAGGCTGCGCCAGTTGGCCAGGCCGCTGCGCTTCACGCCGGTGATGGCGTCCATGTCCTCGGCCAGCCCCTTCACGTCGAAGCCGACCCAGTCGGCATGGGGCAGTGCGCGGGCGAAGGCTTCCGGGCGGATACCGGCACTGTGCAGCCCGGCACGGAAACCCATCTTGCGTATGCCGGCCATGGCCCCGGGCAATGCGTTCTGCAGCGTCGCCTCACCGCCGCTGAACACCACCGCCTGCAACAGGCCCTGACGTCGCCGGAGGAATGCCAGGATGGCGTCCCAGGGGATCTCCGACTCACCACGCGGGGGAATCAGCTCCGGGTTGTGGCAGTAGCGACAGCGCCACGCGCAGCCCTGGCAGAACAGTACGCAGGCGAGCAGGCCGGGGTAATCGAGGGTGGTCAGGGGCACCAGGCCCCCGACCCTAAGCCTGGTGCTCATCGCGTCTCGCGGAAGTGACGGCGCTCGCGGTGCTCGGATTGCTTACCGGCGTTGAACGCCGTCACCGGGCGGTGATAGCCCATCACGCGGGTCCAAACCTCGCAGCGTTGGCGTTGGCTTTCGGGCAGTTGGCTTGCGGTCATCGGTAGTGCTCCTTTTGCGTGGATGAAAGTGAAAGGGGAATCAGCCGCCACAGCCACCACAGCTCGTGGGCGCGGCTTTCTGCAGCGCGGCTTCGTCGCATCGGGGGCAGAACTCGTGTTCGCCGGCGAGGTAGCCGTGGACCGGGCAGATGGAGAAGGTCGGCGTCACCGTCAGGTAGGGCAGGCGGAAGCGCCCGAGGGCGGTGCGTACCAGGGTCTTGCAGGCCTCGGCGCTGGAGATGCGCTCGGCCATGTACAGGTGCAGCACGGTGCCGCCGGTGTACTTGCACTGCAGGGCGTCCTGCAGTTCCAGCGCCTCGAACGGATCGTCGGTGAGGCCCACCGGCAGCTGCGAGGAGTTGGTGTAGTAGGGCGCGTCCGGCGTGCCGGCCTGGAGCACGTCCGGGTGGCGCTTCTGGTCCTCGCGGGCGAAGCGGTAGGTGGTGCCTTCGGCCGGCGTGGCTTCGAGGTTGTAGAGATGGCCGCTGTCTTCCTGGAAGCGCACCAGCCGCGCCCGTACATGGTCCAGTAGTTCCAGCGCCATCTGCCGGCCGACCTCGGTGTGCAGGCCGTCGCGGTCATCGGTGAAATTGCGCAGCATCTCGTGCAGGCCGTTCACGCCGATGGTGGAAAAGTGGTTGCGCAGGGTGCCCAGGTAGCGCTTGGTGTAGGGGTAGAGCCCGGCGTCCATGTGCTGCTGGATGACCTTGCGCTTGACCTCCAGGCTGTCGAAGGCCAACTCCAGCAGGTAGTCGAGTTGAGCGTAGAGGGCGGCAGCGTCGCCGCGATGACGGTAACCCAGGCGCGCGCAGTTGATCGTCACCACGCCCAGCGAACCCGTCTGCTCCGCCGAGCCGAACAGGCCGTTGCCGCGCTTGAGCAGCTCGCGCACGTCCAGTTGCAGGCGGCAGCACATGGAGCGGACCTGGTTGGGCTGCATGTCCGAGTTGAGGAAGTTCTGGAAGTAAGGCAGGCCGTAGCGCGCGGTCATCTCGAAGAGACGCGTGGCGTTGTCGCTGTCCCAGGGGAAATCATGGGTGATGTTGTAGGTCGGGATCGGGAAGGTGAACACCCGGCCGTGGGCGTCGCCGGCCTGCATCACCTCGATGTAGGCGCGGTTGATCAGGTCCATCTCGGCCTGCAGCTCGCCGTAGGCGAAGGGCATTTCCACGCCGCCGACGTAGGGAATCTGCTCGCGCAGGTCTTCCGGACAGACCCAGTCGAAGGTCAGGTTGGTGAAGGGCGTCTGGGTGCCCCAGCGCGAGGGCACGTTGAGGTTGTAGATGAACTCCTGCAGCGCCTGGCGCACCTGTTGATAACTCAGGTTGTCCTTGCGTACGTAGGGCGCCAGGTAGGTGTCGAAGGAGCTGAAGGCCTGGGCGCCGGCCCACTCGTTCTGCAGGGTGCCGAGGAAGTTCACCATCTGCCCCAGCGCGCTGGACAGGTGCTTCGGCGGCCCGGCTTCGACGCGCCCCGGCACACCGTTAAGGCCCTCGCTGAGCAGCGTGCGCAGCGACCAGCCGGCGCAGTAGCCGGCGAGCATGTCGAGGTCGTGGATGTGCAGGTCAGCCTCGCGGTGGGCGACGGCGATGCCTTCGCTGTAGACCTCGTCCAGCCAGTAGTTGGCGGTGACCTTGCCGGACACGTTGAGGATCAGCCCGCCCAGGGAGTAGCCCTGGTTGGCATTGGCGCGCACCCGCCAGTCTTCGCGCGACAGGTACTCGTTCATCGACGCGGCGACATCCACCAGCGTCTTGCGCTCGCGGCGCAGGCGGCCGTGGCGTTCGCGGTAGACGATATAGGCGCGAGCGGTGGGGTAGTGACCGGCTTCCATCAGGGCGCGTTCGACCACGTCCTGCACCTGCTCCACATCGAGGTCGTTCTGGGCGGGCAGGCGGGCCAGCACGCGGCGGGTCAGCTCCTCGGCGTGGGGCGCGGTGAACTCGCCGCTGGCCTCGCCGGCGGCGGCAATGGCGCGCTCGATCTTGCTCGGATCGAAGGCTGCGGCGCTGCCATTGCGCTTGCGCAGGCTGGCGGGAAGGGGGGCGGTCCGTGTCAGGGGCATTGGCTTGATTCCACAACATGCTGTGTCTCGAGTTATTCAAGACAACAAGATGTTGTGGGAATCTAACGGCATCGCCCGTAGGGAAATTGACCTCGGTCAACGATGGGTGCCGGTCAATTTTTGCCATCGGAGGTATTGACCGACCCTGGCCCGGTCTCAGCCCAGCAACGGCGCCAGCCGCTCTGCCTGGCGGCTGGCAAGCTGCTCGTCGGTGATATTGGTGAAGCTCATGATCAGCGCCGGCTCGCGCCGGGCTTCCACGCACCAGGCGTTCAGCGCCTGCAGGCCGAGCCCTTCGGCGTGGGCGCGGCGGGCGACGGCGAGGTCATCCTGGTCCAGCGCGCCGATCAGGTGCAGGCCGCCGGGCGTGTCGGCAAAGCGCAGGCGCTCGCCGAGGCGATCCTCCAGTGCATTGCGCAGCCACTGGCGGCGTTGGGCGTAGAGCGTGCGGGTACGCTTGAGGTGACGGGCGAAATGGCCCTCCTGCATGAAGTCGCAGAGGGTTGCCTGCAACAGTTCCGCGCAACCGGAAGGGAATACCTGCTGGGCGCGCACGAAGTCTTCCACCAACTCCGCCGGTACGACCAGATAGCCCAGGCGCAGCGCGGGGTAGAGCACCTTGCTGAAGGTGCCGGTGTAGAGCACGCGGCCGGCACGGTCGAGGCTTTTCAGCGCCGGCAGCGGAAAGCCGGCGTAGCGGTACTCGCTGTCGTAGTCGTCCTCGACGATCCACGCGCCGCTGCTGGCCGCCCAGTCCAGCAGGGCCAGGCGGCGCGGCAGGCTGAGGGCGACGCCGGTGGGGCTCTGCTGCGACGGTGTGACCAGGGCGAAGCGTGCATCCGGTGCGCGGGCGATACCGTCTTCCACGCGCAGGCCATCGGCGTCCACCGCGACGGGCACCGGTACGCCGCCGGCCCGGCGCAGCAGTTCGCGCCCGCGCGGATAGCCGGGGTCTTCGTGCCAGAAGCGCTGCCCGGGTTCGAGCAGGGTGCGGCTGATCAGGTCCAGGGCGCCCTGGTAGCCGGCGCAGATGAATACCTGCGCCGGGTCGCAGGCGATGCCGCGGGAAATCCCCAGGTAGCCGGCGACGGCTTCGCGCAACGGCCCGTAACCGCAGGGTTCCGGGTAGGCCAGCATGGCGCCGCCCTGCTGGCGCAGGCGACGCGCACACAGGCGTGCCCAGAGTGCGCGGGGAAAGGCATCCAGCGCCGGCACACCGAGCTGGAACGGCCGCAAGGTCGGGCCGTGGGCAATCAGACCGGGCAGGGCGCGCTCCACGGTAGCCGGCGTGGCGACCATGGGGGGGGCGCCGGCGGTGCGCCCGGCCAACTGCGGCGACACCACGGTGCCCGCCGGCCCGCGTGCCAGCAGGTAGCCCTCGCTGGTCAGCAACTGGTAGGCCAGCTCCACGGTCCCGCGCGCCACCCCCAGTTCGCCGGCGAGCCCGCGCACTGGCGGCACCCGTTCGCCCGGGCGCAGTGCGCCGCGGGTGATGGCGTCGCGGATGCGCTCGTACAGCTGGCGGTAGATCGGCAGGCCATGGCTTGGGTCCAGTGGCTGGCGCAACGCATCGAGCGGGATGTTCATGGCCTGGAGTAGTCGCCTGGAAACGCGGAGTCTGACTATGCCATGACCGGTATCAAGTCGTCGCGCCAGCCCCGATGCAGGATCAGCGTCTAGGCTTGCAGGCAGTGTTGAAAAGCGGGGGTCGCGACTCCATCTGTGTTTCCAGAACCCGCTTTTTCCACCTGTTCGCCTCGCAGTGCGCGCAGCGGCTTCGGCTGCCCGCGCGAATCCCCCGTGTACCAGGCGCCGACAGGTCCAACGCATGTGAGGAGTGACCGTTACCGATGGAATTCAAGGACTACTACGCGGCGCTTGGGGTAGAACCCGACGCCGACGAGAAGGCGATCAAGACCGCCTACCGCAAGCTCGCGCGCAAGTACCATCCGGACGTCAGCAAGGAGCCGGATGCCGAGACGCACTTCAAGGAGGTCTCCGAAGCCTATGAAGTGCTGAAGAGCCCGGAGAAGCGCGCCGAGTACGATGAGCTGCGCCGTTACGGCCCGCAGGGACCGCAGTTCGAGGCGCCGCCCGGCTGGCAGCCGCGCGGCGGTTTCGACGGTCCGTCGCCGGGGCATGAGCAGGACTTCAGCGACTTCTTCGAGCAGATATTCGGTGCCCGCGCCGGCGGCTCCCACGGCGGTTTCGGTGGCGCGCGCCAGCCGCAGGCCCACCGTGGCCAGGACGTGGAGATGGAAGTCCCGCTGTTCCTCGAGGAAACCCTGTCCGGGGACAGCCGGCCGATCAGCTTCAGCCTGCCCAGCTACGACGAGTACGGCCGCAAGCTGCCGCCGCAGAACAAGACGTTGAACGTGAAGATCCCCGTGGGCACCGACGACGGCGAACGCATCCGCCTCAAGGGGCAGGGCGCGCCGGGTATCAACGGTGGGCCGGCGGGTGACCTGTACCTGGCGATCCGCCTGGTGCCGCACCCGGTCTTCGACGTCGATGGCCGCGACCTCATCGTCACCGTGCCGGTGGCCCCCTGGGAGGCCGCGCTCGGCGCCAAGGTGGAAGTGCCCACGCTGGGCGGGCGGATCAACCTCGGCATCCCGGCCAACAGCCAGGCTGGCCAACGCCTGCGCATCAAGGGCAAGGGCCTGCCGAACAAGGGCGATAGCGCCGCTGGCGATCTCTACGCCGTGCTCAAGGTGGTGATGCCGAAGACGGCGGACGAAGCGACCCGCAAACTCTGGGAAGAACTGGCTGCCAAGGCGGCCTTCGACCCCCGTGCCGATTGGGGTAAACGCGCATGACGACGACAGTGATGCTGGTGGACCTCGACGAGCTCTGCCAGTCGGTGAACCTCCCCCGCGACGTGCTCGTCGAGATCGTCGAGGTGGGTATCGTGGAGCCCCGCGAACAGCGCGCCGGGCATTGGGTCTTCGACTACCAGGCGGTCAGCGTGGTGCGCCGCGCGGTGCGCCTGCGCCGCGAGTTCGAGCTGGACTGGCCGGGCATTGCCCTGGCGCTGCGGCTGCTGGACGAGGTGGACGAGCTGCGTGCGGAGAACCGCTACCTGCGCCAGCGCCTGGCGCGATTGCTCGAGGAGTGATGGACAGGCGCCGGCCGAAGCCGGCGCGTGTGTCGATCAGCGCGGCTGGTTCTGCACGATCCAGGCGGAGAAGGCATCGATGATGCTTTTCAGGAAGGGCTGGGTCTTCTCGGACAGCTTGCCGGCTTCATCGAAGAAACTGCCCGCGCCGCCCAGGTAGGCTTCCGGCTGCTGCAGCACGGGCATGTTGAGGAACACCAGCGACTGGCGCAGGTGGTGGTTGGCGCCGAAGCCGCCGATGGCGCCTGGCGAGGCACTCACCACGGCGCAGGGCTTGGCGTTCCACGCGCTCTTGCCATAAGGGCGCGAGCCGACGTCGATGGCGTTCTTCAGTACCCCGGGTACCGAGCGGTTGTATTCCGGCGTGACGAAGAGTACCGCGTCCGCGCCGGCGATGCGCTCGCGGAAGGCGGTATAGCTCGCGGGCGGCGTGCCCACGTCGAGCTCTTCGTTGTACAGCGGCAGGTCGCCGATCTCCACGATGGTCAGTTTCAGGTTGGCCGGCGCCAGTTCGGCGAATGCCTTGGCGATCTTGCGGTTCAGGGATTCCTTGCGCAGGCTGCCGACGACAACGGCAACATCGAAGACTTGGCTCATGGCGACTCCTCAGGATCGGGGTATTGAGCCGTTTGTTATAGACGATGAGCGTGACATTGCGCGGACATGGATCAAGGTTGGGGCATCATGTCCCAGTCCTTCCGAATGATCTTGGCTCTGTGGAATGGGGCATCGCTTCACTAGTGTTGCGACATGTCCCCACTGCCCGATCCGAGGTCTCCCATGTGCATGAAAGTCTTCTTTGCCGGTGCCAGCGGCGCCATCGGCCAGCGCCTGCTGCCGATGCTGCTGGAGCGCGGCTATCAAGTGCTGGCGATCAGTCGCAGCAAGGAACGTGCGGCCGCTCTCCAGGCCGCCGGGGCCCAGGCACTGGTGCTGGACGTCTATGACGCGCAGGCCTTGCATGCCGCCGTTCAGGCATTCCAGCCGCGCTGGGTGATCCATCAGCTCACCGACCTGCCTGCCGGCCTCGATCCCGCGTTGATGCCCGCCGCCCAGCCGCGCAACGCCCGTGTCCGCCGTGAAGGCACCGCCAACCTGGTCGCTGCTGCCCGTGCTGCCGGTGTCGAGCGCCTGGTCGCGCAGAGCATTGCCTGGGCCTACGCGCCGGGCGAGTTGCCGCTGCACGAAGAGCAGGCACTGGATCGGGGCGCAGAAGGCCCGCGCGCCGTCAGCGTTGGCGGTGTGGTGGCGCTGGAAGACGCGGTACTCGGCGCGCGGCCGATGGAGGGCATCGTGCTGCGCTACGGCCGGCTCTACGGACCCGGTACCGGCACCGAAACGCCTGACCCGCGCCTGTCGGTGCACGTCGATGATGCGGCCCGTGCCGCGCTGCTGGCGCTGGAGTGGGGCGCACACGGAGCCTACAACGTGACGGAGCAGGACCTCGACGTCAGTTCGGCCAAGGCGCGCCATCGCCTGGGCTGGCAGCCGGGTTTCCGCCTGGCGGGAGCGACAGCGTGAACCTCGTGCTGGGGCGTGACGCGTGCACCGGGCTGGCGGTGGCGATGGCTATCGCCGCTGGCGCGCTGCTCTGGCAGCCCTGGTCGAGGCCGCTGGTGAGCCTTGCCAACAGCCACGCCGGACATCCGGCCGTCGCGCGGCCGGCCACGCAAGTGAAGCGCTTGTCCTGCGAGCCGCTGGCCGACATGCCCGGCAAGGTCGTGACCACGCTGCAGGTGGATTTTCCGCCCAACGGCTTCACCCCGGCGCACCGCCATCCTGGCGCGGTGACCGCCATCGTGCTCAGCGGACAGGTCCGCTCGCAGATGCAGGGCCTGCCGGCACAGACTTACGCTGCGGGACAGACCTGGTTCGAGCCCAGTGGCGAGCTGCACCTGTTCGCCGAGAATCCCAGTGCCAGCGAGCCCGCGCGCCTGCTGGCGGTGATCGTCAGCGACGACAATTGCGGCCCGCTGGTAATCCCTGAACCGGCTGCCGACCACAGCCATTGAGCTTCGCGAAAGGAGACTCGCATGACCCCGCTCACCCCCTTCAGCGCAACCCAACTCGAGGCGACCCTGGCGCGCCTGGGCCTGTCGTCGGTGCGCCCGGCCCCGACGCTGGAGAACCTCGACCGGCTGATCGTCGCTGCGCTGCATCACCTGCCCTTCGAGAACCTCGATGTGCTGCTGGACAAACCCATCCTGATCGAGCCGGAAGCGGTGTTCGCCAAGGTCGTCGAGGGGCAGCGGGGCGGCTACTGCTTCGAGCTGAACAGCCTGTTCGCCCGCCTGTTGAGCAGCCTTGGCTACCGGGTGACGCTGCTGGTGGCGCGGGTGCGCTGGGGGCTGCCGGCGGATGCGCCGCTGACACCGCAGACGCACCTGCTGCTGCGGGTCGATCTGCCCGAAGGAGCGCATCTGGTGGACATCGGCTTCGGCGGTCCTGCCTCGCCCAGGGCTCTGCCGCTGCGCGTGAATGAAGCACTGTCCGGTGGCTGGCGCATCGCCGGCGCCCTCGACGATGAACTGGAGATGGCGACACGCTCGGCGTCCGGCTGGCAGACGCTGTACCGCTTTACCCTGGAGCCGCAGCACTGGGCCGACTACGGCATGCGCAACTGGTATACCTCGACCTTCCCGCAGAGTGTGTTCCGCAATTCGCTACGGGTTGCGCTCAGCGAGGAGGGCGCGCGGCTGTCGCTGCTCAACGGGCAGTTCACCCGGCGCAGCGTGGAGGGCGAAGTCGAGCAGCGCAGCATTGTCAGCGCGGATGAGCTGCTGTCGGTGCTGCGCGAGCGCTTCCGTCTGTCAGGGCAGGGGCTGGAGGTGGGCGTGCTGCGCAGCCGGCTGGCCCAGTTGCTGGCGCCCAGCGTCCCTGGACAGTGATTGTCGGCCCATAGCGCGGAACGGTATCGCCCGCTCGCTCAGCCGATCATCCCGAAGCCGCGTGCCATCAGGGTCGCCAGAAGCGGCAGGATCATCAGCGCCAGCAGTTCGATGCGGATGGTCATGATCACCAGCCTGGCTTGGCGCTCGCTCGGCATCGGAACGCGCCCGGCCTTGAGCTCGTTGCGCCAGTTGAGGAAGGTCATGGTAGGCAGGATCGATAGCAGGGCCACCAGCACGAACAGGCCGATCTTGGCGTGGAACAGGCTGTTGTGCAGGTAGTACTCCGGCCCCTTGGCGAACCAGACGACCCGCGCCGCGCCCGTCAGCAGCACCACACCGGCGCAGGCGCCGTAGGCCAGGTCGACGATCACCAGGCTGCGCGCCCGCGACAGGTCCAGCGGCAGGCGGAACAGCTGGTGCTCCAGCACCAGCAGGGCGAACAGGATGAAAATCGACAGGTAGTGCAGGTACGCGGCGATGGCTTGGGCCATGAGTGGGTCCTCTTCTGGGGCCTTTCTTCTGATCAGGCTGGGGCCGGCGGTGCGCTGAAGTTCACTCGGTTGCGCCCGGCCTGCTTGGCACTGTAGAGCGCGATGTCGGCGCGTTCCAGCGCCTGGTCGATGTGTTCTTCTCCCGCCAGCAGGGTACAGCCGATGCTCAGGCTGACCGGCAGCGGTCCGCCGGGGAGCTGTACCGGCTCGTGACCGATCAGCTCGCGCACGCGCTCAGCGACACGCTGCAATTCCTCGCCATCCTTCACCTTGAGGAGGGCGACGAATTCCTCGCCGCCCTGGCGCACCAGCAGGTCGTCCGGTCGCAGCGCAGCGCGCAGGCGGCGGGCGCATTCGCAGAGTACCTGGTCACCGGCGGCGTGGCCGTGCTGGTCGTTGACTGCCTTGAAGTGGTCGAGGTCCGCGTAGAGCACACCCAGTTGTGTCTGGCTTTCCCGCGCCAGCCGGCATTCGCGGTCCTGGAAGGTCAGCAGGCCGCCGCGGTTCCACAGTTGGGTCAGCGGATCGAGCAGCGCCTTGCGCTGTTCGCGGTCCATCTCCACACGCAGGTCGCGGTTGCTCTGGATCAGCGTGCGCAGTTGCAGATAGCCCTCGGCGAGAGTGGCGAGGTCGCGGAAGTTGGCCTGCTGTGCTTCGGTCATGGTGCGCGGACGAGGATCGACCATGCACAGGGTGCCGATCGCCTGGCCGTTGCCGGCACGCAGCGGGCGTCCGGCGTAGAAGCGGATGAAGGGCGGGCCGAGTACCAGTGGGTTGTCGACGAAACGCTCGTCGAGGGTGGCGTCGGGCACCAGCAGGGTGTCGTCGCCAAGAATCGCGTAGCCGCAGAAGGACACGTCGCGCTTGGTCTCGCTGGCGTCCAGGCCGATGCGGGCCTTGAACCACTGTCGATCCTGATCGATCAGGCTGATCAGCACGGTGTCCACCCGCACCAGGTCCTGGGTCAGCCGGACCAGGGTATCCAGGTAGTGCTCGGCCGGGGTGTCGAGCAGGTTCATCTCATCCAGGGTCTGCTGACGCTGGGATTCGTCAACGGGAATGGGACAAGCCGGCATGGCATCTCCTCAACAGGTCAGGGGCTGGCAGGCGCCTGCCACGCGTCCTGGCGCGTCAGGCGCCAGGCATAGGCTGCGAGGATCACGCCGCGCAGCAACATGAAACATAGGAAGGTTAGCCACAAACCGTGATTTCCCCAGCCCTGCAACGCGATTCCCAGCGGCAGACTGGCCGCGCAGGCGAGGAGCATGGCGTTGCGCATCTCGCGGGCGCGGGTGGCGCCGATGAACAGGCCGTCGAGCAGGTAGCTCCACATGCCGATCAGCGGCAGGCAGGCGAGGTAGGGCAGGTACTGGTCGGCGGTGGCGCGGACTTCCGGGATATCGCTCTGCAGGGCGATGAACAAGTGCCCGAAGACGGTGAAGAAGGCGACGAACAGCAGGCTGGCGATCAGCGACCAGCCGCAGGCGACCACCAGCGAACGGCGCAGGGCGGTGCGGTCGCGGCCGCCAATGGCATGGCCGCACAGCGCCTCGACGGCGTGGGCCAGGCCGTCGAGGGCGTAGGCGGTGACCATCAGTCCGTTGAGCAGCAACGCGTTGGCCGCCACCGTGGCGTCGCCCAGGCGCGTGCCCTGCACCGTGAGCAGGAAGAACACGCCCTGCAGCGCCAGACTACGGATGAAGATGTCACGGTTGACCATCAGCAGCGGCCGCCAACTGGCCCAGGCGCGCAGGCGCGACCAGTCCGGCATACCGGGGAAGCGCCTGAGCGAGCCACGGGTCAGCGCCAGGCCGAGCAGGGCTCCGCCCCATTCGGCGGTCACCGCAGCCTTCGCCGCGCCGGCCACGCCCCAGCCCAGCCCCAGCACGAACCACAGGCTGAGCACGATGTTGATGAGGTTGGTGGTCAGCAGGATCGCCAGCGGCGCGCGGGCGTTCTGCGTGCCGAGGAACCAGCCGACCAGCGCGTAGGTGGACAGCGCCGCCGGCAGGCCGAACAGGCGGATGTGGAAGAACTCGCGCGCCAGCGCATCCAGCTCGGCGGACGGGCGCATCAACTCCAGCGCCGGGCCGGTCAACGGCACCGCCAGCAGGCCGAGCAGCAGCGCCAGGCCGAGGGCGAGCAGCAGGCCCTGGCCGAGAATCCGCCGCAGGGCCCCGCCATCGTCACGCCCGGCGGCCTGGGCGGCGAATCCCGTGGTGCCCATGCGCAGGAATCCCAGCACACCGACCAGCAGGGTATAGAGCCCGCCGCCGACCGCCACCGCACCCAACTGGTGGGCATGCGGCAGGTGGCCGATCACTGCGCTGTCCACCAGGGTGACCAGCGGCACGGAAACGTTGGAGAGGATCATCGGCGCGGCAAGCGCCCAGACACGACGGTGGGTCGGCGAATGCCGCCAGGCTTCGAGCAGGGAATTCATGAGGGGCTCCTGAGCTGGCGCGCAGTATAGCGAGCCCCGGGAGTGCGACACCGTACCGCAGAAAGTTTGACGTCGTTCCATTGACGTCATATTGCGTAGTGGCTTTTAGCTACTGTAACGTCGGTGCCGGCTTCCAGGCAGCTCGCCGGAAGATATCAATCAAGGAATGGCCATGAATGGAATCTGCCGCGCGCTCCTGGCGCTGCCGCTGCTTTGTCTCGCCCTGCTGACCGGGTGTGCAACCCCACAGCCGCCAGTGCCGATGGACCAGGCCTTCTGGAACGAAAAACAGGAGCGCATCGGTGTTGCCTACACCCAGGTACCGGCCCCCACCGTCCTCCTCACCGGTCAGCAAGGTCTGCTTGATTACGCGGTCAACAACGGTATGGCCTCGGGCCTGCGCGCCAAGGTCGAGACCTGGGACGCCAGCTCGTTGCGCGAGCTCCCTCAGCAGGTCTCCGCCGTCCTGCAGGAGAAGGGCTACACCGTCGTCAAGCTCGACGAGCCGATCAACGTGGAGGCGCTGAAGAAGGTCTCCTCGGAGAAGACCGGCTTCACAGCCAGGGATTTCCAGCCGTTCAAGGCACAGAAGCAGATCGACAAGCTGGTCCTGTTCTCCTTCGCGTCGGTCGGCACGACGCGCAGCTACTACAGTGTTGCGCCCACCAGCGTTCCGGTCGCACAGGTCGTGGTCACTACCTACGTGATCGACCTGGATGACAACCGCATGCTGTATTTCCAGCCCAAGGTCTTCAGCCGCGCCGCCGATGGCGAGTGGGACGAGGCGCCGGAGTTTCCCAACCTGACCAACGCCTTCTACCAGGCGCTGGATTCCACCCAGCAGGAGCTGCTCGGCGTATTCCGCGATCAGCAACTCTCCGCTACAAAACCGTGAGAACGAGAGCGTGCATCACGCTTGTCTGCCTGCTGCTGACAGGGTGCAGTGGGCAGAAGGCCCTGCGGCCGAGCATGGTTGGCGATCTGCGCAGTCTGCTGCCTGGGCAATCCTTCTCGCTGATGGTCGCACCAGGGGCCGAACGCCTGTTGCAGGGAGCCGTCTCCAACGACGGCTCCGGCATCATCGAGCGCGGCAACGCGGCGGCGCAAAACATCCAGGTGTCGGTGAATAGCTCGAACAACAGTGGTGTAGGCGCAGGGGTAGGGCTGGGCGTGGCGATCGGTACGGCGCTGGCTGCCAATCTCAGCCAGGGCGAGCTCAAGCGCTCCCAGCAGGATGAGGCCCGGCAGCGTGTTGCGCCCCTGCGGACCGCACTGGATGCCCAGCCACTGGATGATGTATTCGCCGAGGGTTTCACCCGGGCCTTCGCCCAGGCGAAACGGCCGGTCTCCAGCGCCGGTGCCTTCGAGTTGCGCATCGAGCCGCAGGCAGTGCTGAGCCAGGATTCGCGAAGCCTGAAACTGGTTAGCGAAGTACAACTGATGCACGGCCGCCAGGCTATCTATCAAGGGCGCATCGAGGTGCAGGGAACAGCGCTGGAGTGCAGCACCAGTTGCCTCGATCAGTGGGCCGCGAGTGATGCCAAGGTCTATCGCGAGGTGCTGGATTCGGCTGTCGTGGAAACGGTACGGGTCCTGTTGCTCGACTGGGACACTGAGCATTTCGCCGGTCAGTTGGGGGCCGAGAAAACCCTGCGCTACCAGGTGGGCGACGATCGCTACGTGGAGCGTGGTCGCCTGTGGTCTGGCGCACCGGCGTCGGCGCCGGTGTTCCTCAGTCTCCGCGGCTGGATCAAGTCGATTCCGGTCCCGCTGCAGCCCTGATCCTCAGGCTGTCTTCTTGCGGTAGGCGCAATAACCGGGGCGCGGGCCGACCTGCGGGTGGTTGCGGCAGGTGTCCGGGCGCTTGGTGTAGACGGTGCAGAGGCGGGTCTTGCGGTCGAGGAAGTAGCAGTCGCCGTTGCTGGTGCGGGTCAGGGTGAAGATGCCGCTCTTCTGGTTGAAGCGCTCGACGACGCCTTCCTTCAGCAGGCGCTTGGCGATGTTCTTCGCCGGCTCGTCGCGCTCGAATTCGTCGACGACGCCGATACGGATCAGGTCGTTGACGTTCACTTCCGCCGGCATGGTGCAGCAGGTGGCGTTGCAGTCCTTGCACAGGCCCGACGTGTACTTGGCCCAGGTTTCCAGGCGGTCCAGTTCGGCGTTGGCGATCAGCGGTGGTTTTCTCATGGCGGCAAGTCGGTGCGGTGGCGCGAAGGCGCGCATCATAGTGGCCGGCGCGCAGAATTGCGCGGGCTTTCGACGACGACCCGCAGGGAACCGACGAGCTGAGCCGGGAAGAGCTCAACGAGCCGCGAGGGCGGCGACTCCACCGTTGCCGTGCAGGTAGTCCCTGAAGGTCGGGTAGCAGATCAGGAACCAGGGTGTGAAACGCTGCGGATGCGCCGCCATCTCGGCTTCCAGTTCGACCAGGGCGATGTAGCGAACGTCATCGGCTTCAAGCGGATCGGGCCGTGGCGGTTGCTCGTCGACGGCGCCGAACAGGTGGCCGTATTCGTGTTCGGTCATGCCGTTGGCCAGATCCAGTCGGTAGCTGAACTCGAACAGCTTGTGCAGCGCGACCTGTACCCCCATCTCCTCGCGCAGGCGGCGCTCGGCGGCATTCAGCACGGATTCGTCCGGGTAGGGATGGCCGCAGCAGGTGTTGCTCCACAGTCCGCCGCAGTGATACTTGCCCGCCGCGCGGCGCTGCAGCAGCAGTTCGCCGGCGTGGTTGAACAGGTAGACGGAGATGGCGCGGTGGCGCAGTCCGAGATGATGGGCCTCGTGCTTCTCCATCGTGCCGGTCGGGTTGTCGTGTTCGTCGACCAGGACCACCTGGATGTCGGTCATGCAAATCTCCTGCGGGCGAGCCATCCGTGCTCAGCGTAGACGGATGGGGTTCAGCCCTTGCGGATCATCCAGATGCCAACGGCGATGGCGGCCATGCCGGCGATCTTCAGGGTGCTCACCGGTGCTTCCTTGAAGCCGGCCCAGCCGAAGTGGTCGAGCGCCAGCGCCATGCCCAACTGGCCGGCGAGCACCAGCACCATGAACATCAGCGCACCGACGCGCGGTGCGGCGAAGGCGGCGATGAAGATGAAGAACATCCCCAGGAATCCCCCGCACCACTGCCACCAGGGCATTCCGCGCATCGCCGCGAGGCTGGGGAATTCACGGTTGGCCAGGGTCAGCGCGAGCAGACCCAACATGCCGACGAAGAAGGAAATCAGCGCGGCGGCGAGCACGCTGGACACCTGTTTGGCCAACTGGCCGTTGATGCCGGCTTGCAGCGGCAGGCAGGCCCCGGCGATCAGCGGAAGGACGAACAACCACCAGGGTGGTGTAGGCATGGAAAACTCCGGAAATGCTCAGAAAGCAGGGCAGCGGAGGGCTGGCCTGCGGTCGATCGAGATGGGTTAGCCGCGTAGTATGCACCAGACCGGAGCATCGCTCCCGTCCCGATGGAGGCCCTGACCATGGCCACCCGCGCTTCCCGCGTGCTGAGCGTCCGTATCGAACGGCCGCGTGACGCTGCCTACGACTTCCTCGCCGACCCGAAGAACTTCCCGTACTGGGCGTCCGGCCTGTGCAGTTCGATCGAGCCGCTGGAGGGGGAACTCTGGCTGGCGCAGACGCCACAGGGCCCGCTGCGCGTGCGCTTCTCGCCACGCAACGCGTTCGGCGTGCTCGACCATGACGTGCTGCCCGAGCAGGCGCCAGCCATCCACATTCCGCTGCGGCTGATCGCCAATGGCGATGGCTGCGAGCTGCAACTCACTCTGCTGCGCCAGCCGCAGATGGACGATGCCACCTTCGAGCGCGATGCCAAGTGGGTGGAACGCGACCTGCAGGCGATCAAGGTGCTGCTGGAGTCGTGATATCGCACTTCTCCTGTGGGAACGGGCCATGCCCGGGATCGTGGCACGGCCCGCTCCTACAGCATGTGCGCCACGTGTTCCGCTGGCACGGACGGAGGAGCGAACTCCGGCCTCGGCGAAACATCATGAATGACGTCGCTACAACCGCGCCGCCAGCTCGGCGCCCTCGCGAATCGCCCGCTTCGCATCCAGCTCCCGCGCCACATTGGCGCCGCCGATGACGTGGTAGCGCAGGTTCTCCGCTGCCAGCGTCGGCTGCAGCTCCAGCAGCGGCTCCTGCCCGGCGCAGATCACCACGTTGTCCACGGCCAGGCATTGCTCCCGGCCATCGATACGCAGGTGCAGGCCGTCGTCGTCGATGTGCAGGTACTCCACGCCGCCGAGCATTCGCACGCCGTGGTGCTTGAGATGCGCGCGGTGCACCCAGCCGCTGGTCTTGCCCAGCCCGGCGCCGGGTTGGCCGGCCTTGCGTTGCAGTAGCCAGAGCTGCCGACGAGGTACTGCGGAGACGGGCGGGATCAGGCCGCCACCCGTTGCATTGTCCAGGTCGATGCCCCACTGGCTGAGCCACTCGCCCAACGGTTGCGGGCCGTCGCGCTCGGTCAGCAGGAAGCTGGCGACGTCGAAGCCGATGCCGCCAGCGCCAATCAGCGCGACCTTCTCGCCCACCGCGGCGCCACGCAGCACGTCGAGGTAGCTGAGCACCTTGGCGTGGCCGATTCCGGTGATCGACGGTGTGCGCGGCCGGATGCCGGTGGCGACGATGACCTCGTCGTACTCGCCGCGCAGTTCGCCACGGCTGATGCGTCGGCCCAGCTGCACCTCGACGCCCAACTCGGCCAGGCGTGCGGTGAAGTAGCGCAGCGTCTCGTGGAACTCCTCCTTGCCCGGCACGCGCTTGGCCAGGTTGAACTGCCCGCCGATTTCCCCGGTGGCTTCGAACAGCGTCACCCGGTGTCCGCGTTCGGCGGCGACGCAGGCGGCGGACAGCCCTGCCGGCCCCGCGCCGATCACCGCGATGCGCTTGTGCACGCGCGCCTTGCGGTAGCGCAGTTCGGTCTCGAATGCCGCACGTGGGTTGACCAGGCAGCTGGCGCGGCGGTTGGCGAAGGCGTGGTCCAGGCAGGCCTGGTTGCAGGCAATGCAGGTGTTGATCGACGCAGCACGGCCGGCGGCGGCCTTCTCCACGAACTGTGGGTCGGCCAGCAACGGTCGGGCCATCGAAACGAGGTCGGCGTGACCGTCGGCCAGCAGTTGCTCGGCGACCTCCGGCGTGTTGATACGGTTGCTGGCGATCACCGGCACGCGCAGTTCGCGGCGCAGGCGCGCGGTCACGTCGGCGAAGGCCGCCCGCGGTACCGAGGTGACGATGGTCGGTATTCGCGATTCGTGCCAGCCGACGCCGGTGTTGAGCAGGTCGATGCCGGCACCTTCGAGGGCTCGGGCAACGGTGCGCACCTCGTCCCAGTCGTTGCCGCCTTCCACCAGGTCGAGCAGCGACAGTCGATAGCTGATGACGAAGCGCTCGCCCAGCGCGCGGCGGGTACGGCGGACGATCTCCAGCGGCAGGCGCATGCGGTTGCCCAGGTCGCCGCCCCAGCGGTCTGCGCGCTGGTTGGTGCGTGGGCAGAGGAACTGGTTCAGCAGGTAGCCCTCGCTGCCCATGATCTCCACGCCGTCGTAGCCGGCGGCGTGGGCAAGTTTTGCGCAACGCACGAAGGCGGCGATGGTGCGCAGGATGCCGCGCTCGGACAGCTCGCGCGGGGCGAACCAGCTGATCGGCGATTTTACCGGCGAGGCCGAGACCACCAGGGGGTGATAGCCGTAGCGCCCGGCATGGAGGATCTGCAACAGGATGCGCCCGCCCTCGCGGTGTACCGCCTGGGTCAGGCGGCGGTGCGCCGGTACCTGCAGGCCGCTGGTGAGGCTGCTGCCCAGTGGCAGCAGCCAGCCTTCGCGGTTGGGGGCGAAACCGCCGGTGATGATCAACCCGACGCCGCCGCGTGCCCGTTCGCGGTAATAGGCGGCGAGCTTGCCGAAGTCCCGCAGGCGGTCTTCCAGCCCGGTGTGCATCGAGCCCATCACCACGCGGTTGCGCAGCTGGATGGGGCCCAGGTCGAGCGGGGCGAGCAGGTGAGGGTAGGGCGAGGCGGCGGACGACATGGAAGCGCTCTTGGGCAATCAGGTCCTGCCACCCTAATGGGCCGGCAGTGGGTCGGTTAACGGCCCGGCTGCCGTGCCGTTCGGGCATTTCGGTCAAGCGCTTCGGTTGACAGGTGCGCCAGAGCTTCCAGACTGAACCTTATGGCAGGGCCTCGTGCCCCGATCGCAGGCTGAAGTGACGGAGGTCGTCATGAAAGCGATAAGAACAAGACATGCGCGCCATTACCTGCTCGCTGTCCTCATCGGCGTGGCCCTGCTCGGGCTGCACGAATCCCTCCAGCCGGATCGACAGCAATCCTCCTGTCGACCCGACGGCGACAGTATCTCCTGCGCCTACCCGCCTATTGCCCATTTAGGGGTACTCAGCAGTCCGTTCTGAGTGACGGACTGACGCGCGTCAATGCGCCGCTGATCCCCGGCGTGCAAGGTCTGCCCCGCTCAAAGCTGGCGCATTGCGCCTGCTTGGCTATCTTTTAAGCAGCAAGGGTCCGGCCATGCACCGGACGTACGCTGCCTGATCAGGAGACGCACGATGGATATGAACCGTCGGCAATTTTTCAAGGTCTGCGCCGTGGGCCTTGGAGGATCCAGCCTGGCGGCACTCGGGATGGCACCCCCGGATGCATTCGCCGACCAGATCCGCCACTTCAAGCTTGCGCGCACCGTCGAGACCCGCAACACCTGCCCCTATTGCTCGGTAGGCTGCGGCATCCTCATGTACAGCCAGGGTGATGCCGCGAAGAACGTGGCGCAGAACATCATCCACATCGAGGGTGATTCCGATCACCCGGTCAACCGCGGCACGCTCTGCCCCAAAGGCGCCGGCCTGCTGGACTTCGTCCACAGCCCCAACCGCCTGAAGTACCCGCAGATTCGCGAAGCCGGCTCCTCGGAGTGGAAGCGCATCGGCTGGGACGAGGCGCTGGATCGCATCGCCAAGCTGGTTAAGGAAGACCGCGACGCCAACTTCATCGAGAAGAACGCCCAGGGCCAGACGGTGAACCGCTGGCTGACCACCGGCTTCCTGGCCGCGTCGGCGTCTTCCAACGAAGCGGGCTACATCACCCACAAGGTGGTGCGTTCCCTCGGCGTACTGGCGTTCGACAACCAAGCGCGTGTCTGACACGGCCCGACGGTGGCAAGTCTTGCCCCGACGTTTGGCCGTGGAGCCATGACCAACCATTGGACCGACATCAAGAATGCCGATCTGATTCTGATCATGGGCGGAAACGCCGCTGAAGCGCACCCGTGCGGCTTCAAGTGGGTGACCGAAGCCAAGGCGCACAACAAGGCTCGCCTGCTGGTGGTCGACCCGAGATTCACCCGTTCCGCTTCGGTGGCCGACTACTACGCGCCCATCCGCACCGGCACGGATATCGCCTTCCTCGGCGGTCTGATCAACTACCTGCTGGAAAACGACAAGTACCAGAAGGAATACGTGCACAACTACACCGACGTCTCCTTCATCGTGAAGGAAGGCTTCGGCTTCGACGACGGGCTGTTCAACGGCTACGACGCGGAGAAGCGCACCTACCCGGACAAGTCCTCCTGGCAGTACGAACTGGGCGAGGACGGTTTCGCCAAGGTCGACCCGACCCTGACGCACCCGCGCTGCGTGTTCAACCTGATGAAGCAGCACTACAGCCGCTATACGCCGGACGTGGTGAGCAACATCTGCGGCACGCCCAAGGACATGATGCTCAAGGTGTGGGAGGAGATATCCACCACCGCGGCGCCGACCAAGGTCATGACCATCATGTACGCCCTGGGCTGGACCCAGCACTCGGTGGGCGCGCAGATGATCCGCACCGGCGCGATGGTCCAGCTGCTGCTGGGCAACATCGGCATGCCCGGCGGCGGCATGAACGCCCTGCGCGGTCACTCCAACATTCAGGGCCTGACCGACCTGGGGCTGCTGTCCAACTCGCTGCCCGGCTACCTGACCCTGGGGATGGATGCGGAGCAGGACTACAACGCCTTCATCACCAAGCGCACCAGCAAACCGTTGCGCCCGGGGCAGTTGTCCTACTGGCAGAACTATCCCAAGTTCCACGTCAGCCTGATGAAGTCCTGGTTCGGCAAGGCCGCGACCAAGGAAAACAACTGGTGCTACGACTGGCTGCCGAAGCTGGACATGCCGGGAGCCGGCTACGACGTGCTGCGCTACTTCGACATGATGTACCAGGGCAAGGTCAACGGTTACTTCTGCCAGGGCTTCAACCCCATCGCCTCGTTCCCCAACAAGGCCAAGGTCAGCGCTGCGCTGTCCAAGCTGAAGTGGATGGTGGTGATGGACCCGCTGGCCACCGAGACCTCCGAGTTCTGGCGCAATGCCGGCGAGTTCAACGAGGTCGACAGCAAGGCCATCCAGACCACGGTGTTCCGTCTGCCCACCAGCTGCTTCGCCGAGGAAGACGGTTCCATCGTCAACTCCGGTCGCTGGTTGCAATGGCACTGGAAAGGCGCCGAGCCACCGGGTGAGGCGCGTACCGATATCGCCATCATGAGTGGCCTGCTGCATCGCCTGCAGGCGGCTTATCGCAAGGATGGCGGCGCCTTCCCCGACCCGATCCTGGGGCTCGACTGGCCGTACCTGACGCCTGACGAACCCACGCCGGAAGAGGTGGCCAAGGAGTACAACGGCAAGGCCCTGACCGATCTCGTCGACCCGAACAACGGCATGGTCCTGGCGAAAGCCGGCGAGCAGCTTCCGGCCTTCGCGCTGCTGCGCGACGACGGCAGCACCGCCAGCGGCTGCTGGATCTTCGCCGGCTCCTGGACGCAACTGGGCAACCAGATGGCCCGCCGCGACAACAGCGACCCGTACGCCATGGGCCAGACCCTGGGCTGGGCGTGGGCCTGGCCGGCCAACCGGCGCATTCTCTACAACCGCGCCTCGGCTGACGTCAGCGGCAAGCCGTGGGACCCGGTGAAGAAGCGCCTGGTGTGGTGGAACGGCAAGGCCTGGGGCGGCACCGACGTGCCCGACTACAAGGCCGACGTACCGCCCGAGGCCGGGATGAACCCGTTCATCATGAACCCCGAAGGCGTGGCGCGCTTCTTCGCGGTCGACAAGATGGCCGAGGGGCCGTTCCCCGAGCACTACGAACCGTTCGAGACGCCGATTGGCGTCAACCCGCTGCACAAGAACCCGCAGGCGATCAGCAGCCCGGCGGCGCGGGTGTTCAAGAACGACATGGAGCTGTTTGGCACGGCGAAGGAGTTCCCTTACGCGGCTACCACGTACCGGCTCACCGAGCATTTCCACTTCTGGACCAAGCATTGCCGTCTGAATGCCATCGTCCAGCCGGAACAGTTCGTCGAGATCGGCGAGGCGCTGGCGAAGGAGCTCGGCATCAAGGCCGGCGACCGTGTGAAGGTGTCCTCCAACCGCGGCTTCATCAAGGCGGTGGCGGTGGTGACCAAGCGCATCCGTCCGCTGCAGGTCAACGGCCAGACCGTGCATCACGTGGGCATCCCCCTGCACTGGGGGTTCTCGGGTGTGGCGCGCAACGGCTACCTGACCAATACCCTGACCCCCTTCGTGGGCGACGGGAATACGCAGACGCCGGAGTTCAAGTCCTTCCTCGTCAACGTGGAAAAGGCGTGAGGTGACGCATGAGTAGTCAAGACATCTACGCCCGCTCCGCCACCACCTTGCCGTCACCTTCGGTGCGGCACGAGCAGGAAGTGGCCAAGCTGATCGACGTGTCCAAGTGCATTGGCTGCAAGGCCTGCCAGGTCGCCTGTTCGGAATGGAACGAACTGCGTGACGAGGTGGGCCACAACCATGGCACCTACGACAACCCGATCGACCTCACGGACCAGTCCTGGACGGTCATGCGCTTCACCGAGCATGAGAACCCGGCCGGCAACCTGGAATGGCTGATCCGCAAGGACGGCTGCATGCACTGCGAGGAACCGGGTTGCCTGAAGGCCTGCCCGAGTCCCGGCGCGATCGTGAAGTACGCCAACGGCATCGTCGACTTCAACCAGGACCACTGCATCGGCTGTGGCTACTGCATCACCGGCTGCCCGTTCAACATCCCGCGTATCTCGCAGAAGGACCACAAGGCGTACAAGTGCACCCTGTGTTCCGACCGCGTGGCGGTGGGCATGGAGCCGGCCTGCGTGAAGACCTGCCCGACCGGCGCCATCGTCTTCGGCACCAAGGAGGACATGAAGGAACACGCCGCCGAGCGCATCGAGGACCTGAAGTCCCGTGGCTTCGAGAACGCCGGCCTGTATGACCCGCAAGGCGTGGGCGGCACGCATGTCATGTACGTGCTGCACCACAACGACCAGCCCTCGCTGTACGCCGGCCTGCCCGACAAGCCGGCGATCAGCCCGATGGTCAGCCTGTGGAAAGGCCTCACCAAACCGCTAGGCCTGCTGGCCATGGCGGGCGTGGTGCTGGCTGGGTTCTTCCACTACACCCGCATCGGCCCCAATCGGGTCGAGGAGGACGAGGAGGACGGACCCGACCCGCAGGCGCCGGTGCACAAGGTCGACCCTTCGGTGCATGGCTACGATCCGCGTGATCCCCGCTGACTGACTTCCGCCCTCCTCGCGGGGAGGGCGTATCAGGGCAGCAAGGAGCCCGACGACATGAAAAAAGACATACAACGCTACAACGCCAACGAACGGAGCAACCACTGGATGGTGGCCATTCTGTTCTTCCTTGCCGGCCTTTCCGGGCTGGCGCTGTTCCACCCGGCCATGTTCTGGCTGACCAACCTGTTCGGCGGCGGCCCGTGGACGCGCATCCTCCATCCCTTCCTCGGGGTGGCGATGTTCCTGTTCTTCCTCGGCCTGGTGATCCGTTTCGCCCACCACAACCTGGTGGAGAAGCGCGACGTGCAGTGGCTCAAGCAATGGCGCGACGTGGTGACCAACCGCGAGGAAAACCTCCCGGAAGTCGGCCGCTACAACGCCGGGCAGAAGCTGCTGTTCTGGACCCTGCTGCTGTGCATGCTGGTGCTGCTGGTGACCGGTTTCGTGATGTGGCGCGCGTACTTCAGCCACTTCTTCGGCATCGACATCATCCGCATCGCTTCGCTGCTGCATGCCTTCGCCGCCTTCGTGCTCATCTGCAGCATCCTGGTGCACATCTACGCCGGTATCTGGGTGAAGGGCTCGATGGGCGCCATGCTCTATGGCTGGGTCAGCCGCGGCTGGGCGCGCAAGCACCACGCCGCCTGGTTGAAAGACGTGGACAAGGGCAAGGGGCACTGACGCCCGACGTAATCGCCGGCTGACACCTGTGTGTCAGCCGGCACAGACAGTTCCCTCTCCCTTCAGGGAGAGGGCCAGGGAGAGGGGCGTTCAGGCCGCTCTCCGAACTCAACAAGGAGTCCTGCGTGTCAGGCCGAATTCTCGAACCCGGGCAGATCGAAGCTGCCGCCAACATCCCCCCGCTGTTCAACCTGCCGTCCCCCGATCTGTTTTCCCGCCGCGCCGCGCGCCTGCGCGAACTGGCGCCGGGCAATCCGCTGCAGGGCTACCTCGAACTGATCGCCGGTGTCTGTGAAACGCAGCAGACGCTGCTCGATCGCAAGCTGTTCCTGCCTTCACCGGACGCCGCCGCGCTGGCGCGCAGCCGCGAGCACCGCATGCCGCCGCTGGCGTATGAAGTGCTGGTGCGTGAGGGCGCCTGGTTGCCGCTGCTGGACGCCTTCCTCGACGCGTATGAGCTGACCGCCAACCCGGCCGTGGTCGAAGCGCTGAAGGCCCTGCGCACCGCCGACTCCGGCCAGCGCAAGGCCTGGGCGCTGGGCCTGCTCAATGGTCAGTTCGATCTGCTGCCGCCGGCGCTGGTGCCGTTCCTCGGCGCCGTGCTGCAGGTCGCCTTCAGCCAGTGGCTGCTGCAACTGCCCGACGACACCCTGGCGGAGACCGACAGCCAGACCCTCTGCCCGGCCTGTGGCGCACCCCCGGTGGCAGGGATGATCCGCAGCCAGGGCAAGCACGCCGGGCTGCGCTACCTGTCCTGCTCGCTGTGCTCCTGCGAATGGCACTACGTGCGCGTGAAATGCAGCCACTGCGCCGAGAGCAAGGGCCTGGCCTACTACTCGCTGCAGCGCGAAGGCGTCGCCAGCGACCAGGCGCCACTCAAGGCCGAAACCTGCCCCGGCTGCCAGTCCTACCTCAAGCAGTTCTACCTGCAGCATGACAAGCACGCCGAGGCCCAGGCGGACGACCTGGCCAGCCTCGCGCTGGATATCCGCCTCGCCGAGGACGGCTACCTGCGCACCGCGCCGAACTTGCTGCTTGCACCCGGCGGCTCTTCGTAGGATGGGTGGAGCGCAGCGATACCCATGCTGTCGCCGCACAGGGCGTGATGGATTTCGCTGCGCTCCACCGCATCCTGCAAAGGCATAGCTTCCACCTGGGCATCGGTCTTCTAGACTGACCCCAGCCATCGCCTCCAGCACATTGTTCCTAGCAGAAGGTTCGTCCATGACCTCGGTACGCCTGCCCTCCATCGACCGGCTGCTGCGCAGCCCGGCCTGCCAGCCGCTGCAGCAACGCTATGGCCGCGAGGCCCTGCTCAAGACCCTGCGCGACCTGCTCGACGAGTTGCGTGAGCCCGCACGCCACGGCCAACTGGCCGCTGTCGAGCTGGAAGAGTCCGTGCTCGCCGGTCGCGCAGGAGAACGCCTCGCCGCACACCACGCCAGCCGCGTGCGCCGTGTGTTCAATCTCACCGGCACCGTGCTGCACACCAACCTCGGTCGCGCCTTGCTGCCGGAGGAAGCCATCGAAGCGATCACGCTGGCCGCGCGTTATCCGCTCAACCTCGAGTTCGATCTCGCCACCGGCAAGCGGGGTGACCGTGATGACCTCATCACCGGGCTGATCCGCGAGTTGACTGGCGCCGAAGCCGTCACCGTGGTCAACAACAATGCGGCCGCCGTGCTGCTGGCGCTCAACAGCCTGGGCGCGCGCAAGGAAGGGATCATCTCCCGCGGCGAACTGATCGAGATCGGTGGTGCCTTCCGCATCCCCGACATCATGTCCCGTGCGGGCGTGAAGCTGGTCGAGGTCGGTACCACCAACCGCACCCACGCCAAGGATTACGAAACCGTCATCGGCCCGCGCTCCGGCCTGCTGATGCGCGTGCACACCAGCAACTACAGCGTGCAGGGCTTCACCGCCAGCGTCGCCACCCCGCAACTGGCGCAGATCGCCCACGCCCATGGCCTGCCGCTGCTGGAGGACCTGGGCAGCGGCACCCTGGTCGATCTCACCCGCTGGGGCCTGCCCAAGGAACCGACGGTGCAGGAAGCGCTGCGCGACGGCGCCGACATCGTCACCTTCAGTGGTGACAAATTGCTCGGTGGCCCGCAGGCTGGACTGATCCTCGGCAGCAAGGAACTGATCGGGCGGATCAAGAAGAACCCGCTCAAGCGCGCGCTGCGTGTGGACAAGCTGACCCTCGCCGCGCTGGAAGCCGTGCTCAATCTCTACCGTGATCCGGATCGCCTCGCCGAACGCCTTACCAGCCTGCGCCTGCTCAGCCGTCCGCAAACCGATATCCGCGTCCAGGCCCAGCGCCTGGCGCCTGCCCTGGCTGCGCTGCTGGGCAAGGGCTGGAGCGTCAGCGCCGTGGATGCACTGGGCATGATCGGCAGCGGTGCCCAGCCGGTCGCGCGCCTGCCCAGCGCCGCGCTGTGCCTGCGCCCGAACCAACCCAAACGCCAGCGTGGCCGCGCGCTGCTGGACCTGGAGGAGCGCCTGCGCTGCCTACCGATCCCGGTGCTCGGCCGCATCGATGACGATGCCCTCTGGCTCGACCTGCGCCAACTCGACGACGAGCCGGGCTTCGTCGCGCAACTGCCGCTGCTGGCCGAGGACGACGCGTGATCGTCGGAACTGCCGGTCATATCGATCACGGCAAGACGTCACTGCTGCGTGCCCTCACTGGCATCGAGGGCGACCGACGCCCGGCGGAGCGCGAGCGTGGTATCACCATCGACCTCGGCTATGTCTATGCCGATCTGGGTGACGGCGCGCTCACCGGCTTCATCGATGTGCCCGGCCATGAGCGGTTCGTCCACAACATGCTCGCCGGTGCCAGCGGTATCGACCTGGTGCTGCTGGTGGTGGCCGCCGACGACGGCGTGATGCCGCAGACCCGCGAGCACCTCGCCATCGTCCAGCTGCTTGGCATCCGTCGCGCCATCGTCGCGCTGACCAAGGCTGATCGGGTCGCTCGTGAGCGCGTTGAACAGGTCACCGCAGATGTTCACGAACTGTTGGCGAGCGGTCCGCTTGCCGGGGCGACGATCTTCCCGGTGTCCAGCATCAGCGGCGAGGGTATCGAGGTGTTGCGCGGAGCACTTGCCGACGCGGCGCGCGAAACCCGCGAACGCGCCGCAACCGGTGGCTTCCGCCTGGCGGTGGACCGCGCCTTCAGCGTCAGCGGCGCTGGTGTCGTCGTCACCGGGACGGCCTTTGCCGGCAGCGTGAGTGTCGGTGACGAATTGCTGCTCGGCAACGCTGGCCGCCGAATTCGAGTGCGCGGCCTGCACGCACAGAACCGCGAAGCACAGCAGGCCCACGCCGGCCAGCGCGTGGCGGTGAACATCGCTGGCGAACGCCTCAATCTCGACCAGATTCACCGGGGCGACTGGCTGATCGCGGCCGAACTCCATGCACCTACCACGCGCATCGATATCGACCTGAACCTGCTGCCCGGCGAAACCCGCGCCTTCGCCCACTGGACGCCAGTGCATGTGCACCTCGGCGCGCAGGACGTCACCGGTCGTGTCGCGCTGCTCGAAGGCGAGCGCCTGCAACCCGGTGAGCGAGCCTTCGCGCAACTGGTGCTGAATGCGCCCATTCATGCCGTGCACGGCGACTACCTCGTGCTGCGTGACCAGTCCGCGCAACGAACCCTTGGCGGTGGTCGCGTGCTCGATCCGTTCGCTCCCGCGCGCAACCGGCGCAGTCCGGAGCGCCTGGAGCAGCTGCGCACCCTGCAGGGCGACGGTCTCGAAAGTGCCTTGCCGACGTTGTTGGCGCACGCCAGCAACGGCCTCGATCCTGCGCTGCTGGCGCGACAGTTCAATCGCCCGCGTGACGGCTGGCAGTTGCCCGCTGAACTGGTCGAGATCAACACCCGGCTCGGTGCGCGGCTGTTCGCTGCCGAGCGCTGGTCGGCGCTGCAACAGCAACTGCTCGATGCCCTGCGACGCTTCCATGCTGAAGCCCCCGATGAGCTCGGTCCCGACCGTGACCGCCTGCGGCGCTACGCCTTCTCGTCATTGGAGCGACCGGTCTTCATCGCCTTGCTGGAAAGCCTGCTGACGACCGGGCACGTGGACAGCAGCGGTCCCTGGCTGCACGTGCCCGATCACCGCGTGCAGTTGGGCGAAGCTGACGAAATGCTGCGCGAACGCCTGTGGCCGTTGCTGCTGACCGGCGCCTTCGACCCGCCCTGGGTACGTGACCTCGCCCGTGAGCTGGGCGCGGAGGAAGGCGACGTGCGCCTGTTGCTACGCAAGCTCGCGCGCCTGGGTCAGCTGCATCAGGTGGTCAAGGACCTGTTCTACCCCGAACAGACCCTGCGCCAGCTTGCCAGCCACGCGCTGCACCTGCGCGACGAAGCCGGCATCATCCGCGCTGCTGCCTTCCGTGACCGCATCGGCATCGGCCGCAAGCGCTGCATCCAGCTGCTGGAGTACTTCGACCGCATCGGCTTCACCCGGCGCTTCGGTAATGAGCGACGGATCAGGGAGGATTCGGCATTGGCGCAGCCGACTGCGGAAGTCGTTTCCTGATCGCCTGTTTCCCACACCGGTCGGTCGCCAGCGCGACTCGCTATCGGAGAGTGGTGCCTGCGTCCTGGGCAGACTCCGTCGTTCCTGCCTATTTCCCTGGACCGGGCAGGCGTCAGCGCTGCGGCAACACCTGGTCGACCCGCTGCACGAGGTAGTCGTAGAACGGGTTGGACGTCACCCGCTGGAACAGATCCAGCCCGACGATCAATACACCGCGCTCGCCACGAGGCGTGAGGGTGCCCAGGTGGATGCCGAAGTCTTCCGATGTGTCCGGGTGCTGGCCGTAGAGCGCATCGTCGGGAGGGAAGGGCAGGGCCACGTGGGACAGGGAGAACAGGTCCGGTGGGTAGCTCGCCGTCAGTGGCTGGCTCTCCTGTCGCTCGCTGTGGGCTGGCGTGCGCAGAGCTGAGGCCTGGCTGGAGCGCGGGCTGTTGGAGATCACCGTCAGGTCATAGTTGCGCTCGCGCTCCGGCAGCAGACGGTCGCCGAGGCTGGCCATTTCCGGGCGCAGCAACGGGCCATAGTTCAGCGAGCGGTTGAGGTCGAACAGCACCAGTTCGCTGCCATTGTCCGGCAGGCGGTCGTACAGGTTGCTGATGACGGCCGGGGTGCTGACGGTGCTGTCGGCAAGGGACTGGAAAGTGAGAATCGGTGGCAGGCGCGCGAGGCTCCCGCTGCGGCTGGCGCTTTCCAGGCCGCCCTGCACGACGTCGGTGAGTTCCACCGTCTGGCGTGCCGCGGCAATGGGGAAGGAGTTGTACTTGAACGGGTTGAACTCTGGCAACACGCTCAGCCAGGCCGCCTTGGCGAAGGCTGGCAGCAGCGCCGGCAGGCCCGCCAACCCGGCGAACTGGGCGTAGCGGGTGACGCCGATCATCGGCGAGATCAGCACCACCTGCTTCGGCATTGCGAGGCTTGGATCATCCAGGGCGTCCAGGCTGTACTTCATCGCCAGCGCGCCACCATTGGAGAAGCCCACCATCAGTAGCGGCGCGCCCTTGGGCAACTGCGCAGACGCTTCGCGCACAGCCAGCCGGGTGGCGGCCATCCAGTCTTCCCAGTCGGCGTCGGTGAGTCCGGCCGGCACCGTACCGTGACCCGGCATGCGGATGGCGATGACCACGAAACCCTGCTGCCGCAGGTGTTCGCCCAGGTGGCGCAGGCTGTAGGGCGAATCGGTCAGCCCGTGCAGCAGCACCGCCGCACCGCGCACATCGCCGCTTGGGCGCATCTCGTAGGAGCGGTTCCAGTCGGTGGCGAAGTGGCCAGGGTAGACCTCGCTCCGGTCGAAGTAGCGGTTGTAGGCGACACGCTCGAAGGGTTGCAGGCTGGCGGCCATCTCCTTGCGCATGGCCTGCATCAGCTTCTCTTCGGCGGCAAGGTAGCCGGCCCAGTCCAGGCGGTCGATCTCGCTGCTGTGCAGGTCGTCCGGCACCCAGGTGTGCCAGGGTTCCAGCGGCGGGATGTTGCGCAGCGCGGCGACCCGCAGTCCCAGCGCCAGTACGGCGATGGCGAGGACGATGATGACCACCCAGAGCAGCGCCCTGGTGAGTTTTGCGTTCAGCATGGAATTCCCTTGTCAGCGTGCGGCACAAGCATAGAGTGCCCGGCGCGACAAAGTCCGCTCATGGATCAAAGTGCCGAGACGGCCTCGACGTAAGCGGGGTTGCCGATGCCCACCTGAGCCCAGACCGGGCGAGTCTCGTTGCCCTGGCGGTCGTACTGCTCGTCGGCATCCCACAACGTGATGATCTGCCCCGGAAACAGGTACTCGCTGTCGGTGAATTCGTGCGCGCCGGAGTCGTCCGCCGAAGCGATCAGCGAGAACAGCTCGTCGGCCGCCAGCGCGAATACATCCACCCCCTGGTAGCGCGCGAGGTACTGCTCGCTCTGGGACAGGCCGATGAACCAGACGAGTCCCTGCTCGTCGTACTCGGTCTGGATCGCCGCCTGGCCGAAGTAGTCCGTCGGGCCGTTGGACGATTCCAGCGGGAATCCGATGGCGGCGAGCGCATCCCGCGCCACGGAGCGCGAGTCGCCAAGACAGACCGGGCCAATGCTCTGGCGTGGGGAAATATCGAAGATGGGTAGAGTGGGCTTCATGCCGTAGAGCTCCCTGAGTCGCTGCTAGCGAGGTTAGAGCACGGCCGACCGGTTTGCCGCCTTTTCTGGCCAATAGATGGCTATATGATGTTGTTTGGCCAAGATGCCATCGTCCAGGCATGCGCGCTCCGCCACGCGACACGCCGCCCACTGCGGCATCGCTGCGCTGGCATCCGCCATGGCAATAGTGGCAACATCCGGGCTCCCGCTTTCGCCGCTGCACTCACCGCAGCCGGCTTCTGACCAGGGAAGGCAATCACGCCCGGTGGCGTGGCCGGGCTTCAAACCCGGTGGGGGACGGCAGCCGTTCCTGGGTGAGTTCGACTCTCACTGCCTTCCGCCAATTCCTCTGTCTACAGCCCGCGTGGCTCTAGGCTTCCGGCTCAGCCCGGAAAGACGCTTCGAGGTCGCTGTCGAAGAAGTGTCGAAGGACTTTCAGTGCGGTGCACCCTCGCCAGCCTGCATCCAGGACGGGATGTCGTTCATGCCGTGAAGGACGCGCCACACATCGATGTGGTCGTCGCGCTCGACGTAGAACACCAGGTAGGGATAGCGCTTGAGTGGCCAGCAGTGCAGCCCCGGCAAATCCAGCTCATGGGCATAGCGGGCCGAGCCGCTACCAGGGTGACGGGCGATATGGGCGTATGCCTTTTCCAAGGCATCGACAAACCCCAGAGCAGCCTGTTCGGCATCTTCGCTCAGGTAGTAATCGACTGCCGCTTCAACATCCTGATTGGCGAGTGCTCGCGGAATGACTGGCTTGGCCTTCATCCACGGGCCTTACGCACCCGCGTGCGGAGCGATTCGAAGTAGTCACTGTCGGCAGGTGCCGCAGGCATCGACTCGGCTCCAGCGATCAGCAGACCCCGCAGACGCTGACGATCCTGATCCTTGCGAATCAATTCGCGCACGTACTCGCTGCTGGTGCCGTAACCACGCTGGCTGACCTGCTCATCGACAAAGCTCTTGAGCGTATCCGGCAGGGAAATGTTCATCGTGCTCATGGGACCAGTCTCTCTGGAATGGCAAAATTTGCCAAAGCATACTAGCACTCGTGATTCTCCCCGGCATCGCGCAGGTGACGAAAGTCCCTGATCGGCCCCAGCGTCAGCACGTCCAGCAGGTGATCCGGCGCTAGGTGCGCATAGCGCATGGTCATGTTCAGCGAGGCGTGGCCGAGCACCCGTTGCAGCGTCAGGATGTTCCCGCCGTTCATCATGTAGTGGCTCGCGAAGGTGTGGCGCAGCACGTGGGTCTTCTGGCCCGGTGGCAACTTCACGCCAGACATTTTCACCGCGTAGTCGAAGCTGTCTCGACAGTTGGAGAACAGCCCGTGTTCCTGGAAGTGGTCGTGGATGCCTTGTTCCAGCTCGGGCGAAATCGGCACCGAGCGGCGACGCTTGGACTTCGTGTTGATGAAGTGCACGGCACCCGCCTTGACCCGTTCCGGAACGAGCCCTTGCGCTTCACCCCAGCGGCAGCCGGTAGCCAGGCAGACCATTGCGACCATCTCCACGTGCGGGGTACGGCTGTGGTGGCGGAGCGAGTGGAAGACCTTGGCGATATCGGCTTTCGACAGGAACGACAGTTCGCGCTCCTGAAGCTTCAGCGGGCGGACCTTCTCCAGCGGATCGGCATAGTCGATTTCGCCCAGGTGCCGTAGCACGCTGAACATCGAGCGCAGATAGCCGAGCTGAATGTTGACCGTCTTGCCGCTGATGCCAGAGGCCATGCGCTGGGCGCGGTACGCGGTGTACTGGGCGCCGGTCATGTCAGCTGCTACCGGGTTGCCGAGCGCTTCAGCCATGCGACGCAACACGAGGTCGGTGCGCTCGATGTCGACCAGGGCGTGACCGTGCAGCAGCTTCCAGCGGGCGATCAGTTCCAGCAGCCGGCGACGATCCTGCGGGCGAGGGTTCCATGCCGGGTTCAGCGCGGTCTGCGAGCGGACCATGGCTTCGAAGCGTTGAGCCTCGCCCTTGGTCTTGAATCGCTTGCGGTAGCGCTTGCCCTTGATGGGTTCGATATCAGCCAGCCAGCGTCCATCCTCCAGCTTCGTGATTGCCATCAGACGGCATATCCCCTTCGCAAATAGCGGTCTGAGATAAGGTTCTTGATGTGTTTTTCGAGGTCTCGCCGAGTCCAACCCTTCGCTAAGTAGTGGTCTTCGATCACGTGCCAGAATTCGAGGCTGTAGGCGGACTCAATCGCCTTTTTTGCGGGGATACGCTCGCGTGCAATGAGGCTGATGAACTGGCCTAGGAACATCTCACAGTTCTTGCCGGAGAAGCCCATAGCCGTCTTGCGATAGCGCCGATACTCGACACGCTCGATGAGAGGATCTGCCTCCACCTGGACCTTCACGTCTTGCATGATGAGCGTCCAGAATGGGTCATGCTGAGTACGCAGACCAAGCAGCCGGTAAGCCTCGCAGCCGTACACCCAGAGGTGATCGAGGTGCTGGGAGATACCTTCGTAGGTCCGGGTGCCGATCACGCCGCCAGAGGCCTTTACGGAGCCCTGAGCGAACTGATTGATGATGGTGTGGTGGTAGCGAAACTCGATACGCCAGACCGGCTGCTTGGGGTTGTAGGCTGCGTCGCTGTCACCAAACGGATTGCCCTTGTGGGTGGACCAGACGGCGTTCCAGTAGTCGAGCTTGTCGGTAGCGCGGGCCTGTAGCGACTTGTTGTAGACCGCCAGCTGAATCCCTGTCGGTGAGCCGAACATGTAGGTTTCACCACGTCCGTAGACCGAGGCGTTACCGTTGAATTCAATGCGGTCGATACCACTGATTTGGCGCACTCGATTTGATCGGCAGTACATGCGATCCACGATGTTTTCTTTCGGAGTCCAACCCTGCACATCCAGGGCGATGTGGACGGCGCATTGGTTGGGTTCGCAGTGAGTCATCACCGCCGCGGCGAGCGAATCCATTAGTCCCTGGAGCGCCTTCGGGGCCACGCCATCAATCGCATGCGGCGAAACCTCAATCTTGAGGTGAGAACCGATGCTCTCCAGCTTCATGTTGTGATTCTTGATCAGCAGGATCAGGCCGAGGTCTGCGTTCTGCAGGCGGAACTGATACCCGGAGTCGCGCCCAATACGCCCCTTGGACCATTCGTAGCCAGCGAACTCGACAATCGGTTCCTGGGAGTCGAACAGCGCGATGACTTCGGGGCGAATCAGTCCGTTGTACAACTGGCGGACCGTATCCACACCGCAGCGCAATACGCGCACTCCAGAAAGGTCGGTCATTTTCGCCGTGTAGCAGTCGATGAAGAGGCGGCCACGAGGTGAGTCGATGATTTGACCGTCAGGTTGAACTAGCAGTCGACGCTGATCACTGAACTTTGCCATCTGAATTCTCCAACGTTATCCATTAATGTCCATTTCACTGCGTGTGTTGTTAGACGTGTTACAGGGACGTCGCCGCGCCTTCGGCCTACCGCTCGTGCCTGGCGCTCCCGGCCGGCGTCGCGGCGAACGTCCAGCACTCCAGCTGCACCGGACTGATCCAGCAGGACGGGATGGTGGGTGACTTGGGCTGAGCGGCGCCGCCCAGGAGGTAGGCTGTCAGCACGAGAGCAACGACGTTGATCAGTCCCTCTAGGCTCATCGCGTTTTCCTCGTTTGCATTTCCTGGGCATGAGCGTGCCCATCGCTGGAATGCAGGCGCTCGCGCCGGTGATTCAGCGTTCGGAAATGGTGGGATTGAGAGGCTTTGGAACGGGGCTCTGGGGCGCGCCGCTGTGGTTATCTCACCACAAAATCAGGTGCTGGAACGGGGCTATGCCGAAGGGGAATGGGGTCGGAAACGTAGTCCAACACTATCCAATTAAGCCCATTCACTCCGCTCTGGTATGCACGACCGGCATTGCCCAACACCAAGGGCTCTGCCCTTGTCATCCCGCTCTTGCCGCCGAGGGCTCGGGAGCGCGGGGCGGAGAAGCTGCCCCACGCTCACCGGCCAAGGCTGGTGGCGGGCATGCGTTCAAGGGTTCGCTGCGCCCGTGCTTCCGTTCGCCGGAACGATGGGGCTGTTCCGACGAGCCGGGAGCGCGGCCCTTGAGCGCGATGGTTTAGGGTGGGCGACGCGGCCCAGTACGTTGCCGGAACCCTGCCGGTCGCGGTACCGCATCACCCGAATCGTGCGGATGGTGTCCCAAAAGACCTCATTCGCGAATTCGTCTGTAACCCCTACCTCCACCGTGAGGAAGTGCGGTTCATCGCGCACGCCTTCGACGGGTACAACTACACCAACAACGCGAGCCAGACGCCATACCGGCTCGGGGTCATCCGGCCATAACATTTCGATCAAAACGGTTTGGCCCAGATAGGTCAGGGCTCTTTCGGTATCCAGGGAGACACGGTTGCTAGCCATTGCTGTAGTCCCCCGCTTCGAAATTCTCTTTGCCACTGAGCAGCTCAGCGCGGAAGCAGACCATGTTCACCACCTGCATTTCCCCCATGGTGGTGCTGGGGATGGTGCCGTTACGCACCCATTCCTCAGCTTCTTCAACACTCACTCCGCACATTTCGGCGAAGGCGGGGATGGTGCAAATGTCGGGGCTCGATTCGTGTTCGCTCATAGGGGCAACTCCTTTTCCATAAGCTGGCTGGTGAACAGCGCGACGTTGACCAGCACGTGCTTGCCGACCTTCTCGTGAGGGATGTAGCCGTTGCGAATCCAACCCCAAACAACGTCATGGCGGTCGCCCATGCGAATCCAGTCAGCAAACTCCCTCCAGGGCATAACTGGGGGGTATGCCACTAGGTCCTTCGCTTGGATTTCGTGCTGCATTCTCATTCCTTACCAGTCGGGATCACCGTGGTCCGATGAAATGAAACCACGGTGGTCCCATTGCCGTCAAGACCACCGTGGTCCATCATTTGCGCATGAGTAGAGACGATCCCCAATTCAAACTTCGTATGCCGGCGCAACTCCGGAGCCAAGCTGAGCAGTCCGCCAAGGCGGCAGGCCGTTCGCTAAACGCAGAATTAGTAGCTCGCCTTGAGTCGAGCTATCTCGCCGAGAACTTATCTGAAGGAATAATCCCTGCTGCCCGTGCACGCGAACTGGCGTTAATGGCTCGGAGCGGAATCCCCGATGAGATTCGGAAACGTGTGATTGCAGGGATATCCCGCGCCGTTACCTTGGGGCACAGTGAGGCATTAGTAACTCTGAGTGATTTAGAGTTGGATTATGGAATTCCTGAGGATGAGCTTGATGGTCTCATGCAAGAGATCACTCGCGAGCTGAGTGATGCTGGATATGGTTTTAATTGGGATGATGTAACTGCGCTATGGATTAAATTTTGAGTTTCGTAGTTAGTCGCCCTTATTGTTAAGGGCGATCAGTAGTTAAAGACCAATAACTCGGTTCCAGTCTGAAATGTACATGTATATGCGTTGGAACTCGCTTGGAAGAAGCATGCGGTTGTGTGCGATAAAGTTTCTTGCCTTCTCCAACTCATCCATTCTTTGTTTTAGCCAGTGCTGTGATGGGATTATTGGGAAGTGTTCCCAGCACTCGGTTATTATTGAGGCTAGCATTCCAAAGTCTACGAATCCCAAGAGGTCTCTTTTCTGCCCTTCCAGCCATGAATCTTTCAATGCACCTGCCTGTCGGGTCTCGGCATGGCTCTTTATTCTATTGGGCAGCTTATCCCACCAATCTGGCCCTTGTTTCTCTTCTAGCGTTTCTCTAATTAGCTGCCGTATCTCATTCTCGAAGCAATAGAGCAAAGCGTACAATCTGGCCATTTCAAGAGCTTCATTTCTCCTGCCCACGCTGAATGGTGCGAGAGCTTCAGCCAACAGGCGATCCTCTGATTCGGCTTTGTCAGCTCCGATCTGGATGCCTGCACCCTGGAATACGGTGGCTTCAGCCTCGAACATCAATCCCCGAAAAAGAAAGTCTCTGACATCTTTATGTGAGCTAGCCAATGAGGTGCTCCTTTAAAGATTTGAAGATGGCGTTGTAAACCTCCACATCTTTGGTGGCGGGTAAATGTATTTGTATATTGTAATGCAGTCCAGTAGCTACAACCGTTTTTCCTGTCGGGTGTGTTTGGTGTGGCTCAGGCTCTTTGGGAGTGGATGCGGCAATCGGTGAGCTTGATGAGGTCGTATCATGAGTGTCAATGTCTGCAAGTTTTAGTAAGGCAAAAAAAGTTCGGGCCATAAGTTCCGCTGTGCGATCACTTGCATTTAAAGCACTTTTGAATTTCCCTTCAATAAGTGGGCGATCCTTGTCAGTAGGATGAGACTTGATGACGAAGAGATCAGCATAGGCATCTTTAAGCGCGGCACCCAATACGACTCGTGATTGGGATTTGTCGCGATAATTTAGGTAGCGATCAGTCGGGCTGCCGCTAGGTGTTAAAAAGCCTAGAGCCTTGAGTAGAGGGATAAATGTTCTATGGTTTGAAGAGGGGAAGCCGATGTCTTTCAAATGTTGCTGTGTAAAGCTTGAGGGAGCCTGCCCTTCCTGAAGTTTTGCAAAGAAATCAGGAAGCTGACCATAGACCTGTGTATATACAGTGGGTAGAGACATAAAAATCCTTTTTTATTTGTTCTTACCGTTTTAGGGGGATTATTGGGTGTGCCGGAGCGCAAAACCCGCATAGCCAATGCTGGCCAATATAGTCCAAGTGATGATCAGTGAGAAGCGGTAGGTGGAGTCGAAAAAGTGTCGAAATCACTTGCTGAGACTTGCCTCCAATGGCCTATATAGCCCAGCTGAAAGCCTCTATTTCTGCGGTGTTAGCCAATAATGACCATCAATGGCCAAGTCCAAAAACGGGTTCGACTCTCACTGCCTTCCGCCAATTCCTCTCCTGTCGATATCTCTCCTGACCGTGCCCGCTCGGCTGGCTAAGCTGATCGTGAGGAACCGGCTGGAGGGGCGCCATGGTCAGACTGGACCTGTTTACCGAAGAGCATCTGGAGCTGAGCGACCTGTGGCGCTGGCAGGATGGTATGCGCGAGGACGCTTTTCTGGTGCCGCTGACGACGTCGGCGGAGGTGGCGCCCGGTGACTCTCTGCTGCTGGTGAGGGCGCTGTTCCGGCTGGCGGCTGGCGTCGAGGTGCAGGGGCTGCTGGCCTATGACCCGATCGGGCAGGACGTCTATGCAGTGCAGGTGCTCATCGGTCGCGACAGTTTTTCCATCAACAAGTACTTGCCGGAGGCTTCCTTCGAGGAAGTGCTGTCGCTGGCTGATCACCTGAAGGTCGGCACCGGCGGTGTGCTACCGCTGCACTACAGCGTGGTGCGGCAGGCGCTGGCGGTGCGGGACGGCCAGTTCACGCTGTGGCTGGGTGGTTGACTCCAGGGCTGTGTCTTCAGGGCTCACCGCGGCGGCGCCGCCACTCATCCACCACAGCCCCCATGTCAGCCGGCGCGCCGCTGCGTATCCAGGCCATGAAGGCGCGGTCGAAGTGGAAGTCGTCGCCGCAGTGCCGGGTCATGAAGCGGCGGACGTTCTGCGTGTTGCGGTAGTGGGCGTCGAGCGGAGTCTGCCGGGTGATCGGGTCGCTGTGCCAATCGAAGGCCATGGCGTCCATTCCTGTGGCTTGGGGAACACCCGTTATAGCGCAATCGGCAGCCGCGGGCGCGGTCTGCCGAGAGGGTGCGGTGTCACTGACCCCACATCATCCGTTGTTGCTGCGCCGAGTAGTCGTCGCTCTGCAGGCGCACGCGGGTGGGCTGGCGTTCGAGGTTGTCTTCGCCAAAGGACTCGCGCACGGGCGATTCGATGGCGCTGAAGTGGCTGAAGTGCGGGGAGTCGGCGCAGCCGACCAGGGTGAAGCAGGCGAAGGTGACCACGGAGAGCTTGAGCATGGGACTTTCTCCTGAAGGGGAGCCCCGAGCTTCGGCCGGGTGGATTAACGACTGATTAACACGTGGCTTCCCTCAGTGGCTGTCCGGACCTTGGATTTCGCCGCCGTGTGCTGTGTCGCCTTCGCGGTCGCGGTGGTGTTCCGGTGGGTTGAGTGCGCGGCCGAGTATCTGCGCGACGACCTCGTCCTTGCCGTCGGTATAGGCGTCACGGTCGGTAGGAAAACGCCGGGCCAGCTCGTGCTTGACCTGGGCATAGAGCCTGGCGTCTTCAGGGTGGGTGCGCAGCCAGTCGCGGAACAGCAGGCGGCGCGAGGCCTCGCCCAGGTCCATGACGTGGACGTGGTGGGTACGCCCGTTGCCCAGCGGTGGCATGCCTTTGACGAAGAACATCCGCGTGGTGTCGGGATTCTCGGCCCAGTACTGGTAGCCCAGCTGTCGCAGCGGCTCGATCAGTCGATGTGGGTCGCTGCCGGGGGGCGGCAGCAGGAGGATGTCGATGATCGGCTTGGCGTCCAGCCCCGGTACGGCGGTGCTGCCGATGTGCTCGATGCCGAGGCCGGGGAGGTCGGCGGCATGGGCGATGGCGTCGGCTTCCTCGGCGAAGCGCTGGGGCCAGTGGGGATCGGCGGGGACGACGTCGATGCGGTCTTGTTCGGCGTTGCTCCAGCGTTGGCCGTCGAACTCGGGGGCTTGCGGGGGCATGCGGACACTCCAGCGGTGCGGCGGTGGGGGCGAGGGTTGGAGAATGATCCGGAGGCCAGAGTTCCGGGAAATCCTGCAGGAGCGCCCCGTGGACGCGATCGCGCCCAGTGCTTTTCTGAAGAGCGGCCCGCCCCTGCAGGTTGGCGATGAACATCCTGGCAGGCAAGTGTTGGTACCCGCGTGCGGGCATTTCGTCGGCAGCCCGCGAACAGCGGGGCCTGCAGGAGAGTCATAGCATTATCCAAACCCCGCCCATGGAGGCGATGACACGATGAAAAAGTCCCTGGTTGTTGCAGTAGCCTGTGCATTCGCACTCGGCATGACAGCCTTGCTGCCTGCCGACCTCTCGCCGATCGGCTCGGTCTATGCCAAGGGCGACGGCGGTGGTCATGGTGGTGGCAATGGCGGAGGAAACGGTGGCGGCAATGGCAGCGGTAACGGCGGTGGTAATGGCGCGAGCAGCGGGAACGCTGGCGGCAACCATGGCAGCAACAGCAATGGCGCGAACGATGGCGGCGAGCATGCTGGCAAGGCCACTCGTGATCATGGCCTGAGTGGCAACCACTACGGCACCGAAAAGAACGACAGCAAGGGCCACGGCCAGGCGACGTCTGCCGTGGCGCACTCCAAGGACACCCACGGCAAGGCGAAGGCGACGGCGATCTCCGCGACCAAGCCGGCGCACAAGAACACCCAGCACGACAACTGATCCACTACGGCCAGGGACGGCCGCTGTCCTTCACTGCACCGGAAAGTCGAAGTAGGTCGTCGGGTAAGGCTCAGCCTTCAGGGTGTAGTGCCACCACTCGGCGCTGTACGGTTCGAAGCCATGCCGCAACATGGCCTGGCGCAGGGTTTCGCGGTTGCGCGTCTGCTGTACGCCGATCAACGCGGTGCCGTGATGGGAGATGGGTCCGAAGAAGTCGAACGGGCTGCCCATGTCCAGCTCTTCCCCGGTTTTCGAATCCACCAGCGTGAGGTCGACGGTGCTGCCGCGCGAGTGCCCGGAGTGCTTGGCGATGTAGCCGTCGCGGAAGAGTGCGGGCTTGTCCAACTGCGGGTAGTAGCGGGCCTTCTGCCGGACATCCTGCGGGTCGGCGGCCCAGCGGCGGAAGTCATTCACCGCGCGCTGCGGGCGATAGCCATCGAAGATCTTCAGTGCCAGGCCGCTCAGTGCCACGTCTTTTTCCACTGCAGCCAAGGCAGTGGCAGCCTCGTGGGTGAGGATGATTCGCGCTTTCCGGTAGCCGTCGATGGGCTCGCCGACAAAGTTGTCGACGCCGGCGTAGCGCACGTCATAGCGCGCGGATTTCAGCACCTGGTCGAGGTAGACGAAGCCGTCCTGGGTCGGCTGGTCGGCGTGTGCGGATGCACTGGCGAGCAGGCAGAGCAGGAGTGCGAGGCACCTGCTCGCGCGGTTCACGGGCGCAGTGCCTGGACCCCGTCGTCATCGGGGTCGAAGTTGTCCAGCTGCATGCGCCGGGCGAAGGCGTCCAGCGCGGCGTCGCCCTGCAGGAGGCGGCCACGGGCGGCGGACCAGTCGTCGGGTTTCAGGCGCACCATCCAGCCTTCGCCGTAGCAGTCCAGGTTGATCATTCCGGGGCGGCGTACCACGGCTTCGTTGCTGGCGAGGAGGGTGCCGTCCAGCGGGCTGCGGGCCGAGGAGGCGGCCTTGGCGAATTCCACCACGCCGAAGCTGCGGTCGCAGTCGATGTGCCAGCCATCGCGCTTGGGCGTGAAGGCGAAGATCTGCCCGTAGACCGCGCAACCGTAGGCGGTGAGGCCGAGGGTGATGGCGCCACCTGCTTCCTCGCGTAGCCAGAGGTTGTACTCGGGGGCATAGAGCAACTCGTCGGGGAACACCAGACCATGCAGCTTCACAGCGTCAGCACCCGGTCGTATTCGAGGATCATGCGCGCCAGCTCGCCGCCGCTGGCGATCTCGTCGACGTCCTCGATCAGCCGGCTTTCATCGATGGCCACGCCCGGTGCGCGGCACATCAACAGGCGCGCGCCGGCCTCCTTGGCCTGCTGGATGAAATGGCTGACGGGCTCGCCATCGTCGGCGGCGTAGAGCGTGTCGGCGATGTCCTGGAAGGCCAGGCGCGTGCCTTCGCCGCTGAGGAACAGGGTGACCTTCGCATCCATGCACGCCAGCAGTGTGGCGGTGTAGAAGGGCGCGGCGCAGCGTGCCGGGGTGCTCGGGCCGCTGCTGACGATGATCAGCACACGCTGGGGCTCAGGCGTGGACAAGGGCTTTCTCCAGTTGGACCAGGGCGACGCGCCGGCCCTGTGGATCGGCGCGCTCGACGATGCCCCGCGGCCCGTAGCCCAGCCGTGCGTAAAGCAGCAGGCCGGCGGCGTTGGCGTTGAAGCAGGACACCTTCATGACCTGCGCCTTGTACTGGTCACGGGCGAGATTCTCCATGACCTCGATCAGGTACTGCGCCACCCCATGCCGCCGCGCCCAGGGCGCGACCATCATGTTGCCCAGCGCGCAGAACTCGTTGGCCTGCCACTGGTAGAAGTTGGCGAAGCCAGCGACGCGGCCCTCGAGCAGCGCCACTGTGCTGCCACGCCGTTCGGCCATGGCGGCGGCCAGTTGGCCGATGCTCAGCGGCCAGCTGGCCTTGGGGTAACAGTAGAAGAGCTCGTCAGCGTCCTGAGGGAAGCTCACCACCTCGCCGAGGTCGTCGGCGAGGGCGGGGCGATGGTGCAGGGCAGGTGGGTTCACGCGTTCATCCGATGTCAGTGCGGCGGGTACTGGGCGATGATCTTCTGCACCGTCTCGCGGATCGCCGCTTCACGTTCGGCGGGCGTCGGCGGGCTGCTGCGCATGATCTGTTCGCCGCTGCCACGCCAGACCAGCTTGCCGTCCTTGCCGTCGAACATGTCGACCTGGATGGTCGCGACCTTGTAGGTCACGGTACGGCTCTCGGCCATGGGCGGCGGGCCCCAGTAGCCACCCCAGTACCCGCCCCAGTAGCCGCCGGTGTAGGTGGTGACCTGGTCCTGGCGCTGGTCGACGATCAGGTAGGCGCGCAGCTTCACGTCGCCGGGGTTGCCACCCTGCGCCTGGCGCAGGCCGCGTCGGTCGAACTCGCCGGCCACCGCGTCGCTGATGCGCTGTTCAGTGAGGTCGCTCTTGATGCGCGGGTCGTCCGGGCGGTACTCGAAGGCCGGCTGTGCCCAGCTCCAGGTCATGTAGCGGGCGAAGTCGCGGGTGGTGTCGTAGTCGCGGCTGACGCTGGTGGTTTCGCAGGCGGCCAGGCCCAGCATCAGGCCCAGTAACAGTAAGCGGCGGATCATGGTTGGAATACTCCTGACAGAGCTTTCATCCAAGCGCAGAGTCCGCGCAAAGGCAAGTGGCAGACGGGCTGCGCAAGGTCGCAGGGGATGTCCGCCTGGCAACCTTCGCAGCCGCTTGCCGATCAGCCGGGCGGGTAGCCGTCCATGGCCTTGCGTGCGGCTTCGCGCAGGGCGCGGGCCTGGTCGGTCTGGCTGCTGGCGTTTTCGTATTCGGCGCTACCGCTCCAGATTTCCTGATGGCTTTGGGCGTCGAACAGGGCGATGCGCACCACGCTGACGGTGACCACGTAGGTGCGGGTGACAGGGTAGGACGCGCCGCCGTACCACGGGTCGTTCCAGCCGCCGTAGTAGCCGCCGCCGTAATAGTCGGTGGTCTGCCGGGTGCGCTGCTCGCTGGAGAGGTGGGCGCTGACGGTCAGGTCCGCCGGGGCTGTCGCGCGCGCCGGACGCAGGCCGCGCTGGTCGAGCGCTTCGCTGACGGCGTCCTGCAGTGGGCCCCCGAAACCGGTGCCGTCCACCCAGCTCCACGAGCGATAGCGCCCGTAATCCAGCGGCGCGGCCGGGTAGCTGCCGGGGTCGAGACCGGGATGGGCGGCCTGCGCGGGGGCGGGCGGCATCGGCAGCGAGGTGGCGGTGTAGGGGTTCTGGCACTGGCAGGCGGCCAGGGCGGCGAGCAGTGGCAGGATCAACAGGTAACGCGGCATGACGGACTCCCGCACGCCGGTCTGCTGGGGCGTGCGCAGTGGCAACTATGCACCTAATCCTGCGGCCGGCACAGCCAGTGCAGGTAGCGGCCGAGGCCGGCGAAGGCAGGGTGTCGACGGTATTGCAGTTCCATCTCTACCAGGTCGAGCGGCTCGGCCTTGTGCTGGAACTCTACCGGCATGTAGTCATGGAACACCCGCACGCCGCTGCGTGCCTCGATGTTCCAGTGCCCGGCCATGGCGGCTTCGAGCACGCGCGGGTCGAGCGGTTCCTGCGGCGTCAGGCTCTGCCCTTCGCCGGAGAAGCGGTTCTTGCGCAGTTTGCGGAAATGACCCTTGAGCAGGTTGCGGTAGATCAGCGCATCGCGGTTGTAGAAGGCCAGGGACAGCCAGCCGTCGGCGCGGGTCAGCTGGTGCAGCACCGGCAGGATCGCCAGCGGCTCGGCCAGCCATTCCAGCACGGCGTGGCAGATCACCAGGTCATAAGGCTCGTTGAGCTGTCCGAGCAGGTCCTGCCAGGGCGCCTCGATGAAGGTGGCGTGCAGGCCGGCTTCCTCGAAGCGCTGGCGTGCGCCGTCGAGCATTGGTGCGGCGGGTTCGGCGAGGGTGACGTCGTGACCGCGCCCGGCCAGCCACAGCGACATGTGGCCCAGGCCAGCACCGATATCCAGCACCCGCAGTGGACGGTCGGGCAATGCCTCGGCGAGGTCGGCCTGCAGCACGGCGAGGCGGATGGCGCCCTTGGCACCGCCGTAGATCTTCTCGGCAAAGCGCGTGGCCAGTTCATCGAAATGGCGGTCGCCGGTCTTCGGGGAATCGCTCACTTGGCGCCCCCCTCGATGAAGCGACGTTCGCTGTCGGCCAGCTTGGCGAGCACCGCCTGGTTCATGTCGATGCCCAGCTCCGCGCACATCAGCAGCAGGTAGAGGACGATGTCACCGACTTCCTGCCCGGCGTGTGCGAGCTTTTCCGGTGGCAGCTGGCGCGATTCGTCCTCGCGCAGCCACTGGAAGATCTCCACCAGCTCGGCCATTTCCACGCTGGCGGCCATGGCCAGGTTCTTCGGGCTGTGGAAGCGACTCCAGTCGTTGTGGTCGCGGATGGCGTGCAGGCGCGCGGTGATGGCTTCGAGGTTCATGCAGATGGGGCTCCAACGTGAGCCCCATAGCTTCAAGCCTGGCGCCTCAAACGTCCAGCGGGCTCCAGCTGCCGGCCATGTGCGGCAGGCCATCCTTGCCGCGCAGGCTGAACTGCCCGGAAGGTGCTGGCTCACTGGCCAGCAGGTTGACCTGCGACGGCAACAGCACCGGCTTCTGGAAGCGCACGTCGACCCGATAGCCGGCCATCGGCAGGCGGTCGTTCAGGGCAGCCAGGCTGCGCGCCTTGTTCCACAGGCCATGGGCGATGGCGCGGGGGAAGCCGAACAGCTTGGCGCTGGCCGCGGACAGGTGGATCGGGTTGTAGTCGCCGGCCACCCGGGCGTAGCGCCGGCCGATGTCCGCCGGGCAGTTCCAGGCGTCGATCTGCTCCAGCGGCAGCTCGGCCACTTCGTCGCGGGCCGGCGGCGTGCCGTCCAGGCGCATGCCGCGGAACAGGATGCGACTGTCACCCTCCCAGAGCAGCCCGAGCTGGTCGTGCAGCTGGGTGATGATGCTGAAGGTCACGCCCTTTTCGTGGGGCTGGAGGTCGTCCACCCGCACGCTGACGTTGAACGGTCCCAGGCCGCCAAGTGGGCGCAACACGCTGATACGGTTTTCCAGGTGCACCAGGCCCAGCAGCGGGAAGGGGAAGCGCGCGTCGGTCAGCAGGCCCATCTGCAGGCCGAACGCGAGGATGTGCGGGTAAGTGGGCGGCAGCAGGTGGTTGTCGGCGAAGCCGCAGACCTTGCGATAGCGCTCCAGGTGCTTCGGGTCGACCGTGACCGGGCAGCGCAGGCCGCGCGTCGGCAGGCTGCGGCCACGCACGCCGCGGCGTATGGCGGCGCGGGCGAACAGGCCGGTGAGGGCGGGTGGGGCGGACAGGTCAAGCCAATCGCGGGGCATCGGGTATCTCCTGACGAATATTCACTCAGCTTAGCCGCCGGTCAGGCACGGGCATTGGCCGTGGCAACGCCGTGCGCGGCAGGCAAGTCAATGTGACCGTCCGATTGCTCGGATATTTCCCGCACGATGGTTCCTGATTCTCTTGAGGGTCGATGGGAAAGCTGCCTAAGATGGGCCCGCCTCATGGATAACTAGAAAAAACACCATGCGTGATCTGACCGACGATGTGGCGCTGATGCGCCCGGTGATCGACGCCCTGCGCGCCAGCGGAACCGACCCCGACCGCGTGCTGGCTCGCGTCGGCCTGCCAGCCGGCAGCCTGCCTGCCGGACGATTCCCCCACAGTGCACAGAACCTGTTCTGGAAGGCTGCCGCGCAAGAGTGCGGCGAAGAGCACGTCGGCCTCTACCTGGCCGGCCACCTGCCTGCGTTCCACGGCCTGCTGCTGGAATACCTGTTCCTCTCCAGCGCCACCTTCGGCGAAGGCCTGCGCCACGCCCTGCGCTACGTGCGCCTGCTCTCCGACACCCTCAACGCGCGCCTGGAAGTGGAAGGCGAGAAGGCCGTATTGCTGCTCGGCCATAGCGCCGGGACCAACCGGCATTTCCCCGAGATGCTCGCCGGCGCGGTGGTGCGTCTGTTCCATGCCCTTACCGAGGGCGACTTCAAGCCCCACGAAGTGCAGTTGATGCACGAGGAAGGCGCGCCTGCCGAGCGTTATCGCGAGGTCTACGGCTGCCCTGCGGTGCTGGGCGCTGATCGCTATGCCCTGGTATTCGACGCCGAAGTGCTGGAAAAACCCTCGCGCCACGCCGCGCCCGAACTGCTGCGCATGCATGAATCCCTGGCGCGCCGGCAACTGGCGGAAGTGGAGCGGCTGGACCTGGTGCGCAAGGTGCGCGAGCTGATCGGCGTATTGCTGGTGGATGGTGGCGCGACGCTGGAGCAGGTCGCTGCCCGACTCGACATGCCGGCCCGCCGCCTGCGCGAACGCCTGGCCATGGCCGGGGTACGCTTCAACGACCTGGTCACCGACTACCGCTGTCGCCTGGCCAAGGAACTGCTGCTCAAGACCGACGAGCGCATCGAGGTGATCGTCGAGCGCACCGGCTTCTCCGAGCCGAGCACCTTCTACCGCGCCTTCAAACGCTGGGTCGGCGAGACCCCGGTGGAGTTCCGCCGGCGTGGCCGCCCGCAGCCGCCGGCGGAGTGATCGAACCGTTTCGAGTCCACCTCTGGATAGGCTTTGCCGGTCAATTGCCGCCAAGGTGCACCCGATGCAAAGCCGAATCCGCCAGACCCTGCTGTTGTCCACCGTCCTGCTGCTGAGCCTTCAGCACGCCGTGGCGGGGGAGATGGGCGAGACGGCGTTCTCCCGCCTGGACCGCGATGGCAGCGGCTTTATCGAAGCCGATGACCTGTCCGCCATGCGCGTGCGCATGTTCCACCGCCTGGACCGCAACCAGGATGGTCTGCTCACCCGCGAAGAAGTGACCCCGCCCAACCCCAGCGTGCACGTTTCCCCCAACGCCATCGCCTGGCCGGACCAGGATGGCGACGGCAAGGTCAGCCAGGCGGAGTTCATGACACAGGAGCCGGCGTTGATCGTGCGGGCGGACCGCGATGGCGATCACCGGGTGAGTGCGGAGGAGTTTCGTGAATTGGTGGCGGCGCGGAGCTGAGCAGTCGGTCTGCCGGTCGGATCGCGGACAAGGTCCGCTGCTACGCGAGCCGGCAGACGCGACGCGGAGCGGACCTGTAGGAGCGCCCCATGGGTGCGATCGCGCTCCTACAGGGGAACGCAGTCAGGCACCCAGCAGGCTCTGCCCGCAGACTCGCAGTACCTGCCCGCTTACCGCGCCCGAACCCGGCTGGGCGAACCAGGCCACGGTTTCGGCGACGTCCTGCGGCAGGCCGCCCTGGCCCATGGAGTTCATGCGCCGGCCGGCCTCGCGGATGGTCAGCGGGATGGCGGCGGTCATCTGGGTCTCGATGAAGCCCGGTGCCACCGCGTTGATGCTGATGCCCTTCTTGCCCAGTGCCGGCGCCCAGGCCTGCGCCAGGCCGATCAGGCCGGCCTTGCTCACCGCATAGTTGGTCTGGCCCATGTTGCCGGCGATGCCGCTGATGGACGCGAGCAGCACCACGCGACCGTCATCGTGCAGCTTGCCGGCGTCCAGCAGTGCCTGGGTCAGCACCTGCGGGGCCTTGAGGTTCACGTCGATCACCGAGTTCCAGAAGGCTTCGCTCATCTTGGCGACGGTCTTGTCGCGGGTGATGCCGGCGTTGTGCACCACGATGTCGACGCCGTCCGGCAGGGCTGCCACCAGTTGCGCACCGGCATCGGCGGCGCAGATATCCAGCGCCACGCCGCGTCCGCCCAGGCGCGCAGCGAGTGCGTCGAGGGCCTCCTTGGCCGGCGGCACGTCCAGCAGCACCACGTCGGCGCCGTCACGGGCGAGGGTCTCGGCGATGGCTGCACCGATGCCACGGGCGGCGCCGGTCACCAGCGCGCGCTTGCCCACCAGCGGACGGCTCCAGTCCTGCACCTGCTTGTCATAGGCGGACAGGCGCACCACCTGCCCGGACACATAGGCGCTCTTGGGCGAAAGGAAGAAGCGCAGCGCGCCTTCGAGCTGGTCCTCGGCGCCCTTGCCGACATACACCAGTTGTACGTTGCCACCGCGACGGATTTCCTTGCCCAGTGAACGGCTGAAGCCTTCCAGGCTGCGCTGCACGCTGGCGGCGATCGGGTCCTTCACCGATTCCGGCGCGCGGCCGAGGATCACCACGTGCGGGCATTTATCCAGGCCCTTGAGGGCGCCCTGGAAGAAGGTGCGCAGCTCGAGGGTATGCTCGAAACGGGTCAGGCCGCTGGCATCGAAGACGATCGCCTTGAGCTTCGGCCCATGCTCGGCGGTCCAGCGCGGCAGGCCGTACTGGCCATCATTGAAGGAGAACACTGCATCGGTCAGGCGCTCGGCGAAGGGCAGCACCGCCTCGTTCAGGTTGCCCTCGCCGCCCAGCAGCAGCGCGCCGTCCACCGGCCGCGTGCGCCCGGCGCTCCAGCGCTCCAGGCGGACCGGCGCGGGCAGGCCGAGGGCTCCGACCAGGCGGCGGCCGACGTTGGAGTTGGCGAAGGCGATGTAGCGATCGGTCATGGAACGGGCTCCTGCACAGGTTCTCAAAGTGCTGACCACTCTACGCAGCAGCGGGTTCGGCGCAATTGACCGCGCTGACCTGCGCAACGGCGGGGCGGCCAATGCGACACAAGCGGCTAAGGTTAGCCTTGACCGCACTTCAACGCTCATTCTCAGGAGCCCTGCATGACCCAACTGCGCCGGGTCGCCATCGTCGGCGGCAACCGTATTCCCTTCGCCCGCTCCAACACCGTGTATGCCACGGCGAGCAACCAGGAGATGCTGACCTCCGCGCTGGACGGGCTGATCGAGCGCTACAAGCTGCACGGCGAGCGCCTGGGCGAGGTCGTCGCCGGCGCGGTGCTCAAGCACTCGCGCGACTTCAACCTGACCCGCGAGTGCGTGCTGGGCACGCGCCTGGCGCCGGAAACCCCGGCCTATGACATCCAGCAGGCCTGCGGCACCGGACTGGAAGCGGCGATCCTGGTGGCCAACAAGATCGCCCTCGGGCAGATCGACTGCGGCATCGCCGGTGGCGTGGACACCACCTCCGACGCGCCCATCGGCGTCAACGAAGGGCTGCGCAAGATCCTGCTGGAAGCCAACCGCGGCAAGTCCAACGGCGAGAAGCTCAAGAGCCTGCTGAAGATCCGCCCGCGCCACCTGATGCCGCACATCCCGAAGAACGGTGAGCCGCGCACCGGGCTGTCGATGGGCGAGCATTGCGAGCTGATGGCGCAGACCTGGGCCATCCCGCGTGACGAGCAGGACAAGCTGGCCTTCGAGAGCCACCACAAGCTGGCGGCCGCGTACGACGAGGGCTGGCAGAACGACCTGATGACGCCGTTCCGCGGCCTGGTGCGCGACCAGAACCTGCGTCCGGACATCAACCTGGAGAAGATCGGCACCCTCAAGCCCGTGTTCGAGCGCGGTTCGCGCGGCACGCTGACGGCGGCCAACTCCACCCCCCTGACCGACGGTGCCTCGGTGGTGCTGCTGGCCAGCGAGGAGTGGGCGAAGGCGCGCGGCTTGCCGATCCTTGCCTACTTCAAGGACGGCGAAGCGGCGGCGGTGGACTTCGTCGGCGGTCACGAGGGACTGCTGATGGCGCCGGTCTACGCGGTGCCGCGCCTGCTCGCACGCAACGGGCTGACCCTGCAGGACTTCGACTTCTACGAAATCCACGAAGCCTTCGCCGCCCAGGTGCTGTGCACGCTCAAGGCCTGGGAAGACCCGGAGTACTGCAAGACCCGCCTCGGCCTCGATGCGCCGCTGGGCTCCATCGACCGCAGCAAGCTGAACGTCAAGGGCAGCTCGCTGGCCGCCGGTCACCCGTTTGCCGCCACCGGCGGGCGTATCGTCGCCAACCTGGCCAAGCTGCTGGACGCTGCTGGCAAGGGGCGTGGATTGATCTCGGTGTGTGCGGCAGGCGGTCAGGGTGTGACCGCGATCATCGAACGGTAATCCAATACATCGGGGCCGATGTATTTCGGTCCCACGATGTAGCAACTCCGTGACTTCAGGCGGCACCGCGCGAGCGGCGCCGCCTTTTTTTATCCGCAGAATATGTAGGAGCGGGCTTGCACGCGAACCCCCGCTTGGGTGGGAGCCGGCCCGGGTTGGCCGGCCAACGCGCGCCAAAAAGGGGAAGCAGCCAAATGTGGGAGGGGGGG